>CANJCM010000008.1 GCA_947472765.1 Opitutia bacterium
CTGCGCGCCACCCCTCTCAAGCCGGAACGATGCAGTAGAACGAAATCGACGGGTGTGGGCACCCGCCCTCCATGGTAGGCGGATCGTTTAGATTTCCGTTCGCTCTCCTCTCAAAGAGCACTCCATGGAGGGACGGTGCCCCCACCGTCCACGATCTCCTTACGTCGGACGAGGCGTTCACCGTTTGGTGTAGGGCCGGTGCTAGTCGCCGGGCCACGGGTTTCATTCACGAAGCGGCCCGGCGGCGAGCGCCGGCCCTACATTCAACTGCATCGTTCCGGCTCAAGAGGGGACCTTCGTGAGGCTCATTGCCAAGGTCCCCTCTTGGAGAGGGGTGCCCGAAGGGCGGGGTGTGGTTGGTCCGTCGTCCATTATGCCGCGCCGTTGCGCGCTTTTTCCGTGTCTTTGCGCTCCGCGTTCGAACAATCTGCGCCCCTTCACGCCCATGCGCATTCATCCCTTTCAAGGCCTAGTTCCATCACCCGACCGCGCCCCTGAGGTCGCGTGCGTGCCCTACGATGTCGTCAATGCCGCCGAGGCCGCCGGGCTCGCCGCAGGGAAGCCGCACAGTCTCCTCCATGTCGATCGGGCGGAAATCGATCTCCCTCCAGAAACGAATCCGTACAGCGAGGCCGTCTACGCGAAGGCCCGCGAAAATTTCCAGGCCATGCAGCAGGCCGGCGTGCTCGTGCGCGAATCCAGCCCGAGTCTCTATGTTTACGAGCAGCAGATGGGTTCGCACCGTCAGCGCGGCCTCGTCGCCGGATGTCATGTCGATGATTACGACGCCGGCTTGATCAAGAAGCACGAGAAGACGCGGAAGGACAAAGAGGACGACCGCACGAAGCTGATCGACACGCTCAGCGCGGACACCGGCCCGGTCTTCCTGACTTATCGCGATGCCGCCGCCGTGACCGCGCTGGTCGACGCGAAGACGAAGGAAAAGCCGCTCCATGATTTCGTCGCCCCCGACGGGATTCGCCACACGGTCTGGCGGATCGCCGATACCGCCGCATGGACGCAGGCGTTTGGCGGCGTGCCCGTCACCTACATCGCCGACGGCCACCATCGGGCGGCGAGTGCGGCGCGGGTCGCGCGGCTGCGGCGCGAGCGCAACGAGAAGCACACCGGGGCGGAGGAGTACAACTGGTTCCTCTGCGTCCTCTTCCCGGCGAGCGAACTGAAGATTCTGCCGTATAATCGAATCGTGCCCGATTTGCATGGGCGGTCGCCGGCGGAATTCCTCGCGGCAGTGAAGGCCGGTTTCGGTCTCACCGAGAACGCGGCGCCGACGCCGACGAAGATTGGCGATGTCAGCATGTATCTTGGCGGCAAGTGGTATGGGCTGAAGTGCCCCGTTGATCCCAAAGCGGATCCCGTGGGCCGGCTCGACGTCAGCGTGCTGCAGGATCGGTTGCTCGCTCCGCTGCTCGGGATCGATGACCCGCGGACGAACAAGCGGATCGATTTTGTCGGTGGCATTCGCGGCCCGGGCGAACTGGTGAAACGCGTGGATGCCGAGGGCGGCGTGGCGTTCTCGCTTTATCCGGTGACGCTGCAGCAGCTCATGGACATCGCGGACGCAGGCCAGATTATGCCGCCGAAGAGCACGTGGTTCGAGCCGAAGCTGCGGTCCGGGCTGTTTATCCACACGTTCTAAGCAGGGCGCACCCGAGGTGCGCCCCTACCAACTACGTGTTGTAAGCCGTCGTAGGGGCGTGACTCGTCCACGCCTGAATCAATTCGCGGCTACTGCCCGAACCGCTGCAGGACTTCCGCCGGGATAACGACGTTCGTCGACCCGACGTCCTGGAGCAGCGTGGTCATCGTCTGCTTCACTTTGACGCGACGTGTGCCATTGGGCGTCTGAATCGCGAGGAGGCCGTGGAGCCTCACCTTGTAGCGGTACACGATCCCGTCGCGGAACCAGAGTGTGAAGCTGCCGACGCCCTCCTCGGGTGTAATTTCCGGGTGCCCGTCGCGGACGAGCAGGAGCTGCGCCCCCAGTGCGGTCAGGGTGCCGGCGAGGCTGTCGCCGTCGGCTCGCCAGTTCGTGCCATTACTCACGATGACGCCGAGATCCTCGTGGGGATGGCTGATGCCGGACTGGAGGTTGCTGAACGCTTGCTGCTCGCTGTCCTCGTCTTTTTTCACCGGGCGGGGGGCGAGCACGCCGACCAACCCCAGTCCTCTCACGCCGCCCGGCCGGAGCAAAGGTTCGGGCTCGACGCGAATTCCATTCGCCTCGGCCGCAGGGGGAAGCTCGGCAAAGCGCTTCCAGCCGGAGTCAGTGGCGAAGACGCAGTCGACATTCCCGTGATAGATCACATCGACGACATTGTCGGTGGGCTCGCGGCCGAGCCGGCGGCGGATGGCGTTTACCACCGGCATGCGGACCCGGGTGAACCCTTCCCGCGATGTCTGGCCTTTGATTTCGTAGGTGCGGGCGTCGTCATCGACGATCGAGATCCAGCTGTAGTTCGGCCGGTCGGAAAGAGTCATCGCCGCGACGATGCCGTCGTCGACCGGACCGGCGGCGAGGTGCGCTGCGCCGCCGATAAACGCGAACAACCCCGCCAGAATCGAAGGTGACGATTTCATTCGTTCGCTCCGAAACGTGGCAGCACGAACGCCAGCCGTGAAGCCCGTTATCGTAACGATTCCCTCCGTCGTCTCCTCCATCGAAAACGAAAACACGCCGGCCGCTTACGGAAAAAGTCCGCGGCTCTGCTTGGCGTCGGCCACGCGCTGGATTCCCAAGGTGAGGGCGGCGAGGCGGCGGCTGAATCCGAATTTCTTCTTCTGGGCGTCGACCGAGGTCTTGGCCTTGTCGAGCAGCGCGAAGAGCTTCCCCATCACTTCGTCGCGGTCCCAGTAGAAATTGGAGAGGTTCTGCAGCCACTCGAAGTAGGATACGATCACGCCGCCGGAATTACAGAGGACGTCCGGGATGACCTCGATGTCGCCGCGTTGGTCGATGATCTTGTCGGCCGCGTTGGTCGTCGGGCCGTTGGCGCCCTCGGCCAGCAGCCGGCACTTCAGCTTCGACGCATTCTTCTCGGTGATGACCCGCTCGAGCGCCGCCGGGACGAGCACGGTGCACTTCAGTTCGAGCAACTGCTCGTTCGTGATCGCTTCACCGCCGTCGAAATCACGGAGCACCTTCTGGGTGCGGACATAGGTGAGCGCCTGCTCGATGTTGATGCCCTTCGGATTGTAGAACGCGGCGGTGTGATCCGACAGCGCGATGATTTTCGCGCCGTAGCCGGCGAGGGCCCGGGCCGTTTCGCTGCCGACATTGCCGAAGCCCTGGATCGCCACGGTGGCCTTCGCGATCGGCACCTTCATGTCGTGAAGATATTGCTTCACGAGGTAAGCCACCCCGGCACCCGTGGCCTCCCGGCGTCCTTGCGAGCCGCCGAGCGAAATGGGTTTGCCGGTGACGATGGCCGGCTCGAGGTGACCGACATGGTTGGAATAGGTGTCCATCATCCAACCCATGATCTTCTCGTTCGTCCCGACGTCGGGGGCGGGGACATCCACGTGCGGGCCCAGGAAGTTCACCATCTCCTGCATGTAGCGGCGGGAGAGATGCTCGAGTTCGGTTTCGGAAAGCTGGTGGGGGTCGACGATGACACCGCCCTTGGCCCCGCCGTAAGGCAGGCCCACGAGCGAAGTTTTCCAACTCATCCACATCGCGAGCGCCGCGACCTCGCCGAGCGTCACGCTCTGATGGAAGCGGATGCCGCCCTTGGACGGGCCGGTCGAAAGATTGTGCTGAACGCGGTAGCCCTCGAAGACCGTCACGCTCCCGTCCTGCCGCCGGACCGGGAGCGACACCGCGAGGCAGCGCCGCGGATACTTGGTCCGGTCCCGAAGGGTGTCGGGGAGGTTGATCGCGTCGGCGGCCTTGTCGAACTGGCGGCACGCCATGCGGAAGACGTCGGAATCGTAGAGCGAGGAGACGATGGCTTTGGACATGGGGAAGTCGGCGCTGGACAGAAGGATGGAACCGAACCCAGTCAGAACGTGACGCAGGCGGACGGCTTTAGCAATTGGCTTCCGGAGATCGGCGACTTCACTGGCGACCCTTTTCTTTCCCGGGACGTCCCGGAAAATTTCCATTTCATGGGCCTGCTGCTCAATTTCATCCGCTGGGTCTTTCAGAAATTTGCCGCGGCCGCCCTGATCGGAGGATTGGCGTTGGTGGCGTGCGGGCTCTGGATTTTCCTGAAGGACAACGCCGACTTCGATCTCTGGCGGCAGGAGGTCATCCGGACGGTCGACGGCGAACGGAGCAAAGTACGAGCGGCGAAAGCCGACGTGGAACTCCGCATGACACGGATCACCGCCGAGATCGCGGCCGAGGATGAACGCGGCAAGCAGGCCGACAAGGTGCTCGCGCAGTTAAAGGAATTGGAAAGCGCGTGGGATCGGTTGATTGGCAATCCCGACCAGCAAAAGTCGAATGCCGAACAGATAGCCAGGATCGCGGCCCTGCGCATGCAGATTACGGCGAAGCGCGCCGAGCTGCAGCGGGAGTTCACCCGGACGACCTGGGAGCGGGACGGTCTGGACATCGCGCTCGGCAAGGTCGAGGCGAAGTACCAGGCCGTCGTGGCACAGCAGTCGAAGTTCTGGCACTACTTTGATCGGACCTGGGATTACGAGATCGGACGGGGGCCGGTGCGGATGGCGCTGAAGTGGTGGCTGCTCACGGCGATGCTGCTTTATTTCTTCGGACCGACCGTCTGGAAGCTCGGCCTGTACTTCGGTGTCGCGCCGTACATCGCGCGCAGCCGGCCGGTGCGGCTGCAGGCCGGCGGGGCGGAGTTGCCCGACGTGGGACCGAGTGGCGTCTCCGCGGAGATCGTTCTCGGGCCGGGAGAGCGGCTCTGGGTGAAGGAGAAATTCCTGCAGGCGTCGGATGAAGGGCTCAACCGGCGGACGCGTTACCTCCTCGACTGGCGGGTGCCGTTTACCTGCCTGGCGACGGGCCTGGTGGAGCTGATTGAGATGAAGAACACCGGTGCCGACGGCGGACCGGAGCGGCGGCTGACACTTTCCAACCAGGCGGATCCGCACAGCGAACTGGCGCTGATTTCGCTCCCGGCGGGGACCTCGCTGATCCTGCGGCCCAGCTTCCTGACGGGGGTGGTGCTGGCGGGAACAGAATCCCGGCTCAAGATTCGCCGGCGCTGGCAGCTTTTTCGGTGGCAGGCGTGGGTGACGCTGCAGTTCCGCTTCTTCGAATTTGTGGGCCCGTGCCGGCTCGTCGTCGCGGGGAAGCGCGGGGTGCGGGCGGAGCGTCTGGAAGTGCGCGGCGAGGATCGCCCGGCGCGGCGCACGAATCAGGATGCCACGATGGGCTTTACGCCCAATCTCGATTACCGGCCGGCGCGGGCGGAAACCTTCTGGAGTTACTATCGCGGCATGAATCCGCTGTTTGACGACCTCTTCGCGGGTCAGGGCGTGTTTCTCTGCCAGCAGGTCGCCGACGCGGAGGGTAACAAGGAGGACCGCCGCTTCTGGTCTGTGGTCTGGGGCGGCGCGCTCAAGGTGTTTGGGATGTGAGGATTGGAGCCCGGTAGGTGGAAATTGGCTACATCCTGCCGCCGGCCGAGGTGATTTGATCGGCGCTAATGCTTGAGCTGCTATGGTCGCGAGGGTCTGTCCAGTAAGGATTTTGTTACTTCTTTTCGAACGTGGGGGAGTCCCCTAGCGTCCGACCGTGATGTCCAGCCCAGCCCCGGCGGCGCCCTCGCCGACCGCACCCCGATCTGAGTGTACCCCAGCGCCGGTTGCATTCGTCCGCCGGCTTCTGGCGAGCCGGGAAGGCGGCGTGATCCTCGCCCTTGGACTCGCGCTGGCCGTCGGATTTCTGACGCGCGTGGCGCTGCTGATCTTCGCGGCCCGCGATGTCTCCTGGAATCTGAGCCTGGTCGCGGCGTTTGCCTGGGGCGCGCTTTTTGACCTGGCGGCCGCGCTTTGGTGGGCGGCGCCGCTGGGCGTGTTCCTTGCGCTGCTGCCCGCGCGGACGTTCGAGTTTCGGCTGGCCCGGCTGGCGGCGCACGCCGGCCTGGTCGCAATTCTCTACGCGCTGCTCTTTGGCACGGTGGGGGAGTGGCTGTTCTGGGAGGAGTTCGGCGTTCGCGCCAACTTCATCGCTGTCGATTACCTCGTCTACACGACCGAGGTGATCGGCAACATCCGCGAGTCGTATCCGATGCCCGTGATTTACGCCTCCCTGTTCGTGGCGAGTCTGGCGGGCTACGGACTCCTCTGGCGGACCGGCGGGCCGGCGATCTGGCTGGCCGGGTCGGCGGCACCCGCGAAGCGGCGGTGGCGCGCGGCCGGGATTATCGTGCTGGCCTGCGGTGTCCTCGGCGGCGGGCTGAGACAGGCCTACATTCCCAACTTCGCGAACAACTACAATCGCGAGCTGGCCAAGGACGGGCTCTGGTCCCTCTTCGCGGCTTTCTGGGACAACCAGCTCGATTACGACACGTTTTACCCGAATATGCCGGCGGACGCGGCGTTCGAGCGCATGCACAAAATCCTCGCGCGCGATGGAGCCACGCCGCTGACCACCGAGCCGCGCGACCTGCTTCGACTCGTGCGCCACGCCGGGCCGGCGCAGCAGCTCAACGTCATCCAGATTACGGTGGAGAGCCTGAGTGCGGAGTTTCTCGGTCGCCACGGCAGCAAGGATGGACTCACCCCGAACCTCGACGCGCTCGCGCCGCAGGCGCTCGTATTTGAAAACTTCTACGCCACCGGCACGCGGACCGACCGCGGCATGGAGGCGCTCACGCTCTCGGTTCCTCCGACCCCCGGCCGCTCGCTGGTGAAGCGCCCGAACAACGAGCACCTCTTCACGCTCGGCTCGGTGTTCCGCAGCAAGGGTTACGAGACGGCGTTTATCTACGGCGGATACGGCTACTTCGACAACATGAACTACTTTTTCGGCGAGAATGGCTACCGTGTGGTGGACCGGAATCTCGTCGTGAAGGGCGACATCACGTTCGCGAACGCCTGGGGCGCCTGCGACGGCGACCTCTTTCGCTGGACGCTGCGGGAGGCGGATCGCGATTTCGCGGCGGGGAAGCCGTTCTTCCATTTCGTGATGACGACCTCGAATCACCGCCCGTTCACGTACCCCGAGGGCAAAATCGATTTGCCATCGAAGACCTCGGGACGCTTCGGCGGCGTGAAGTACACGGACTACGCGATCGGCGAGCTGCTGAAGGAGGCCGCGACCAAGCCGTGGTTTAAGAATACGCTTTTCGTCATCGTGGCCGATCACTGCGCGTCGAGCGCGGGCCGGACCGAGCTTCCGGTGGAGCGCTATCACATCCCGCTCTTCATCTACGCGCCCGGTGGCCAGGTGAAACCGGGCATCGTCAAGACGCTCACCAGCCAGATCGATTACGCGCCGACTCTGCTCGGGCTGCTGGGCTGGACGTATCCGAGCCGATTCTACGGGCGCGACGTCCTGAGCCGCGCTGGCGTCGAACCTGGCCGCGCCCTGATCGGTAACTACCAGAAGCTCGGCATTTACCAGGAGGGACGGCTGGGCGTGCTCAAGCCCGTCCGGGATGCGAAGAGCTTCCAGTACAATCCGGTCAGCCATGAGACCGTGCCGATCGCCCACGAGCCGACGCTCATCGACGACGCCATCGCGTACTACCAGACGGCGAGCTGGCTCTTCAAGAATGGCCACCAACGGGAACTCACCGACGCCGAGCGGGCCCGGCTGGCGGCGCCGTAGGTTCGCTTGGGCGTGAATATTTTTCGTCCTAGATTCTGGTCAGCGTGGGACATCGTCCATGGGCTGGCCTTCGCACTCGTGGTCGGACTGGCCTCGGTTTCCCGTGCGGCTGAGACACCGTCGTCGGCCATGACGGACCTGAGGATTCGGGGCATCTTTGACTCCGAACTGCCGCAAACGGAATGGCGCAGCCATCTCCGCTTTGTGGTGCACCCGCATTTCGGCGACCTGCTGCACCGCGACTTCCTCCGGGTGCCGGTCGGCGCGCGGTTTGGTCTGACCGACCGGTGGGATGTCAGCGCCGATGTCGAGGGCTACTTTTCTCACGGGTTGAAGGCCGATGCGTTTGGCGCGCACGCGGGATTGTCCGGCCTGTGGCTCTCGACGAAGTATCATTGGGGAGAGTGGCTCCGACCGCACGTCGAAGCCGCCTCCGGCCTCAGCTTTGCCCGCCCAATCGGAGCGCCCCCAGAGGAAATTACCGACGGGCTTCGCCATATCACCCCGTTCCTGACGCTTTCGCACGAAGTCGCGGGGCGGCCGAATCTCACGCTCTTTCTGAATCTCGGCTACGACTTCGCCGAGCCAACGCACTATCGCGCCGTTCGCCGCCGGAACGCCTTCAGTGACGATTCCTGGAGCTTCACTCCGGGCTTCGTGTGGAAGCGCGGCAAACTGCGCTGCACACTTGAGGCGGGCTTCGCCACGAACGAGGGACTCGAGGGGCCGCCTGCCACGGTCTATGTGCTGCGGCCCGCAATCGCATGGGAGCTGCCCCGGCGGCTGACGTTCAAATCCGACGGACATTGGGTCCTCGGACTCGGCCTCCGCACCGCGCGCGGCCCGGACGGGACCGATGTCAGCCTGAGCGCGAAGCTTCGGGGTGACTTTGACTTCAAGCGCCTGATTGGCCGCGGCCGCAAACGCGAGCAGCCCGCGCGTTAGCGTCCGTTCATGAACGGACCGGTGAGACCCGTTTGCCGGCGCTTGAGATCCGCGTCCACGTACTTCTGCGTCAGTTGTTCCAGCACCTCACTGACGTCGCGGTCCTCGACATAATGCTGCCGCGCGTGGGCGCGAAGCTGGTTCCAGTACTCTTCGAGGGCATTTTCGGCGAGGTGGCTGGAAACGCTCCGGGCCGCATCGAGTCGCGCCGCAATCAGTGGCATGCCCTCGGAGAGGATCTGGCGGAACTCCGCCTCGACGCGCGCCGCTTCCGGGACGAGTTGCGCGGGTGGAATGACCGCGAGTCGCCCGACCCACGTCACGCGGTAAAGGTCGGGCAGAGCCGGCACCCGAACCTCGCGAGCCGGACCCTCGCCGGCGAGGGCCGCGATCGACTGCTCGATCAGGGCGAGCTCGTCACGCTGTTGCTCCAGCCGCTCGGCGCTTTCCCGGAGCGAGGCAAGTTCGGTCACGTAGCCAGTGCTCACGGCGCCCGGCGCTGTCGCTGCGGTGGCGACGGCCCGCACGTCCCGGGCAAACGCCAGCAGCAACTCCGGCAGCTGGGCGCACGACTGTTCCCAGTCGTTCAAGCGGGCGTCGATTTGCAGCAGGGCGCAATAGTCGGGACTCGCCTCGGCGAGGTAGGCTGAAACGCTGTTGCGGATCAACGGGCGGAGCCAGTCGGTGATGCCGTCAATTCGGGCCAGCTGCTCCTGCAGGGTGACCTCGTTGTCGAGCGCGGTGCGCATGGAACGGGTGAAGGCTTCGCGGGTTTCCTTGCGCGTCAGGAGTCCGCCGAACGGCGGGCGCGTGCCCGCAATGGCTTCCTTTTCCCGGGCGAGGGCGGCGATTTGCGCCTGCAACGCCTCGCGGCAGAGGTAGGCGTACGCCTCGTCCCGCAGGTGCTCCAAGGTGGCGGCCGAAAATTCCATCCCGCCAGTCAGGCCCCTGCCCCCGGCCTTCCGCAAAGGGAAAAATTACGGAGCGCTACTGAGCGGAGGCTACTCCTCCCGACGGACCTGATTCACCCGATGGTCCGGGTCGGGAGCCAGGTGGCGAGGGCGGCCTGCAGCGGACACGCCCGTCGATCGATCGGCCCGCCCGTGCGGTACTTCCCGAGCAACTGGCTGGAGCGCTGCGCGAGCATCCGGCGGACTTCCCGGCGACGGCCCTTTTCCCTCGGAATGTTCATCTGGTCGTAGCCCGTGGTCTGGTGCCGCAACCACGCGATGACCGCGGCCCGGGCCCGCTCTTCCAGGGGAATGCGTCGGGTTCGGGCGACCGTGCCGCTGCCCACCGGGGTGGCGTGGGCAGTAATCAACCCCGCAAGAGTCCGCGCCAGGTGGGCGTGCTCGGGGTGAAAGTTGAGAAACGCGATGACCGCCGCCTCGAAATCGCCGGCGTATACGTCCTCGGCGACGGCCCGACGGTGGCGGCTGGCGTCGAGGCGCTGCTGATACGCCGGGTCCTGTTGCTCGAGATCCCGTGCCGCCCGCAGCGCCTCGATGCGGGCCGCAGGAGCCCAGATGCCGCGTGAAAAGCGTTTGCGTCCCTTGAGTTCGATCATCGTGAGCGTCGGGCCGTCCGCCTTGATCCGCCGGCTCAGGGCCGCGTCACCCGGAGGAAGCAGGTCCCAGTCGTCGGGCACGCGCTCAAGGGCGCCCCGTTCGTTGAGGACGTGACGCGGCAGCGGCGCCGGGCGAACTTCGCGGGCGAGGGGAGACATCGACGCAGTCGCGGGTTACGGGCGAGGGGCGGGCTCGCGGATTCCCGGCTGCGCCATAATCTCCACATAGACCGACGTGCCTCCGGCCTGGACGATGGCATCGATGGCGGCACTGAGTCCGTCCACCGGACAGGAAACGGCGGCGGCGGTGTCCGGACCCGCCCGGCAGGCGAAATTCCACTGCGTGAAGCCCTCGGGCAGCGATTTGCGGCGTTCGCGCTTCACGTACTTGCGAATGTCGCCTTTGACCGCCTCGACGACGCGGGCATCCACCCGGCCGGGGAGTTGGAGAGGGAAGGTTTTCTGCATCGGGCGAGTATCGCGCCGCAGCCTCGAGGGAACAGCAATTAATGCGGGCAGGTATGCCCTCTACAATTCGTTCCCCGGCCCTTGCGCCTCACGCACTACCTGGATTCCGAAGTTTAACGGATTAGGGTGTCCCTGTCCGTGAGGACAGGGACTTCGTGATCACTTCGCTTAAAGCCGTCCCGCTGCTCACGCGGCGGGCTACGAAGCCAACTTCGGGATCCAAGCAAGACGCTACAAACTCGCGCGTTCCCGCGACGCCTACTTTGCCTTATAGCCCTGCCAGACCCACTCGAGCGCCTGCGGCAGCGTCTGCGCCCGGACCGGGCGGTCGCTGTGCACTGCATTCACGGCGAAGACATACTGGTAGTGGTAGCCCTTCGCCTTCAGCACGGCGGCCATCCGGTGATTGGCGTCGACCCAGTCGTGCATGTTGTCGCGCAGCGTATTCGGATTCAGCAGGTCGGCATCGCCCACCTCCATCCAGAGACGGATCGGCTTCCGCGGGCTGTTGGGGAGAATCGTCTCGTGATAACCCCAGCCGCCGTGTGGCGTCTCGGGGTTGAAGGGCGACTGCTGGTTCACGTAGGTGCCGGAGTACGTGATGACGCGGTGGTACCACTCGGGGTGATACCAGGCCATGCTGAACGCCGCGATGCCGCCGGAGCTGTTGCCCATCGTGGCGCGGCCTTCGGGATCCTTGGTGATCTTAACGCCGCAGGATTTCTCCACGAACGGCAGGACCTCGGTCTGCACGAACTCGGCGTAGAGCCCGGACATCGTGTCGTATTCGAGTCCGCGCTGGCTGCCCTGCGCATCGCCGCCGCCGTTTTGAATCATCACGGCCACGAGTGGCGGGATGCGCTTCTGGGCGATGAGATTGTCGAGGAGCACTGGCAGGTTGTTGTCGGGTCCGTCCTGCATGACCAGCAGCGGTGCCTCGGTGCCGGCCGCGTAATTGGCCGGAACATAAACGGTGACCGAGCGCGTGTACGGCTTCGGGTAGATCTGCACCTTCGTCAGATCCGGGGGCATGTAGTTGTCGGGCCCGCCGGGCGGTACCTTGGTGATGCCGGGATAAATTTTGCTGTCGGTGGAGTTCATCGTCAGCCGATGCACGGTGCCGCGCGGCACGCCGTCGACCGCGGTGAGTTCGGGGGCCGGGACGTAGACCGGCCCGATGAGGAAATCGCCGTCCTGATCAACGGGCGGATTTTTCCCCGGGGCTCCCTCCAGTTTCGTCTCGCCGGGCTTCGCGCCGACGACGGTGAACTTCGGGGCGCCCGGGCCATCCGCGGGCCGGGTGGGCGGACGGGGACGCGCCTCGGCGGCGAAGGACGGCAGCAACAGGGACGGGGCCAGGAAGGCGGCGAGCGCCGCACAGCGAAGCAGGGTAAGACGATTCATGGGGTGAAATCAGGATTGGCGGGTGGCACGGGTCTCCCGACCCGTGCAGACCGTAAGGAAACGCATTCCAGAAATTCAGGATCGAACGTCAGTCATGGGTCGGGAGACCCAAGCCACGCCGATCAGACTCAGATCCCCGCGAGCCGGGTCGTGGCGTCGCCGAAGCGATCGAGTTTCACGTCCATCCGATCCATCAGCGACAGGTACAGGCTGCAGAGCTTGCGGTTGTCATTGCCGGCCTCGGTGAAATCGAGGACGCGGCCGGTCTTCAACGTGCCGCCGAGTCCGCCGGCGGTCAGGAGCGGCACCTTGCTGTTGTCGTGATTCTTGCCGGACCACATGTTCGACATGAACACGAGGCACGAATTATCGAGCACGGTACTTTCGCCTTCCTTCATGCTGCCGAGTTTCTGGATGAGGTAGGCGAACTGGCTGACGTAGTACTTGTTGATCCGCATGAAAGCGTCGTCCTCCTCGTGACTGGCGAGATGGTGGGCGAGCTTGGCGTCGAGGAACGGATAGAACAGTCCGGAGATGTCGCGGCAGAGCAGCAGGGTCGCGATCCGCGTCTTGTCGGTCTGAAAACCGAGCGCGACGATGTCGCACATCAGCCGCATGTGCTCGCGAATGTCCTCGGGCAGCCCGTTGTCGGGCCGCTTCATCGAGATGACCATCCGCGGATCGCCCTTGGCATTGGCGTCGGCGCGGGCCTTGGCGGCGCGCATGTTCTCGGCGCGTTGCTCCACTTCGCGGACACTGGTGAGATACTCGTCGATCTTCGACTTGTCCGTCGCGCTGACGCGGCGGCCGAGTGACGCCGCCTGATCCTTCACCCGATCAAGCACGCTCTGGTTGCGCTGCTGGCCGCGGTTGTCGAAGAGGCTGTCGAACGCGAGCGACGGATAGACTTCCATTGGCACTGGCGAGGTCGGGCTCTGCCACGAGATGTGCGAGCTGTACGCCATCGAGAAATTTGTCTCGTGGTAGCCGGTCACCGGTTGTTCGCAGCCCAGGACCATGCTCGGTTGCACGGTCTGGTTGCCGATGTGCCGGGCCAGCACCTGGTCCATGCTGATGCCGCCGTGGAGTTCGGCGCCCTTGGTCAGAGGCGCGCCGGAAAGAAGATTGCCGGTCATGCCGGGGTGAATGCCGACGCCAACCGCGGCCGGATTATAGAGGCCCTTGATGAAATTCACCTTCTCCTTCATCGGCTCCAGCGGGGAGAGGGTCTCGCCCAGCTGCATGGCGGCGCCTTCGCCGCTCGCGGTCCAGTATTTCGGCGTCACGCCGTTGGCCATGAAGAGCACGGCCAGCCGCTTCGGCACGGGAGGCAGGCTGGTGCGGGTGGCCGGTTCGGCGCCCCAGACCGGAAGTGATTCGAGCCACGGCAACGCCATCACCACCCCGGCGCCACGAAGAAACTGGCGGCGGGAAAACGGATTCGGATTCACGGAGGGGGTGGGTTTCATGGGTTTTGGGTGAGGGCGGGTTCCGGGGCGACGCGCTTGTGGAGAAATTGGGGGCTCGTGACGATGCCTTCGACGAGGGTGCTGAAACGATTTCCGTTCCGGGCGAGCTTCTGGCGCAAGTCGGTGATGACGAGTTCGTCGGCGGGGCGGAGGGTGCGGCCCAGGGCGAATACCATCAGCTTGCGGCTCAGATTGTCGAGGAACTCGTGTTCCACGCGCTGGCGGATGTAGGTCTGCAATCCCGTCAGGCCCGAGCCCTCCGTGCCGTCGGGAAACGTGGCCGTAGTCTCGGCCGGGCGACCCGCGAGGTCGGTGGTGCGGACTTCGCCGACCGGACCGTAGCCTTCGAAGACGAGTCCGAGCGAATCGAACTTGTTGTGGCAGCTCGCGCAGTTCTTGTCCTCCCGATGTTTCGCCAGCGTCTGGCGCAGGGTGAGATCGCCGAGCTTGGTTTCATCGGTGGGCAGCACGGGGACGTTCGGAGGCGGGGCGGGGATGTGTTCGCCGAGCAGCTTGGTCACGACCCAATGGCCGCGCTTCACCGGGCTGGTGCGCAGGCCGGGCGCGTGCTTCGTCTGGAACACCGCCATCGGCAGCAGGCCGCCACGCTGAAACTTGTCGGCGCCGTCCACGCGGGTCCAGAGCTCGGGCGCCACCGCCGGCACCGGCATGCCGTAGTGCTTCGCGAGGATGCCGTTCACAAAGGTGTGGCGACCGTAGACGAAATCGAGGACCGAGCCGTCGCGATGCATGACATCGACCAGGAACTGAATGGGCTCCTCGAACATCGCCGCGCGCAGTTCGTTCGTGAACATCGGGAAGCGCTCGCGATCGACGGCGTTGTGCTCCTCGAAGCGGCGAATATCGAGCCAGTTGCCGCCGAACTCCGTCGCGAGGCCCCGCACGCGCCGGTCCTGCAGCATCCGGCGAACCTGCGCGATCAGCACGTCGGGCTGGTGCAGCCGTCCCGCGGCGGCCTGCGCCAGCAGTTCGTCGTCGGGCATGCTGGCCCAGAGGAAATAGCTCAACCGGTTCGCCAGTTCGTAATCAGTCAGCGGCTGGATGCCGCGAGGGTCCGCGCCATTCGGACGAGGAAGATCGACCCGGTAGGTGAACGACGGCGACATCAGCACGCTCACCGCGGTGTCGCGAATGGCGTCTTCGTGGCTCAGGCCTTCGCCGCGCAATTTCCGATAGAACGCCTTGAGTTCCTCGCGCTCGCCGGCGGCCAGCGGACGGCGCGAAGCCTTCTCCGCGAATCCGAGCAGCGACTCGAGATGCTTCGGTTCCGCCGCGAGCTGCGCGGCCTCGAGGGCGCGAATCGCGGCGTTGATGGACGTGAAGTAATCCGTCACCGCCTTCATCGGTGCGGTGTCGATCTGGAGCTTCTCCGCCTTCTCGATGTAAACGCGGGCGAGTTCCTTGAGCTTCGGCTCGGTGGTGATGTCGTCGTCCTCCGAGCGGAAGGTGCGAAACTCCGGCGTGTTCATGTAGCTCGGCGGTTCCGCGCGCTCGAACCAGATGAACTGGCGGAACTGCCGCAGCGGGGCGTGGGTGATGAAGTCGAGTTCCGTCCACAGGCGGTCGAGTTCCCGCTGTTGCGCCGGATCAAGGACCATGTTGTAGAGCGGCACGTCGTCGCGGAAGTAGCCCATCTGGCTGTGGAAGCCCGCCGTGAGCAGACGGTGCCCCGCGAGGTCGGACGCGATGTCCTTGGGGTTGGTCAAAAACATCCGCGCCCGTTCCGAAATGAAGAACGCATCCGGAATCACGGCGCAGAAGCGTTGGAAGCTTTCCTCGTAGCGCGCCCGGTCGGCCTCGTTGGCCGGCGGCAGGAGCGCCGGCTCCTGGAACTCAGCCCAGTCCACTTTCTGGGCATTGCCCGCGTAGGTGGTGCGATGCACGGCGTACTGCTGGTCCTTCCAGAGCACGAGCGTCTGCGAGCCGGGGGCGATCCGGCGGTTGGTCCCGAGATTGTCGAACTCGGACTTCACCAGCGGACGCACTTTCTTGATGAAGTCCCGCAACGCGACGCAGCCATCGCGGAGCGCCGCCGGCTCGAGCCCACCGGCCGGAGGGGGCAGCGCCCGCCATCTCGACTGCAAGGCCACAATTGGACCGGCGGCGTTGGGCTCCTGCAGCAGACCCCAGAACGTCTGGAGGTATTTCGGACTTAGCCCGGCCTGCTGCGCGAATTCCGCCAGCGAGGTCGTGGCCCGACCGAGTTCGGACCGGTGCTGAAAGCGCCAGGCGGCAGCCAGGAAGTCGGCGAAGTCGAGGGACTGCTTCAGGTAGAAATCGACGACCCGGTGGACGGCATACTTGTCGCGATCTTCATCGGTGGTCATCGCATACGGCGCGAACCGCAGGCCGTCGGGTGTGAACACAAGGTGATCCGCCACGGTGCGGGCGGCATCGAGATACTTCGTGACGAGTGACGGCGACATCGCGAGCGATTCGCCGGAGTTGTCGAAGCCGGCCTCGTTGGCTGGATCGACGGGGAATTCCTTCGTCGGTCGGATATCGAAGCCGGTCAGGTCGCGGATGGTGTAATCGTATTCCGCGTTGCTCAGCCGGCGGGCGAGCACGATGCCGGGGTCGCCGGCGTGACGCTGGATTTCGTCCGCGTGCATCGCCTCAAGCCAGGCGAGCACGGGTTGCTGCTGGCCGGTGGAAGGGTGCTTCTTGGCATCATCCGGCGGCATTTCGCCTGCGGAGATCCGTTCGCGCACCTGTTCCCAGCGGACCGGGTCGGACTTCACCGCGGCAAACGTGGTGATCTTGCTGAGATCGAGTTCAGCCTCGGGCTTGTCGCCGCCGTGACACTCGACGCAGTAGGTTTCGAGAAACGGCCGCACCGTCTGATGGAAGCCGGCTTCGAAGGCCGCCGGCACGACCTTCGCGTTGTTCACGGAAACCTGGCTGGTCTGGGCGGGAGCCGGTGACGACGTGATGGCCGTCTGCGGGCCTGTACAGGCCACCCACAGCCAGGGCGTGGCCACGAGGACCAGCGGGGAAACAACCAGGGCCACGACGCGTTTTCGAATCACGGAAAAGGAGGGAGTGGGGATGGGGCCGGGAACATAGGGACCGGAGATTTGGTAAAAGGCCGTGCGGGGTGGATCGAGACAAACCGCTGGAATGTTTTTCTAACTCCTGGGACTCGTTCTCCGCGTTCGGAGTTGGCGAAAATTGCCGAACGGCATATCTCCCACCGCTCCGGCGTGAGTGACGCCGTCTCCATCATGCAAATCGGCGTAGACAGTTTTGTAGCGACCGCCCTCGACCAGTTGCGTCCCGGCGCGAAAGGGGACGTCGTCCGCGTCCAGGAACTACTCGAAGAGGTCGAACTCGCCGACCGCATCGGGCTCGACGTCTTTGGCCTCGGTGAGCACCACCGCCCGGACTACATCTCCTCGGCGCCCGTTGTGCTGCTCGCCGCCGCCGCCGCCCGGACCAAACGCATCCGGCTCGCGAGCGCCGTGACCGTGCTGAGCTCCGACGATCCCGTGCGGGTTTTTCAGCAGTTCGCGACCCTCGATCTGATTTCGCAGGGCCGCGCCGAGATTGTGGTCGGCCGCGGATCGTTCATCGAGTCGTACCCGCTCTTCGGCTTCGACCTCGACAACTACGACGAACTCTTCGCCGAGAAACTTGATCTGCTCCGCAAGCTGCAGGAGCACGCGCTGGTGCATTGGTCGGGCCGGCATCGTCCGTCGCTCACCGGTCAGGGCGTTTTTCCGCGCCCGCTGCAAACTCCGCTGCCCGTGAAAATCGGCGTGGGCGGGACGCCGGCTTCGTTTGCCCGCGCCGGGACGCTTGGGTTGCCGCTGGTCGTGGCGATCATTGGTGGACAGG
Organism: Opitutia bacterium; assembly: GCA_947472765.1. GTDB lineage: Bacteria > Verrucomicrobiota > Verrucomicrobiia > Opitutales > Opitutaceae > ER46. The sequence goes on from CANJCM010000008.1 coordinate 17,483, forward strand.
CCAGTCACTTCCGCCCGCTGATCGATCTCTACCGCGAATCCGGCCAGCGCGCCGGCCATGCGCCGGAAAGGCTGTCGGTCTCGATTCACTCGATTGGCTTCCTGGCCGACACGACCAAGGAGGCGCTCGACACCTTCTGGCCGGGCTATCGCGAGACGTTTGGGAGGATTGGCCGGGAACGCGGCTGGCCGCCGCCCTCGCGTCCGCAATTCGAAGCCCAGTGCAGCCCGCACGGTGCGCTGATGGTCGGAGAACCGCAGGCGATCACCGACAAGATCCTCGCCGAGTACGAGGCCCTCGGTGGCTTCGACGGCATGAGCATCCAGATCGACAACCGGATGCTGACGCATGCGCAAATCATGCACGCGATCGAACTGCTCGGGACGCAGGTTGCGCCGGCGGTGAAGAAGGCGGTGGGGAACTAGGAATTGGCACGGGTCTCCTGACCCGTGCTGGGAGGATCGATCGCCGTACGGTCTTCACGGGTCGGGAGCCCCGTGCCACGCAGAGGCGGCCCGGCCGGTGATGCGAAATCGTCTCTTGTGCGGCCGGTGCCCGACGCCGGGCCCTAACTCTGGATCCGCCAAACCTTGAACGTCACGTGTTACCTGAATTCCGAAGTTAATCGGATTGGCGTGGCCCTGTCCGTGAGGACAGGGACTTCGTGATCGCTTCGCCTAAAGCCGTCCCGCTGCTCACGCAGCGGGCTACGAAGGCAACTTCGGAATCCAAGTATTACGTGACGTGCAAGGTTTGGTCGAAGTGAGGTGAACGGCGGTGTTCGACGTGCAGGCCTCCGAGATGCAGAGACCACGCCGCGCGGATGGCTTTCCGCGAGCGGAAAGCCGACTCAGGCCTTCTTCACGAAGCATGCCTTCAGGGCCATCGCGCTGCCGTCGATCTTGCAGTCGATCTCATGATCGCCGTCGACGAGGCGGATGCTCTTCACCTTCGTGCCCTGCTTCAGCACGCCGGAGCCGCCGCGCAGCTTGAGGTCCTTGATCAGAGTGACGCTATCACCGTCCGCGAGCACGTTACCGTGGGCGTCCTTAACGACGCGGGCCGCCTCCGGGGTCGCCTCCTTGGGCCATTCGTGGCCGCAGGTCGCGCATTCCCAATGATCGGAATGGCTGAGCACATCTTCGAGGCTGCAGGCAGGACAGGGCGGATTCGGCATGAGAGGGGAAGGCAGAAGGAAGAAGGCAGAAGGCAGAAATCAGCAAAGCTCGATTTCGTTCTTTCTGCGTGAGCCACGTTCCCGGTCTGGGTCGTGGCGCTGTCCGTGAGGACAGGGAGGCCTTGGGCGCGCGAGGCACGCCCCTCCATCGGTGGTCGGAAGGTGTCGAGGCGGTGCTCTTCCACGCCCGGTTCGGTCAGGTCGTGACCAACCCGCACTAAAAAGCCGCTCCGTCTTCGGAGCGGCTGAAGTGTGACACGGCGCCAACGGCCGGGGTGGGCGTTTACTTTACGCTTTCCCAGACATGGAAGAGCACGGGCCGGAGAATCGACGTGAAGCCGAAATAGGTGACCGGCTTGTAGTGCAGCTTGTCTTCGAGATAGAGGTCCTCGCGCGGCTTGCCGTTCGCCTCGAAGACCGCGCCGTTGATGTCGACGTAGGTCAGGCGCGGGTCGGTCTTGCAGTAGTCGCTCACGAGCTTGTTGGTCTCGTTGACCTCTTTCCACGCCTTCTCCTTTTGCGGGGCGCGAAGAATCGAGGCGTACACGATTTTCGTCTTGGGGAGCTTCGCGTGAACCTTTTCGACGAACTCGCGGAAGTGGCCGGCAATCGCGGCGGGCTTTTCGTCCGCGTTGATGTCGTTGCTGCCGCAGTAATACACGACGACCTTGGGCGCGTACGGAATGACGATCTTGTCGGCGTAGTGGAGCACCTCGACCGTGCGCGAACCGCCAAAGGCGCGGTTGTAAACGGGCAGCGGCGACATCTGGTTCTTCAGATCCGTCCACTGGCGGAAAATGCTGCTGCCGATGAAGAGGATCCCGTCCTTCGGAGGCGGATTCGATTTGTCGGCGGCGAGGAACTCGTCGATCGACGACTGGTAACGTGTGACGGTGAACGGGGCTTTGGCCGCGGGTTCGGCGGCAGGCAGGGACGCCGCGAAGGCGACGGAGGCGGCCGCGAGGGCCAACGTGCGAAGGAGCTGGATCTTCATAGTAGAGGTGGGGGCTGGATTATTTTTGCAGGAAAAGGTCACTCTGGATCAAGGCATGAACGAGGCTCGCCACCCCGTACTTCCGGGTGGCGGCTTCCCGCACGATGGCCTCGATCGCCGGGCGATCCGAGAAACGCACGGGCGCCCCGGTGGCGTACACCGTGAGCTGGCGGGCAAGGTTGCGGGCGAGTTGCGCTTCATCGGCCACCAGCAGCCGCTTGAATTCGCGCACATTCTGGAAGGCGCGTCCGTCGGGCAGTTCGCCGCGCGGGTCGACTGGCAACGCATAGTAAAAACCGAACGGGTGGCCATTGCGGCCAAAGCCTGGCGCCGCGGATTCGAGTGGCGAGGTCGCGCGATACCGCTCCCGATAACCGCCAAAGACGTCGAAGCTCTCCAAGGCGAAGCCCGGTGGATCGATTTTTCGATGGCAGACGGCGCAGCTCTCATCCGCACGGTGCCGCTCCAACTGCTGACGAATGGTGACTGCACCACGGATATCGGGCTCGACTGCGGGCACCGACGCGGGCGGCGGAGGCAGATCGTGGCCCATGATTCGTTCCATCAGCCATTTTCCGCGGAGTACGGGCGAGGTGGTGGTGCCGTTGGCGGTGACCTTGAGCACGCTGGCCTGGGTGATGAGCCCGCCGCGGACGCTGCCGGGAGGCAGCGTGACCCGGCGCATCGCGTAGCCGTTCACTCCCGAAATGCCGTAGTGTTGCGCGAGCCGTTCGTTAAGGAAGGTGAAGTCCGAGTCCGCGATCGTTCGCGCCGGCAGGTCGTGCTGCAGCATTTCCCGAAAAAAGAGGTTGGTCTCGTCGATGGCCGAATCCGCCAGCCAGTCGTCGAGCCCGTAATCCGGATACAACGCGGTCGAGGGCGTCGTGTCCTCGCGGCGGCGGAGATCGAGCCAGTAGTCGAGGAAGGAGGCGACGAACCGATGCGACTTCTCGTCGCGCAGCATCCGTGTGGTCTCAGCGCGCAGCACCTCAGGGCGGTGGAGCTCCCCGCGATCGGCACGGGCGCGAAGCTCGGCGTCGGGCGGCGTGTTCCAGAGAAAGAGGGCGAGCCGGGTGGCCAGCGCGTGGTCCTCGAGCCGCCCCGGCTTTTCGTCGACAAAGACAAACTCCGGCGAGGCCAGTACGGCCGCGTAACCGGCGACCATCGCTGACGCGAAACCCGATCCGCGCTGCAGGCGATCGCGAACCAGTCCGAGGAAGCGTTGCACATTCCGCTCGTCAACCGGCCGCCGATAGGCGCGGGCGAGGAAGCTGCGCAGGAGTCGCTCCGCATCGCGCTCCGGATTCGGCGAGCCGACCTCAGCCAGATTCGCGCGCAGGACGTAGTCCGTCAGCCCGACCTCGGAGCCCGAGGCGGTGGCGGGTTCGATTTCGTTCTTCGGTAGTTTCGTGACAACATCGACCGGCACGCCGACGACGCCGGAATCGCGGCGCTCCAGCGGCAGGTCGCCAAACATCAGCCGGTAGCCGGCCGTCGTGGATTCGTCGTAGAGCGGACCCTCGACTTCGATCCAGCGGAAGGCCACGCCGGGCTGGCCGTCGCGCTGGGCGAGCGGGTTCGTGTAACCACGGGTGCCGGGTGGCGTGACCCAGTAAAAGAAGCGGGCGGCGTCGGTGATGATCCACTCCTTCGCGCCGAGCCAGACTTCGAGTTCGTTCACGCTGGGCTCGGGCTTGAGATCGAATCCGCCGAGCCTGCGATTCGGCACGGTCTGCCGCGTGGCCTGCGCATAGACCGCAATCGGCTCGTCGCGGCGGCCCGCGGAGACGTCGTCGAAGTTGGGCTTGAACCACTCCGGTTGGCGGTGAACGCGCACGCGGTCCTTGCCGTTGCCGACGAGCGAAATCTCATGTCCGCCCGGGCCGACCCAGACGGTGAGCCCGTTGATCCGGACCTTGTAACGGCCCGCCACCGGCGAAACGAAACTGCCCCAGCCGGTGCCGAACCCGCGGATGTGATGCCCGGTGACCCAGCCAATGGCTTCCTGCTCGCGGGTCGCCGGGTCGCTCGCGCCGACGGTGAGCGGGGCGCGCAGCTGGCGGACGTCGGGTTGGGCGTGGTTGCCCAGCACGGGAAACTTCATCCGCTCCGGCCGAAAGCCCTGAAACGGGTCAAGTTTGAAGGACACATCCCCGGCGATGAGGCTCGGCGTTTCGCGGGCATAGTAACGCTTCGTCGTCGTGGGCGGCTGGACCAGTTTCACGCCCATCGCCTCGCGCAGGGCGACTTCCGCGGCCTTCAGGTACTGCCGCATATGGACGAAGGAAACATCGAGCGCCTCCGTGCTCTTGTTGAAGTGATGGGACTCGCCGTCCTCGGGCAGCAGTTCGCGAATCTGCAGCCAGGGCAGGTGCAGCAATTCGCGGAGCGTGTCCTCGTATTCGGCGCGGTTGAGGCGACGCCACGTGGCGCGGCCGCTGGCGGACTCAGTTTGCTCGGCCTGCGTCAGGGTCGCGCCGAGGCCCTTCACGAAAGACGCGACGTCCGTGGGCGCCGGGCGCTTCTTCTCGCGTGGCGGCATTTCGCCGCTCTGCACGCGGTCGTGGACTTTGACCCAGGTCGTGAAGTTGCCCGGGTCCGCGGGCGAGAACGTCTGCGACGTCAGGTCGAGCCCGCCTTCCTTGTCGACGTCGTTGTGACAACTGGAGCAATGCCGATCGAGGAACTCGTCGGCGCCAACAAACGGCGTCGCGGCGAAACCCGCGAGCGGGGCGGACAGCAGCAGTCGCGCCAGCCATCGACGGCCAAAGCTGGTCCAGGCGGGCGCGGAAATCGGGGCGAAACGGGCGGCGGGGCAGTCGTTCATCGCGGGGTGGGGCCCGATAAATTGGGCCGCCCCTGCGCCCAAAGCAATGCCGCGTCCCCAAGAGACGCTCCGCCCCTGTCAACCAGCCAACTTGCCCCGGCAGATCACTTCTTCACCACGAGCACGCCCTTCATGCCGATCTGGCAATGGGCGGGAAAGCTGCAGAGGAAGGGATATTCGCCGGGTTCGCTCGGAGCGGTGAGAGTGACTTCGCCCGTTTCGTTCGGGCCCAGCAGGCCGATCGACGCGACGACCCTGTCCTTCATTTTCTCGGGGATGTAGCCATTGGCGGCGTCACTGGCGGCCGCGGTGGCAAACGCGACCGGATCGGTGTCTTTCAACAGCAGAACCCAGTTGTGGCCCATGACGACTTTCGGGAGCGCGCAGGCGTTGGTGAGGACGATCTTGATCGATTCCCCCGGAGAGGCGGGGATCGACGACACATCGAACTTCATCTGATTGCCCTCGCCGGACTTGATTTTGACGACGCGGGCATCCGCGGCGTGGAGGCTGGGAACGGCAAGCAGGGCGGAGAGCAGCAGGAAACCAAGCTTCATGGTAGGAAGGCGCGAGGGTCAGAGCTTAATCTGTAGCATTACACCATACCAGCTGACGCGGTAATCCATCGGTCCGCCGTCGAGTGCGACGAGAGTCGGGGCAGCGGCGGGATTGGCGGCGACCACTGGTGAGCCGTCGAGGTTGCGGTAGTGCCAGTCGCGGATTCTCTCCCACTGGTTGCGATAGACGAGGCGGGCGGACAAACGGGGCGTGAGCGGGAAGCGCAGGCTGGCATCGAGGTAGCTGGCGTCGACCGCCATATCGGGCATGCGGTCACCGGCGAAGACGGCGTTGGCGGCATTGATCGCACCGCCGGTGTTGTACTGGTAGGCGAGCCGCGTGCGGCCGAGGGTGTACGAATAGTCGACGTTGAAGGTGGCCTTGCTGAACTCCTGTTTGAAGCCGACGCCGGCGACATGGTTACGGTCCTTGCTCTTGGCGCTCCAATAGTTGTTGAGGAGGTAGAACGGGCCACCGGGCGCGGAGCCGATCGTGGCGGCGTTTTCCGGCGTGATGACGCCGAGCGGGGTGGTGGCGCCAATCGTGACGTTGTTGGCCTGTTGAATGGAGGTCTGGCGCACGCGACCCTCCTGGTAGGAGTAGAATGCGTAGATGTTTTGTTTGGCGGAGGGCTGATAGCTCAGGTCGAGATTGACGGAGTCCTGACTGTCCTTGCCCCGGCCGTAGTCGGCACCCGGGTAACGGGACTCGCGGAATTGGAGCGAGAGGCCGGCGTCGAGATTCGGGCGCACCATCGTGTCGAGGCGCACATTGACGATCTGCTGATTGCGGTCAGCGAGCTGGTAGTTCCGGAGCGCGCCGTTGTTGCGGACCGCCCACGAGGTCACGTTGGCGCCGGCGGTGGTCGGCATCGGGATAATCGCGGCGCTCATGGCGTCCTCGTAGTACGCGGTGACGTAGCGGCTGCCGCGGCGCTGGCCATATTCGTACGAGGTGCGGAGCGTCGTGTTGCGGGGCAGGTCACGGTTGACGTAGCCGAGCTTGAAGCGGTCGTCCCAGGTCTTCGTGCGTTCGCGGTTGGTGCGTTCAATCGTCTCACGCTCGTAGGAGCCGGTGAGGTTGGACGTCTTCGAGAGCTGGTAGTCCGCGGTGGGGCCGAGGCGGTACTGTTTCGAAGAGTAGATTTTGTTGCTGATGACAACGCTGCCGGTGGGCGTTGCGGCGGCGCCGTAGAGCACGCCGCCGGAGCCGGTGGCGTCGTTGAGCGGACGACCCCAGACACCGGTGAGTCCGGCGTAGGTGAGGCCTCGGGTCTGATTTCCGGCCGTGCCGGCATCGGCATCAACGTAGACGGCGTTCGGGTTAACCGCGTAGTACGGATCGCTGTTGTTGTCCGACTCCTGATAGCGGCTCTTCATTTTCACGTTCAGCGTGGGCGACGGATTGAGCGAAAGCGTGAGGTCGGCCGTGCGGGTATCGATTTTGCCCTTGGCGGTCGGCCGGCTGAGCGAGCCCACCGTGCTCCAGTCGCCGCCCGGCAGGATGGTGACGTTAGCGGAGGTGATGCCGGCGACGGTGGTGTAGGGAATGAGGTTGTCATCCTGACGCCAGGTGCCGGCGGCGACGACTGCCGTGATCGCACCGTTGAAGAACTCCGGAAGCTTGCGGCTGAATTCAGCGCGAACGTTCTGGGAGGTATTGCTCGGCGCGAGGTCGAAGCGACCGACCGTGTAGGCACCAGCGGCCGGCGTGGTGGTGAAGCCTTGCGGCGCGATGCGGTAGGGCTCCTGAAACGTCAGCGTGCTGATGTTGTTGTCGAAAATCGAAGCCGACCAACGGAGGTTGAAGGCGTTGAGACCGGCGGCGTAGCTGAGCCCGGCCGAGATGTCCCGCGTGTCGTAGTCGATTGGCTCGGCGATCTCGATCGGGGCGGTGCCGCCGTTATTGCCCCAGACGGCGCTGATCGGACGGGCGCCCTGGCGCATTTCGAGGGCGTAGCTGGCGAAGGCCTTCCATGAGGCGGAGAGCGTGAGGTCGAGGCGTGCGCCGGAACGCTTGCGGGTCAACGAAAGGGAGGTGCGGTTCGCGGGATTGGCGGCGGTCGCGGCGACGGCGGCGTTGTCGGCGGCGGTGGAGGCGGTGCCGCCGGGCGTCAGGCCGGGGAGGAGAACCAGTGTTTCGGTGCCGAGCCCGGACCAGAGCGTCTTGTAGCTGTCGGTGAAAACGTGGGGCGTCTCGCTGAAGTAGAGCTTAACCGTCCAGGAGTTGGCATGGCCGAAGTTGGCACCGTAGTATTGGTCGCGGCGGCCCGCGGCGCCGCCGGAAAGGCCGAGGAACGAGCCGTCGGCCTTCTTCATCGTGAGATCGAAATTGTTCAGGTACGCCCCCTGATCGAAGTCCTGATACATCCGATACTGGGCGTTGCGCTCATCGGCATCGCCACCGACGTAGCCGACCTCGACCTGGCCGGAGTATTCCCAGCCCGCCGCGTCCCTGGCGATATTTGCCAGCTTCGGGACGACGAGCGGCCACTTGAACATCTGTCCGGTGGGCGTGTGCTTGATCGCGAGCCAGTCCGGATCGGAGGAACGCGCGGCGTTGGTGGAGGCGGTCTCCTTGTTCCCGAGGGTGGTGCCGACGCCCGCGCCGGACGTGGCGAACGGGGAGGCGGCGACGCGGGAGGCGACGATCGCGGTAAGGGTGGCGAGGGAGAGACGGAAAATCGTTTTCATGGCCGGGATGATTTCTCGTCGGGTTAGCGTTGGAAGCGGGAGCCGGCGGGATGGTTGCTGCCGTGAATCTGCGAGTGGCAGTTCTGGCACGAGCGACCGATCGCGCGGCTGTTCGGCGCGGCGCCGCCCCCGACGAGTTGACCGGCATTAAAGAGATTCGTCTGATGGTTCGTGTTGTCGTGGCACTGCTGGCACTGGAACGGCCGCGCGACGGTGAGGAGCTTGTCGTGGTTGGACCCGTGCGGGCTGTGGCAGGTGGTGCAGTTGTCGCGCACCGGGGCATGCTCCCAGAGGAAGGGGCCCCGCTTCTCGGCGTGGCAGCTGTAGCAGGTCTCGTTGACGGAATCGGCCTTCATCGCGGCCTTCGCCGTCGAGCCGTGCGGATTGTGGCAATCGACGCAGGACATCTTTCCCTCGGGCAGCGGCATGTGCGACCGCTTCGCGAATTCCGCGCGCTGCTGCTGATGGCAGGTGTAGCACGTGTCGTTGATCGACTGCTTTTTCAGCAGGCCGGTGTCGGAAACCTTGGCCATCGGGTTGTGGCAGTCGGAACAGGCGAGCTGGTTGCGTGCGTGCAAAGAGCTGTCCCAGAACATGTGAGTGCCGCCGGAATGGCACTGCAGGCACTGGTTGTTCTGCGTCGCGACGGGCGTGCCCCATTCCTTGGTGAAGCCAATCAGCGAGGGGCGGTTCGTGGGGTCGGCCGGGTTCTTGAGGTGGTTGGAGCCGGGGCCATGGCAGGCCTCACAGCTCTTCTGCTGCAACTCGTCCTTCGGGTTCTTGCGAAACACGTCCGCGTGCACCGTGTGAGTGAACTGCTGGTTCTGCGGCGCGTGGCAGGCGATACAAACGGCTTCACCCACATAGGTGGCGCCGCCGTTCAAGGCTGCCGGCTTGGGCTGCGTTGCCGGTGCGGCGGCGCGGCTGTTCGCCGCGATACCCGAGAACATTGTGATCGTGGCGAGCGCCCCGATCGCAATGCCGAGGCGAAGTCCGATGACGGAGAAACGTGAATTCATGTGGAGAGCTGACGAGTGCGCCGCATTCGGGCTCCCCGAGCCATGTGGGTGCCATGCAGCAGGACTGGGTAGGCAGTCTGCAGAATGGCAGCACGGGGAGATCGCGCTGGTGTACTTTACGGCGCACGCAAAAGAAGGATCCGTCAAACGTGACGCAACCTAATAGACGGCGTTGGTGTAATTTACGTCGTACGGAAAAGGGGGAATTTCCCGCCGCCGTACGAATCTTAAAGTGTAACTGAGCTGTTACCGATTGGGCCTGGCCCATTCATCCGGAATCATTTTTCCGGAGCGGGACCGTACTCACGACGGGCCGAACGAGTGAGGAGAAAAGCGGGCCAGGGAAAGAATTCCCGGACGTCAATTGGAGCAACACGCCGAATGACAACGGTCGACTAGGGGCTCGTTGTGACCGCGGGAGCGCTCGCCGCCCCGAGCAGTCCGCGGTTGCTCAGGTCGCGGGCGTCGTCGGTCCGGGGGTAATCGCGCCACAGCCAGCGCAGCATGTCGGGGAGGATCGCGCCGCCCTGCTTGTTCGAGTGCGTGCCGATGCCCCAGGTGAAATTGACGTCGTAGCCCTTCCCGGACAGCGCCGCGACCATCTTGATGTTCTGGGCGTGCCAGTCGCGCTCGGGATTGTACGTCTGGGCCGCGCCCTCGCCGCGGAGGCCGCGGTTGTCGTTCACGCCGTCCTGCAGAAAAATCCGAATCGGCTTCCGCTCCGTCTGCCGGATCAGATCCGGATAAACGTGGCCGCCGCGAATGTTGGTGAAACTGCCAATCGTGCTGAGGACCTTGCTGAATTGATCAGGCCGGTGCCACGCGACGGTGAAGGCGGCAATCGCGCCGGAACTCGCGCCGCCGATCGCACGGTCGTTCGGATTCGCGGAGAGGTTGTACTGCTTGGCGAGCACAGGCAGCAGCTCATCGACGATTACGCGGGCGTATTTGTCGTCGAGGGCATTGTACTCCTGCGGACGGTTGGTCGAGCGATCACCCCAGTCGGCGGCGCTGGCGACCGGCTGTTCCGGCTTCCGGCCTGGGTTGATGAACACTGCGATCGTGACCGGCATCTCGCGTCGATAGATCAGGTTGTCGAAAACGTACGGCACGCGGTAGTCGCCTGTCAGCCGCAGGAAGGCCTGGCCGTCTTGGAAAATCATCAGGGACGCGGGCTTCGTCGGGTCGTACTGCGCGGGAACGTAAACGCAGTAGTCGTGCAGCGTGCCGGGGTAGGCCTGGCTTGGAAGCTGGGCCCATTCGGTGACTTTTCCCCGCGGCACGCCGGCCTGCGCCTCGGAGTCGGGCCCGAGGCGGTAAACGTCATCGAGCGGCGCGGCGGGGGAGCTGATCGCGAGCGTGGTGAACAGGGCGAGTGCGGTGGGGAGGACGAGGCGCATGGGGCAGTGAAAAGCTGGAGTTGAGGAAAACAGGTCCGAGATGGAGGGCCGGTGCCCTCACCGGCCAGGGAAAGCGGGAACACGAGCGGCGTGGTTTCCGAAGGGTAATCTGCAGGTGAAAGGAGTAATTCGGTTCAGCAGATCATGGCGGGTGGGGGCACCCGCCCTCCATTCTTAACTCTTGATTTGCGGCTCTGCCGTCCGGCCGGTCACACGTTCCCAATGCGACCGCTCGAGTCGCCGATGCGCTCGACGCCGCTGACGCCCATGCGATCGGTCAGGCTGAGGAAGAGATTGCTCATGGGCTTTCCGCCGAGCCGGTTGAAGCGTCCCGGGGTCAACGCGCCGCCGCCCGCACCCGCGAGGATGACCGGCAGATTCTCATGGGTGTGACGGTTGCCGTCGGCGTTGCCACACCCGTAGACGATCATCGAGTTTTGGAGAACCGAGCGGCCGTCGACGTCCTTCATCGCGTCGAGCTTCTGCAGGAAGCGGGCGAAGTATTTCATGTAGTAGCCGTCGATCTGCGCGATCTTGTCGACGAGCGCGGGATCATTGCGGTGGTGCGAGCAATAGTGGTGCCCTTCCGGGATTCCGATCTGCGGATAGGCGCGGTTGTTGCCGTCGCCGGCGAGCAGGAGCGTCGAAACGCGCGTGGAATCGGTCTGGAACGCCAGCCCGAGCAGGTCGTACATCACTTCCATGTGATCGCCGAAATTCGTCGGGATGCCCGCCGGCGTGTCGGCGTGCGGGTCGGGTAGATCGCCCATCTTCTCGGCGCGCTCGATGCGTTGCTCGATCTCGCGGACCGAGGTCAGGTACTCGTCGAGCTTCTGCTGATCGCTGCGGCCGAGTTCGCGCTGCAGGGAGCGTGCGTCGTCCATCACGAAATCGAGCAGCGATCGTTCCGTCGCCTGCCGCCGACGGTGGTTGGCCTGGCGCTGGTTCGCCGGGCCGCTGCCAAAGAGCCGTTCGAAGACGAGCCGGGGATTCGGTTCCGGCGGCATCGGCGTCGTCGCCGAGTGCCACGAGAGATTGTATTGATAGGCGCAGGAATAGCCGGAGTCGCACCGGCCGGACTTGCGCACGGCGTCGCATGACAATTCCAGCGAGGGGAACCGCGTGAGATGCCCCATGCGCTGGGCCACGACTTGATCGACCGAGATGCCGGCCTGGATGTCGGTGCTGTCAGTCTTCCGGGCGCGGGCTCCGGTGAGGAAGGTGGCATTGGCCCGGGCGTGATCACCTGCGCCGTCGTTGCCCGCCTTGGCGTTCTGGTGATCGAGGCCGCCGAGCACCTGAATCGCGCCGCGCAACGGGGCGAGCGGCTCCATGGTGCGACCGAAGGCAAAGCTCGAGCCTTCTCCCGTCGGCCACCAGTTGGGCTGGTGCGCGCCATTCGGGAAATAGACGAACGCCATCCGCAACGGCGCACCTGACGCGGTGACACCCATGCCACCCGCGGTGGTGGGAGCGCTGGCCGCCGCACGGGCCGTCGGTCCGAGGGCGGATTCGAGGACCGGGAGGGCGACGCAGGCACCGAGGCCGCGGAGGAACTGGCGGCGGTTGAGGGCGAAATGCCGCTGCGCCGCGATCTCGGATGGGGTGGGGAGGGCGTGCTTCATGGGAATTTGCCGGGTTTGGGCTTTGTGTGCTTGAAAAGGCGGAAGGTGAGTCGGGACGGCCGGCAAATTCCTAGGCCGCGGCAGCCGCGGCGCGAGGCTTGGATCGGCTGCGCTTACGGGCGCGGGGAAGCGAGGGAGAGTTTGGAGGTGGTGAGGCGCTGTTGTTGGAAAGGGGCGGATTCGATTACGCCCATCACGAGGGCGGACATCCGGCCGTCGGCCTGGGTGAGGCGGTCGACGATTTGATCGACGGTGAGGACGTCGGGGTAATCGAGTCCGCGGCCGATCGCGTAGGTGAGGAGCTTCTCGGTCAGGCAGCGGTAGAAATCCATCCGCCGGTCATTCGCGAGGATGCGCTTCAGTTCCCGGACGCTGCCGAACGTCTCGCCCGTGATGAGGTGGCCGGCGGTGGCGATCGGCTGATCGGCCTCGGTGTCGCGCCAGACACCGAGCGCGTTGAAATTCTCGAACGCGAGCCCGAGCGGATCCATCCGCTGGTGGCAGGAATTGCAGAGTTTGTCGGAGCGGTGCCGCTCGAGCATCTCGCTCAGCCGCGGCTCGCGACCGCCGAAATCCTTCTTCGCCTCCTCCAGCGCCGGCACGTCCGGCGGCGGCGGGGGCGGGGGAGTGCCGAGGATGTTGTCCAACACGAAGAGTCCGCGCTTCACGGGCGAGGTGCGCGTCGGATTCGAAGTGACGGTGAGGACGGTGCCCTGCGTCAGCACACCGCCGCGCGGACTCGAAGGGCTGAGTTGCACGCGGCGGAGTTCGTCGCCGGTCAGTTCCGGCTCGCCGTAGAAGCGCGCGAGCTGCGCGTTCAGGAAAGTGTAATCGCTGTCGATCAGCTCGGTGACGCTGCGGTCCTCGCGGAGAATGTAATCAAAGTACATTTCGGTTTCGCTCCGCATCAGCCGGCGCATCGGGCCGTCGAACTCGATCCGGCCATCGCGGTTCTTCGCCGCATTCGGCCCCAGCACGACGCGGGCGTTGATCGGGACGAACTCGACGTCGCGCGCCTGCAACCACTGGCCGGTGAAATTGCGGACAAATGCCTGCGCCTTCGGGTCACGAAGCATGCGGTCCACCTGCGGTCGCAGTTGGGCGCGCAGTTCGCCGCGGCCCGCGAGGGCGAACAATTCCGCATCGGGCATCGTCGACCAGAGGAAATAAGACAGCCGCGACGCCAGCGCGTAGTCATCGACCGGCGCCGCAGTCGCGACGCCGGACACAGGTTGCGTGTCCTCGATCCGGAAGAGGAACCGCGGTGACGCGAGCACGGCCATCATCGCGCGGCCGATGCCCTGTTCGAAGGTCGAACCACGCTGCGTGTAAACTTGTCGCGCCACACCCACGAGCTGCTGCACTCGCTCTTCGGCGACCGGACGACGGAACGCGCGGGTGGCGAACTGGCGCAGCACCTCGGCGGCGTATTGGTCGCGTTCCGCCCGGCCGGCCGGCGAGGGGCCGGCGGGGAAGAAACGGGCGTGGTTTTCCGGGGCGACCCAGCGCTTCGGACTGACTGGTCCGTTCAGCGCCACGGAGACGACGCGCACGTCGAGTCGGGTGGGCGCGGGCGCAGCGGCCGGGACCGCCCCGCGACCTGGGGCACCACCGCGACCCGCGGCTCCCGCGGGGGGAGTGGCTGGCGCCGCTGCGACTGCGTTCACGACGGCCGAAATCGGGGCTGGAGCGGCAGCGGCTTCGGCGACCTTCGCTGGGGCCGCCGGCCGGATGATCAAAGGCAGCGGGACGATCTCGAACTCGACCGTGTGTTCGCCCGGCGCGAGCGAGAGCGTGAACTCGTGGAGCAGCGTCTTGCGGTCCTGCCAGACGACGTCGTCGGTGAACCGCTCCTTGCCGTCGACCCGGCCGATGACTTTGCAGTGGCCCGGGTCGTAGTCGAATGAGCCGCGCGCCTCCAACTCGACCGCGAGCCGATACTTGTCCTTCTGCTCGACGGTGAACTTGTGCGAGACCTTCGCCGGCTCGCGGGCGCTGAGCTGCTCGGCGTTGCCCTTGCCGTCGGCGCCGCGGAAGTCGCGGCCCGTCGCGATCCGCTCGCGCATCACGCGGGCAACCTTCGGCACCGCGCGGTCCACAATCGTGCCCGCCGCCGCGAGATATTTCTCCACGAGCAGAGGCGACAGGGTCAGGACGTCGCCGTTGTTGTCGAAGCCATTGCCGCTGTCGTCAGGCGGAAACTCCACCTCGCTGTTGAAATCGATCCCCATCAGGTCGCGGATCGTGTTGCGGTACTCGATCCGGTTAAGCCGGCGCGTGGTGACGCGTCCGGGATCAGGTTTCGCCGGGTCGAGTCCGAAGGCCTGAAACTTGATCCAGTTCTCCAGTTGCGCGATCTCGGCGGGCGCAGGCCGCGGCACGTCTTTGTCTGGCGGCGGCATCATCCCGGCGCGGACATTCTTGAGCACCGCCTGCCAGAGGTCGCGGCGTTCGAGCAGCGCGGCGTCGGATTCGAACTCGTCGAAGACCACGCCGCCTTTGTCCATGCCTTCGCCGTGGCACTCATAGCAGTATTTGCTGAGCAACGGCTGCACGGTCTCGTGAAATGCCAGAGCTGCGGTGGGCAACGGAGCTGCGGAGAGATAGCCCGCGCCAAATCCAAAGAGCAGTGCGAGCGTGGACACCACGAACGCGGGCTTTGAACCGGCCATGGCCGCGGCAGAAAGGGGAACAGACATCACGGGGTAGAAAGGCGCGGCGGCGTAGGCGCCAACGCTAGTGCAACGCTGTGGGCCTGAGTGGAAAAATCAACAGCTCGGATTTTGGATTCTCGATTTTGGATTTCAGCCTCGAGGCAGTGGAATGTAGGGCCGCCGCCCTTCGAATAGCGCAGAGCCTTTATTTTAAGCGAACGGCAGGCCGTGAGCCTGTCGAACGGCTCGCCGACGCGCCGCTTCTCGAATGAATGACAGAGGCCTGCCGACGCGCGGCAGCTACCCTGCTGGTGAACGTCCCGCTCGAGGTAATGCAGCAGTGGACGGTGGGGGCACCGTCTCTCCAGCGGTTGCTTTTCGAGAGAAGGAAGTGACGGAGCTCGAAAGATCCACCTGCCCTGGAAGGTGGGTGTCCTCCTCACCCGCCGGTTACTTTCAACTGCATCGTTCCGGTTCGAGCGGGGTTAAGCGCTGCGCCGGGGTGTGTTGTCCGGGGAGGGGGCAACCTCGCAGCGACCTCCAATCGAAAAGCGAGAATCCAAAATCCAAAATCAGGGCCGCAACCTGAGGCCTAGCGTTGAGCCGGGCCTGAAAGCGTCCCATTACGGCGCGGCCCGCCACTCTTCGTCGAAAAAGCCGGCCGTCACGATCTTCCCGGGCCACCGCGGCCCCGGCGCCTCGTGAAGATCGATAATCGCGTAGTCGGGCAGCTTGGGAATCTGCAGCGCGTTCGTGCCGTAGGCGTGATCGCGGAAATCGATGCCGCTGTTCAGGACCACGTAACGCGAGGGATTGAGTGGATTCGGGAAGATGAGAATCGGCGCGTGGTGATCCGCGGCGTAACTCTGGCCGCGGAACGTCAGTACCTTCTCGGTCCAAGTCAGCGGGAGCTGTGCGAGAATCCGCCGCAGGATCGAATTCGACGCCGGGTCGCCCCAGAGAATCAGATTCTTTGTGGAGATGTCCGTGTCGGTCAGCGCCGTGTCGTCCACCACCGGCGCCTCGCCGCGGAAGAGATCGCGCCAGAGTTTGGTCGCGGCGCCGAGTTCGCGGTGCGCCCAGGTCCCGATTGCTGGATGCCACGACTGTCCCGTCGGACGGACATGCACGAAGCCTTCCATGAAGGCGTCATCGATCGGTCCGCTGAGCCGTGGCTGCTTCCGGAGGCCGGCGGGAGCGCCGGCTTTCCACAGGGTACCGTCACGGTGAAGCACCACGTTCGTGGCCGGGGTTTGCGGGAGCGCCACGGACTGGCCGTCAATCGTGACCGAGCGCACGCCGGGCACCGCGAGACGGACGGCGCGTGTGTTGCGGGTCGTTAATGTAACCTTGTCACCTTCGCGCTTCGCCACGAGGTCGGCCCGCTTCCAGTGTTGATCGAGGCCTTCGAACCGCGCCCAGGACTCGCCGGGATAACGCAGGGTATGCGTCGTGACATGCAGTTCCCGCGGCAGCGGATCGCGACCGTGGTCGGCGAGCGCTTCGAGGCGACTGACGAGCTCTTTCTTGGTTTCAGGATGGTACGCGTGCGCCGTGTTCGGTCCGATGAGATGCGGCAGCTTCAATCCCTCGGCTGCCATCGCTTCGCTCATGATGTCGGCCGCCTGCTTCTGTTTGTCGATTTCGCCGCTGTAGGCGATCGTCGGAAGGTTGAAGAGATTCGCGGCGTAGTCGGTCGCGTTGTACTGATGCCAAAGCTGCTGCTCCCAGGAAGTGGGCGGCTCCTTGCCCGGGGCAAAGGCGCTCGTGTACACCGCGGCTTCGGCGAATCCCGCGCCCGGCGCCGCGGCGCACCAAAGTCCGGCGTGATGCACCGCGAGATGCCAGGTGCTCGCGCCGCCCATGGAGAAGCCGGCGACGATTACGCGATCCGGATCGACGGCGTAGGTCGTTCGAACCGCCGCCATCGCCTCGAACACATCCACCTCGCCGGCAAACTTCGTCGCGTTGCAGAACCGGCCGTAGGGGATGAGCAGGATCGTGTCGCGCGGCGTAAGCTGCGGCGCGGTCGTCTCGCGCTCCGCGATGAATGCCAGTTCGCTCCGCTTCTCCCCGCGGCCCAGCAGCCAGACCATCAGCCGGTTCGGACGATCGCGCCGCGCCGACGCCGGCACGAGCAGGCCGTAGGGTTGGACCGAGCCGTCGAGTGGCGAGCGATGTCCGCGGACAATCAATCCGGTCGCGTCGAGCCAGGGCGCCTCGCCCCGTCCCAGGGCCGACGCGCGTTCGTGTCCCGTCGCGAGCAGTTGGCGGGCGATTCCGACCTGCTTGGGATCGAAGAACTCATTGTAACGCAGCGCCCAGTCGACCGCCTTGTGGTACACCTCGACATCCGGCAACAGCGTGGCGAGTCGGCTCGAGGACGGCACGGCCAGCCGGCGCGCCAGAGCGTCGATTTCCTGCCGCAGCGCGGCAGCGCCCTGCGTTAGCTCGGTGCGATCAGCGGTGGAAATTTCGATGCCCGGCGGAGGCAGCTTCCGTGGCGCGATTGCTGGCGTGGAATCGGCGGCGAAGAGCGGCAGGCCGGCGAGCAGGACAGGAAGAAGCAAACGGCGAAGGCGGACCGAACACAGCATGGCGGAAGGCGCGGGGTGGACGCGGACGAGGGGAGCGACGCGGGAGGGAAGATTGGAGCGTGCCCAGCGTTGGCAACCGGGAACCGCGGGTCTGGCCGCGGAATGGCGAGCGACGAGTGCCAATTGCCGAACTCAGGAATAGGAACGGTCGACCCGTGTCGGACCCAAGCGAACGCTCAATGCCGGACCCTCAACGCCCAACGCTCACGCTGGCATCGGGAGCGGCGCTTGACGCGGCCCCGGTTTGTTTTTCGTCCCGGCGCCTTTTTGCGGTAACAGTCCTGTTACGCCCTCCCAATTGCCGTCACCGCTTCCGTGTACGTTCTGAGGGGAATCCCACTCACCCTATGAAATTGTCGCTGTTTCGCCGTGTCTCCGTCGCCGTCGCCTCGCTGGCGTTAACGGCTTTTGCCTCCGCCCAGACGCTTCAGTTCCGCGCTACGATCAACGGAGGTCAGGAAGTGCCGGCCTCCGGTTCCGCCGCCACCGGTTCGGCCGTGATGATCTACGACGTCGGCACGAACAAATATGACCTCGTGGTCACGCTGAACAATTTCCCGACCACTCTGCTCAGCTCTCAGGTCGAGGAGGGCGCTCTCGGGGCCGCTGGCACGGGCGTTTCCAATCTCGGCGGCGAGGCCGTCTACACCCGCAGCGGCAACACCCTGACGGCCACCTTCCGCAACCAGACCTATGGTGGCACCAAGCTCACTCTGCTCCGCAATGGCGCCGCGTTGAACTTCGCCACCGGTGCTTTTGCGAGCGGCGAGATTCGCGGCCAGTTGATCGCCCAGCCGAAGCGGCTCTACGCGAATGTCGACGTGTCGCAGGAGCGCGCGGCGTTTCCCGCCAACGCCAACCTCGCCTCCGCTGTGGGCTTTGGTGCGGCGGTCATGACCTACGATGTGGGCCTCAACAAGGTGAACCTCCGCATCAGCACTTATAACTACAACAACACGCTTACGGCCTCGCACTACCACGAGCAGTTGCCCGGCGTCAGCGGTCCGGTCGTCACCAACCTGGGCGCCGGCACCGTCGCGAACTACACGGTGAGCGGGAATCAGATCAACGGGACCTTCCTGAATCTCACCTACAGTGGCGACCCGATCAAATTGCTCTCCGGTGGCGCCTACCTGAATTTCCATAGCAACGTGAACGGCTCCGGAGAATGCCGCGGTCAGGTCTACAGCTCCGAGGAAACCGCCGGTTCGCGCCTGCTCAATCTCTCGGCTCTAGGCGCTGTCGGTGCGGGCAACTCGCTTATTGGCGGCCTTAATGTCGCTGGCCCCGAGCCGGTCCGGGTTCTCGTCACGGCCAAGGGCCCGTCACTCACCGCGCTCGGCGTCGCCGGGGCGCTCGCGAATCCGAGCCTCTCGATTTATGACTCGGCCGGCCGTCGCATCGCGACGAATGAGGACGTCGGCGCCCTCACGGGCACGGAGCTCGCGGACATTTACGGCGTGCCGACGAACTCGGTGGAATCCGCGCTCGTCCTCGTGTTGCCCCCGGGCAGCTACACCGCCGTCGTGTCCGGTGGCACGGGCTCTGGCACGGCGCTGCTCGAGGCCTACGACCTGCGCAATCAGGCGACGGTCAGCGCCGGCGCGACCGGCACCGTCGCCGAGTTCGAGGCCGACACCCAATTGCTCGAGGAATTCCACGCCGACCTGAAGCTCGCTGCGGAACGTCCGCAATTCGCCGCCCGGACGATGAAGATGACTCCGAAGGAACTCGAACTCTGCGGTGCTCCCGCCGCGCCCACCGAGTCTGCGACCCGGCGGGCGATGGTCCCGCCGCTGGCGCTCATCCGCCGCTAATTTTTAGGCACCGCCGCCCCGGTCGAAAACCGGGGCGGTTTTTTTGTGGGGCTGGGAACCACTAACGGACACTAACTCGGAGCTCAGAATCGACCAGGCCCTCACTCGAGCCGAGGAACCACTAATGGACGCTAATGGGACACTAATCCGGAACTGCCGGTTTCCTGGCTTCAGGCCCAACGGTTTTACTCTGAAACCCAGCACGGATGAAGCCATATAGCTACTTAGCGTTAGGGGCCCGTTAGTGATAGTCAGTGGTACAAAGCCGCTCCGAACGAGTGTCCGATTAGTGGCAATGAGTGGTGATTAATGTTTTCCGTGGTGGGCCGCAGGCCGCCGTCCAGGCCGACGCGTTCGTCGAAGACGAAGCACGTGCCTTCGAAGTGCGCCGGGCCGCAGCGCTCGAAGTATTTCAGGATGCCGCCGTCGAGTTGGTGGACTTTTTCGGCGCCAATTTGCTGAAGATAGGGCCCGGCCTTTTCACAGCGGATGCCGCCGGTGCAGAACATCACGATCGGCGCATCGGGGAGATCGGGCAGCATCCGCCGCGCCGCGGCTGGGAAATCGCGAAAGCGACGGATGCCCGCGCTGCGCGCCCCGCGAAACGTTCCGTGACCGACTTCGTAGTCGTTGCGCGTGTCGATCAGCGTCACCGGCCGGCCTTCATCGAGCCACTGCTTCAGGGTCTCCGGCGCGAGCCGCGGTGCGGGTTCCCGCGCGGGATCCACGCCTGGCACGCCGAACGCGATGATCTCTCGTTTGATCTTCACGAACATCCGCTGAAAGGGCGGATGGTCGCTGTGGCTCTCCTTCGGCGTGAGATCCTCGAGTCCGGGCACGCGGCGCAGTTCAGCCATCAGTTCCGCCGTGGTCGTGGCGGATCCGGCGACGAACAGATTGATGCCCTCGGTGCTGAGGAGAATCGTGCCCTTGAGGCCGCGGGCTGCCGTGAAGTCACGCAGCCGATCCCGCAAATCCGGCAGGGCGGTCAGTGGCGCAAACTTGTAGGCGGAAAGATTGGTGACGGACATGAGGCGTTGATCAGCACACCCGATTCGTGACCGGCGTAAAGCGCCGCCGCAGAATTGTCCGCTATCACCGGCGCGGTCTTACCGCCGGGAAAGATTTGCGTCTGATGGTCTGCCGGTGGCACCGAAGAACCGGGGGGGCCAAGTTGAACGAAAAAAGGGGTTGTGTATGCCATCAAAAGCGGCCCATTTCCCTCTGGGATTACCCCTTCCCTGATGGGCTCTTTCTTTTCTCCTATGCGCCTCTCTCGCTTCGCCTTTAAAGCCATTGGCTCGATTGGACTGCTTTCCGCGCTCTCGCTTCGGGCCGCGCCCGCGTTGGAGGCGGATCTGGCGAATTTCACGGATCGCTACTGTTCCTCGTGTCACAACGACGTCGACAAGGAGGGAGGACTCGATCTCACGTCTCTCGGCATCACCCCCGGTGACGCCGCCAACTTCGCTGCTTGGGTGAAGGTGCATGACCGCGTGCAGAATGGCGAAATGCCGCCGAAGGAGAAAAAGCGGCCCGAGACCAAGGACACGGCCGCCTTCCTGAAGCAGTTGTCGTCCGGTCTGACGGCACAGGAACGCGACGCCGAAGCGAAGTTCGGACGGGTTCAACGCCGGCGGATGAATCGCTCCGAGCATCAGAATACGTTGCGCGATCTCTTCGGCCTTACCGGACTGAGAGTGGCGGATCAATTGCCGGAAGACGGCGAGATGGCCTATTTCAACAAGGTGAGCCGGGCACTCGACGTCTCTCACGTTCACATTTCGCGGTATATCACGGCGGCTCAGATCGCGATCCGCGAAGCGGTGGCGGTGGAGGTCAATAAACAGCCCACCAAGGTGAAGCGGTACTACGCCCGCGATAACATCGCCTATTCCGGAGTGGATGGCGTGGCGGATCGCCTGCGGTTCCCAATTCTCGGTTCCGGTCCGGATGCGCGGGCCGCGAATCGGGAAGGCCCGGTCACCGTCGGTGACTCCAATCCCGCCGTCCGCGAAGAGGAAGCCATGGCCTGGTCGCACAGTGATTTCGGCCCCGCGTTCAATACGCGTTGGACTCAGTTCGAAGCCCCGATCACCGGCAAATATAACATCCGGCTCAAAGCCTACACGATTTGGCGGGGGCCGTGGGGCTTCTACGAACGGGGAGGCTACGGTGGGAATGGCCCGAATCTGAATCTCCCGGCGGGCGCGGAGCTCGCTTATACGCCGGATGCAATCGGACTCCTTCGTGATCCCAATGCGCCGCCGCGGGCGCGAGGTGGCCGCGGTGGCCGGGCCGGTGGAGGCGGCGACTTTGGCGCAGGTGCCGGACGGGGGCCGTTTGAATGGCATCTGGCCAGCGTGACAGACATCACCCCTGGCCGGCGCAACGAGGGGGTTCACATTTACGCCAAGGTCCCGCCGGGAACTGGCGTCCTGATCGGTACAATGGATCTGACGCCGGAGCCCCAGGTATTCGAGTTCAAGGATGTCGATCTCGTCACGGGCCAGGTCATCTCGACTGACGCGGTTCGATTCTTCCGTTCCCGGCCCGGATTTACCGGGGTCGTGAACTATACAAATCCGTTGATGCAGGCCGACGGCCAGCCGGGTGTGGCGTTTCGTTGGATGGAAGTCGAGGGGCCGATCAACGACCGTGCCACGCAGCCGGGATACCAACTGCTGTTTGGCAACCTCAAGTACAAGTTGGTGGAGAACCCCGGCACGGGAGTCGGCATCCGGATTGCCGCGCCGCTGCCAACGCCGGCTCCACTGGGCCCGGTCAACATCGGCTCGAATGCCGGCAACGGTTTGCCCAGCGGCATGGGGGGGAAGGACGAGAAGACGGAACTCGCCGTGGAAATTGAATCGGCGAATCCGCTGCAGGACGCGGACCGGCTCCTGCGCAACTTTGTGGCGCGGACTTACCGTCGTCCGATCAAGGACGCGGATATCAAGCAGTTCATGGATCTCTTCAAGAACCGGTTGGACCGTGGGCTCGGCTTCGCGTCTTCGATGATGACCGCCTACACGGCCGTCCTCTCCTCGCAGGAGTTTGTCTATCTCGACGAGGGGACGAAGGGAAAACTCGACGACTTTGCCCTGGCCTCCCGTCTGGCGCTCTTCCTGACCGACGGTGCCCCGGATGCCGAACTCCGTGCCCGGGCGGAGAAGGGCGAGTTGCACGACCCCGCGGTACTGCGGGCCGAGACGGAGCGGCTGCTGGCGAGTCCGAAGTCGCAGCGTTTCGTCACTGCGTTCCTCGACTACTGGATTGAGCTGCGGAAGGTGTTCGACACGACGCCGGACATGAACCTCTACGGTGACTACTTCCTGGATGATTCGCTGGTGGAAGGTGCGGTCTCGGAGACCCAGATGTTCTTCACGGAACTCCTCCAGCGGGACATGCCCGCGCGCAATCTGGTCGATTCCGATTTCACGTTCCTCAACGAACGACTCGCCAGTCACTATGGCATCTCCGGAGTGGAGGGTGTGAAACTTCGGCGCGTCGCGCTGCCCGCGAACAGTTTGCGGGGTGGGTTGATGACCCAGGCGAGCGTGCTCAAGCTGACGGCCAACGGCACCACCACCTCACCCGTCCTGCGGGGGAAGTGGATTATGGAACGCATCGTGGGCTACGAGATTCCGCCGCCGCCCGCCTCCGTGCCCGCCGTCGAGCCGGATATTCGCGGTGCCGTCACCATCCGGGCGCAACTGGAGAAGCATCGTGCGGACGAGAGCTGCGCCGCCTGCCATCGCAACATCGATCCTCCGGGCTTCGCACTCGAGAGCTTCGACGTCCTCGGTGGCTATCGCGAACGCTACCGGGCCATCGCGAAAGGGCAGACGCCCGATATCGGCTTCGGCAAGAACGGCTGGCCCAAGCAATATTTTTATGGGCTGGCGGTCGACCCCAGCAACGTGACCTCCCAAGGCAAGACGTTCGCGGACGTGCGGGATTTCAAAAAAATCCTCCTCCAGGACGAGCAGCAGATCGCCCGTAATCTGGCAAAACAGCTCGCCGTCTATGCGACCGGCGCGCCGATCCGCTTTAGCGATCGCGCTGCCGTGGAAGCGATCGTGGCGAAGGCAAAACCGCATGAATTCGGTGTACGCAGCATTCTTCACGCTGTCGTCCAAAGTGATCTCTTCTTGAACAAATAGTGACAATTGCTCCAATCGAGCGAAGCTCTCCTAAGAATCAGGCCCCAATATGAAAACTGAACGAGTTACCCCCGCCCTGCGCGCCCCGTACATCGCGACCCGTCAACCTCTCACGCGTCGGCATTTCCTTCGCGGGGCCGGTGTGGCGTTGTCCCTACCCATGCTGGATGTCATGCTCCCGCGCTTCGCCCGGGCGCAGTCGGCTGCCCCGGGAACGCCGGGCGCCAAGCCGCGCCGGATGTTCGGCATCATGAACAATCTCGGATACCTGCAGGGTAACTACATCCCGGTTGGCACCGGCCGGGACTACAAGCCCTCCGAATATCTCGAACTCATCCAGGAGCATCGGAAGGACTTTACCGTCTTCACAGGCGTCAACCTGCCGGCGGTGCAGGGAAGTCACCCGACCGAAGTGGCCTGGCTCACGGGTGCGCCGAATCCCTCCGCCGCGAGTTTCCGCAATACCATTTCGCTCGATCAGGTCGTGGCCGAAAACATCGGCACCCTCACCCGGTTTCCGTCGCTGACGCTGTCCGTCAACAGCCCCGGCCGCGGTCTGTCGTTTACCGGTGGTGGCGTCGGCATTCCGCCGGAGGAGAAGGCGGCCGAGATTTTCAAACAGTTGTTTGTCCAGGGGTCGCAGGCCGAGATTGATGCCAAGATCATGGATCTCGAGAATGGCCGGAGCATCCTCGATTCCCTGACCGGTCAGGTGAAGTCGCTGGAGCGTGACCTGGGTTCCCCGGATCGTGAGCGGATTGATCAATACCTGACCAGCGTGCGTTCGCTCGAGGGTCGTTTGCAGGCCTCGCAGGGCTGGGAGCAGAAGCCGAAGCCTGTCGTCACGGTCCAGCCCCCGGCCGACGTCGCCAACCCGGCGAACTTCTTCGAGAAGCTCAACGTGATGTACAAGATCGCCACGCTGGTGCTGCAGACCGATTCCTGCCGCGCCATCAGTCTGTTTGTAAGCGCCACGGGCACCCCGGCGGTCGCGGGCCGGCTCGAGACGCCCATCACCGAGGGCTATCACGGTCTGTCGCACCACGGCAAATCGCCCGAGAAGATGGCCCAGCACCGGGTCCTCGACCGCGGCAACTTCAAGGCGCTCGGCGAGCTGATGACGGCGCTGAAAGCGGTGAACGAAGATGGCGAGTCGCTGCTGGATCGCACCTGCATCGTTTGGGGCAGTAATTTCCAGGACGCCAACGCCCACTTGAGTCACAACCTGCCGTTCATCATGGCCGGTGGTGGTTTCAAGCACGGTCAGCACCTCCACTTCGACAATGTCCGTCCTTATCCGCAGACGAACATGTATCTCTCGGTGCTGCATCGCCTCGGCATCAATGCCGACAAGTTCTCTTCCTCCACGGGCACCTGCCGTGGTCTGGAAATGACCTGAGGTCGGGGCGGAAGCCCTTCCGCGCTCTGAAAACTTGCGACCCGGCCCCTACCGGGTCGCCCAAAAAGAAACCCGGCGTTCCCGCCGGGTTTCTTTTTTAAGGAGTTTCGTCGCGCCTCAGGGTTCCGCCTTCGTTGGCGGGGGCACGTAGGGGGCCGGTTTCGGCACCCAGGCGACCCGGGGCGGCGTTTCCAGATCTCTCGTGACGGCCGCCCATTTCTCGGCGGTAAACTGCTTTCCAAGTTCAGCCCGGCCCTGTTTGGCCCGCGCAATCCGCGCCATGGGATCCTCGTGAATCTTGGGCATCGTCTTCGCTTTTGCCTCCTCGCGGACGATCGCCTCATCGAGGGCGGTCAGGGCGGCCTTTACTTCTTCCGGACGGGAGGGTGAAGGAGTCAGCCTTGAGACCTCGATCTTCTCTTCCCCGGTGGGAAGTGGCGTTAGCAATGGCTGCATGGCCCGCGACATCCGCTGGATCTGTTGATTGATGTCATAGCGCAGGTCGTCGAGCCTCTGCTGGTCGAAGTTCTTGTGCTGGGCTTCGACGCGGAGCTTCAGTGCACTGTGATACACTTTGATCCGCGGCAGGTAGTACGGGTCGTCGTAGACCTGCATGATGCTCTCGAGGCGTCCGAAGTCGGCATCGAGGACTTTCAATTCGGCCACGCTCACATCTTCGACCGCCTGATCCGCCGCGCGCGTGGCGGAAGGAATGCTGGCGGCCAGAAGCAGTGCGAAACCCAATCGGGGTAGGGAAAACGAGGGGTTCATGCGGAAAATAGACACAGACCGGTTCGGAAATGGCCACTCCGAAAAGACGGTCCGGACAAGAATCGTCACACGAAACACCGCGGAGGATTTGGTTTGCCGGGTTTGGTGCCGGCACCTCGTCCGACACCGGGTCTCTTCCGGAGGCCGGCCCGGATTCCGTCGCACGTGACGAACGGCCGGGGCGTCGCGCACCGGCCCCGTGACGGGCCTGGATCACGCCGCAGCGTATCGCTATGTAACATACAAGATGCGTGGCGGGCGCCGCGCGCCGTCTAGAGGGGAATTTGTATTGTTCCGGGGCCGCGGGCCAATAGGGTGTTGGTACCCCTCCCGCGCCTATGGTGCGGGTTTCCCCGTCCCCCCCTCTCGGTTGGATTCAACCGATGAACGCTTATGACCCCAAGCAAGCTGATCCTGTCATTGTTACGCACGTTCGCGGCCGCTTTCGCGGCCTTCAGTCCGCTCTCGTCACCGCTCTGGGCCCAAGTCGCTCCCACTCCGACACCAGCCGCGCAGGAGACGGCGGTGAAACTCGATCCCTTCAGCGTCAGTGCTGATTCGGATGTCGGCTTCGTCGCGGCTAGCTCTCTCGCCGGCGGCCGCATCGCGACTGCATTGAAGGACACGCCCGTGGCCTACTCGGTCCTGACGAAAGAGTTTCTCGAGGCGTTCAACGTCAATGACGTCGCGGACGCGGCCTCCTTTTCCCCGAACGTGCAGTATCAGGTTGGTGATGGAACTGCCCAGGGATTTGGCGCTGGCGGCGGCGGTGCGATGAACAGCCTGACGGGCGCCGCCACGGAGCAAACGATGCAGATTCGCGGGCAGAACACCGGAGCGCCGCAGCGGAATTTCTTCCCGATCGGGGCGACGATGGATAATTACAACTTGGACCGAGTCGACGTGGCTCGGGGTCCGAATGCCGTGTTGTTTGGCATCGGCAACGGCGGCGGCTCGATCAACGCGAACACCAAGCAGGCACTGGTCGGTCGCAATCTGACGGAAGTGCGGTTGCAGCTTGGCAGCTGGAGTCGCGTGCGGGCGACAATCGATATCAACAAGGTGGTGACCGACAAGCTGGCGGTGCGCGGCAACTTTATGTATCAGAGCGGCGACACGTGGCGTGATCACGAGTGGGAGGACCGCAAGGGCGCCGACTTCGCGTTCACCTATCGACTGTCGTCCCGGCTGAGCTTCCGGGGGGAGTTCGAATACCGTACGACGCGGCGGCTGCAGGCTTGGACGACGCCGAATGATTATCTGACCGGCTGGGATGGACGGACGTATACCAGCGGGGTGAATGCCGCTTTGACGGCGGGGCAGATCGCCAAGGCGGGAATTGCGCGGTGGCCGATGCACTTTACCTCGCGCCCGGGCGAGTGGGGCAACGTGGCGATCAACTACGAGAACACCTTCACGACCGATGCGCCCAGGTATAACGCCAATGCCAACCTCACCGGCTATCTGAACGACAAGGCCATCCGGACGGTTGGCTTCGGCAATCCCAACCGGTTTGGTAACAACCTTTACGCCTTTGACGGAGACTGGTGGAAGTCGAACCCGGACTACCTGGCGTCCGCTTCCCGGGGTTCGCCGTTCTTCCGCGTGCTGGGCCGGCATGAGAACCGCATGTGGGACGACCCCGGGCATAACGTCCCGTCGGCCACCGAGGTCTCGCGGGTGGCCTCCCTTTTCGGAACCTACACCCTCGGCGATTCCCTCTTCGTGGAGGCCGCCGCCGACGCCAACCGGTCCCCGCGCATGGGCCGGAATGATGGCCGGCGCGGTCTGCAGGCGATGAGCATCGACATCGATCGCGTCCTCCCGACGGGCGCGCCGAACCCGAACTTCCTGAAGATGTATTCGGATTCGAGTTACTTCCGGAATTACCGCGAGGAAAACTACCAGAACCTGCGTCTCCAGATTGCCTACGTGAAGGAGACGCGGCTCGGCAAGTTTCAGGCCGGCGTCATGGGCGGCTGGCAGCGCCAGGAAAATATCTCCCATGCGGACACCCTCATGCTGCCGATTACCACCATCGGGGCCGATGCCCGGGCGTGGAACAACAACGGCAACGGCAATAACGACTATTTTTTCGGCTACCACCGCCGGATGTACGTGGATGATACCATCCCGCAACTCGGCAAGCATCCTCTGACTCCGGTGGTCACCATCAATCCCCTGACGGGAATCCGGGAAGGCATCACGCCGCGCACGACCTGGGAAACTGCGCGCCCGGATTACAACTCCGAGATCGAGCGCTCGCTGAAATTCGCTCAAGTCGCCACCAATCTCAACTTGTTCAAAAATCGTCTGGTGTTCATCGCCGCCGGCCGCCGCGACCTCATTAAGCTGGATCAAAAGCTGGGAACCCTGACGGCAGATTATCCTGCCGGATGGATTGGCGACTATTGGATTTGGCTCCCCAAACCCCCGGCGGATTTCGAGAACTTGCAGTACGCTCCCAAGAATGCCGCGGGCGTCGCCACCGGGCCGAAGCAGGCCGCTGTCACGCGTCCGCGGGCGACCGTCGCGGGCGTGAGCATCCGGCAGCCACAGTACGCTAATGACCGCTTTCAGGACGACTACAGCTCTCCGAGCACCACCTGGGCGAGGAATACCTACACCCTCGGTGCGACGGTCAACGCGACGCGCAACATTGGTTTATTCATCAACCGGAGCACCACCTTCAATCCAACGCTGACCGAGGTTCGGGCTCGCGATTACGACAACCGTCCGATCGCCCCGACGGTCTCGCTCGGACATGACGCCGGCGTCCGCTACTCGATGCCCAACGGCAAATTGTCGGTGTCAGTGGCGCGTTTTTGGGGTGAAACGGTGGGAACCACGGCTGGCGGTCAGACCTTCGATGTCAGCCCCAACCAGGGCTATACCGAATATATCAACGCGCCGTCGGTCGGGAATCTCAACCCGATCGGAGACAACCTGAACAATCTTCGGTTCGCGGGCACTTCCACCCGCGATGTCGAGACCTGGGGCTACGAGTTCGAGGCGACGGCCAATCTGACCCCGTCGTGGCGACTCACCGCCAACGCGGGCATCACCTATAAGAAAACGTCCCGGGCGTTTACGAATGTTCTCCCGGTGATCGAGGCGACCGAACCGACGGTCCGCAAGCAGCTGACCGAGGCGGGCATCTTGATCGACGCCAAGAACGTGGCCTCGATCGATCCGGCTCTGAACGACCCGAAGAAGATCAATGTCATCGCCGTCCAGGCGGCAGTCGATGCCTGGAACACTC
This sequence comes from Opitutia bacterium, assembly GCA_947472765.1. Classification (GTDB taxonomy): domain Bacteria; phylum Verrucomicrobiota; class Verrucomicrobiia; order Opitutales; family Opitutaceae; genus ER46. The sequence continues at coordinate 46,442 of CANJCM010000008.1, forward strand.
AGCACGACGTCACGATTCCAAGCCTGCGTGCCATCGCGGCGAATGGTGGCAATGTGGTCTCGGACACGGGCTGGCGGTCTAATGTGGCCACCGACTACCGCTTCCGCCAAGGCAAGCTCGCCGGTTTGCGCGTGGGAGTGGCGGTGAATTACATCCCGCCGCAAATCCTCGGCGCGAAGAATACCGAGACGATCCGGGATCCGAACAATCCTAATCTGGCGATCGATGACCCCGCCACGGATGCGGCGAGCTACCTGCGGTCGCCCTCCTACTTTCAAGCCACGGGGACGCTCTCGTACACGTATCGCCTGAAGTCCATGGAGCGGTTCCGCCCCAAGAGCATTCAGTTCGATCTGGTGATCGCCAACCTGGTCAACAATCGGGAGGTCATCTATCCTCGCGGTAGCCCTGGAGGTAGTGCGCAGGGTGCGGCGCCGACCGTGTTTGTGCCCCGCAGTGGAGATGTCGGCGATCCATCGCGTGTCATGGCCCGGGGATTTACGACGGTCCTCGATCCGCGAAATTTGATGCTGACCGCGAAACTGGCCTTCTAGCGGATTACTGATCGTCGCCCAGGGCGTGCGGGTTGCATGCCCGGGGCGACGATCGGGTCTGCGCTCAGCTGGTGAACGCTGCCCGCATTTCCTGGAGGACGCGCGGGACGGCGATCATCGGGTCTTCGGCGGATTCGTATTTGAGGGCGATCCAGCCTTGGTAGCCGCCTTCGCGAAGGAGCCTGGCGATGCGCTTGAAGTCCGCGGGGTTCTTCTTGCCCTTACCCGCGTAGATTTCGGTCTGGAGCTGCACATTCAGCGCATACGGCGCGCACTCCGCGATGTCGCGGTACGGGTCGTCCGAGTGCAGGCTCGGGTCGAGGTTGATACCGACCCACGGGCTGTTCACGGCCTTGATCAGCGGCACCATTGCCGCGGCGTGGTCGAGCGAGTCGTGATTCTCGATGCCGAGGAAGATGCCGCGCTTGCCGGCATAATCTCCACATTCCTCGAGCGCCTCGATCACGAGCTTCCGGGCATCCGGGTAGGGCGGCGTGGCGGCCAGTTCTCCCGCGAAGATCCGCACATGCGGCGCACCGAGCACGACGGCGCGATCGACCCATTGCTTGACGGCGGCGATCTCACCGTCGCGCTTGGCGCCCTTGGGCTGGGCGACGTTGTTGCCGATCGCGGTGCCGCTGATCGAAACGCCGCGCAGGAAGCAATGCCGGCGCAGCTTCACGAGCGTGGCGTCGGTATTGTCCGGGAAGAAGTAGCTGGTGAGCTCCGCGCCCTCGAACCCTTGCTTCGCGCAGTAGTCGACGAAGCTGAAGATATCGAGTGCCTTGGCCGGATTGGCCTTCGGGTTCGGCCGCCCACGGTTGGTCGGGAAGTAACCCGCGAATGACATGGCAGCGAGGCCGAGCTTGAAGCGCGGCGCTCCGCTGCGCTCGAACGGCGTGGACTTGGCGAAGCCGGCGAACGGCGTCAGCGCGGCGGTCGTGGCGGCCAGTTTGAGAAAATCGCGACGGGTGGAGTGGGTGGGGTGGTTCATGGGGGGAGGCAAAGGGCGTGGATAAGTTATGAGGTTTACCGATTGGCTCGATACCAAGCTTTCATCCCTGTGCTCACGCACAGGGCCACACTGAATTAGCGTGGCCCGCTGCGTGAGCAGCGGGAGGTTTGGCCGCGGCGAGTGTTCGTCTTCGCCGGCTTTAATTGAGGTCCTTGTCCTTCCAGTACTTCGTGCCCTGCAGCGTGGCCTGGAGCGCGAGTCCGTTCTTCGTGATTTGATAAACCTCCACGCCGGGAATGACGGAGCCGGCACCCGAGGCAGCCTTGCCCTTGTCGTCCGACTTCGCGGCGATGTCGGCCTGGCCGCTGAAGTCCCAGCCCTTCGCGATGAAGTCCTCGAGGCGATCCTTGTCGGTGAAGATGAATACCACGCGAAAATCCTTCACGCCCAGTCCGATGCCCACTCCCGCCGAGCCCATCTTCATAAAGGTCTCGGTGTCGCGGATGAGTCCGTTCTGGACGACGACGCCCGAGCCGCCGGCGAAGCTGGCGAGGAAGACATTGATGCCGACGTTGGAGAACACGGCGTAGCCGGCGGCGCGCTTGATCTTCGACTTCACCTCCGGGTGCTCCTTCTGCAGCTCGGCGAGCACGGTGTCGCGCATTTCGCGGACTTTCTTGCGTTCCGTTTCGGTGTCCGACTTCCCGAATCCCGGGGTGACGAGACCGAAGAGCAGGCTGAGACCGAGGCACAAAACGAAACGGTGACGCATGGGACGAACGGGGTATGAGGACCCTAGCGGGGCAAGGCAGAATTAAGAAGGATGAAGTAAGAATCCAGTGTCTCGTCCGCGAACGGTCGTGGCCGAAAAGGCTCCCGATTGTTGTTCTGAGCGGAGCGAAGAATCCATCCGCTCGAGGGAGGCTCCTGCGTGGATGACCAAGCCTGTCGCTGCGCTCGGTAACTTCGCTGCGCTCAGAATGACAGACGATCAACGGTGGCTTGTGAATGAGAGGAGGGGACGTGGCGGGCGACCGGCATTCGCGCTTTCTTTGGACGGGCGGTGCGATTTGACTGCCGGGCATGAACGACTCCACCCGCTCGTTATCGCGGCGCGAATTTGCTCGCTGGGCCGGAATGCTGCCGGCGGTCCTGGCTGGGCCTGCGCTGGTGGGAACGTCGACGAGTCATGCGGCGATTCCGGTCGCGCGGAGCAAATATCCCATCGGGATCGAACTCTACGGCGTCCGCGGGGAACTCGCGAAGGATCTGCCGGGCACGCTCCGGCGCGTCGCGGAAATCGGTTACGAGGTGGTGGAGTTCTATGCGCCGTATTTTGCGTGGAGCCTCCCGTATGCGAAGGAGGTCCGCGCGCGGCTCGACGACCTCGGGCTGCGGTGCCTGTCGACGCACAATCACTTTCCCTCGTTCACGCCGGGAGAGACGATGGCGAAGGCCATCGAGCTGAATCAAATTCTCGGGACGCGGTGCCTGGTGCTGTCGTCGGCTCCGGCCGGCACGACCGGCGCCGAAGGCTGGAAGCGGCTTTGCGGGCAACTCAGTGCGGTGGTGCCGGAATTGAAGGCCCACGGACTCACGGCCGGCTTTCATAATCACAAATCCGAGTGGGCGAAGTTCGGCAGCGAACGGCTGATGGACATCATCGCATCGCAGACGCCGCCGGAGTTTGTGCTGCAGCTCGACGTCGGGACGTGTCTCGAGGCGGGCGAGGATCCGGTCGCGTGGATTCGGGCGCACCCCGGCCGGACTCGGAGCATCCATCTCAAGGATTGGGCGCCCGGCCACGAGTCCGACGAGAAGGGCTATCGCGTGATGTTTGCCGAGGGCGTCGCGCCCTGGAGGGAAATCTTCGCGGCCGCCGAGTCGGTCGGCGGCGTGGAGTTCTACTTGATGGAACAGGAAGGCAGCCGGTACTCGGAATATGAAACCGCCGAGCGGTGCCTCGCGACGTGGAGGCAGTTAAGGGCGAATTAAGAAGGATGAAGGAAGAAGGAAGAAGCCGCGCATCGCGCATTGGTTTCGTGGATTCTTCGCTGTGCTGAGAATGACAGTGGGGGCTTTCCGTTTTTTTCCGACCTCCATTTCCCCCGCGACCCGTGCGCGAACTGAATTTAACTCAGGGCGACTTCCACACGCAGTTTCTAAATTCTTCCTTCTTAGATCTTACGTTCAGAGGCCCGGCGGCGAGCGCCGGCCCTACGAATCGGAGAAGGCGTCAAATCTTTCCGGTCGTGCGGAGCTCCTGGTGGAGTTGTTCATGGTAGGCCTGCTTGGCGACGACGTCGTCCTGGCAGCTGGCGGCGTAATAAACGAGGCCGAGCGCGCGGCGGGTCCGATTCGCCGAGGTGTTGCCCTCGGCCCAGTGGATCGTGAGCGAGTGGTGACAGAGCAGATCGCCGGCGACGGCGGGGCACGCGACGCCATGGGCGAGGTCGTCGGGCTGGGGGAAGTCGAGCATGCCCTGCGAGAAACCGAGGACACCGGAGCGGCCGTGCGCGCGCAGGCCGTGGCGGTGTGAACCCTGCACGTAGCGGACGCAGCCGTTTTCCCGGTCGACGTCCTCGAGGGCGAGCCAGAGCGTGATGGCGTGGTTGGGCAGGAGCTTGAAGTAATAGCCGTCCTGGTGCGCCGGCGTGGGCTTTCCGACCCTCGCGGGCTTGTTGAAGTACTCGACGCCCTGCGGCACGACCGGTTCGCCGAGCAGCACCTCGGCCAGCCGGGCGGCGCGACCCTGGAGAAACTCCGCAAAGTAGGGTTCGTGACGATGCATGTGCTGCATCTGCTTGATCGTGGTGCGATCGGTTTTGTCCTCGTAGAATACGTCGGTGTCGGGCAACTGCGGCGCGATTTCCCGGAGGTAGCGGTCCACGGTCGAGGTCAGCCGGGCGAGGTCCGCGCCCGTGACGAAATTCGGCACGAACACGTAGCCGTTGAGTTGGAAGCTGTGGGCGAGGTCGGTGGTTTGCTTTTCCCAGTGGCGCATGGAGGAGGGGGACGGGAGCGACGAGGCGGGGCGAACTCTGGGATGCCGGGAACGGCGTGACGGATCAACCTTCAGCTGATTGGCAACACGGCGGACACGTGGCGGAGGCGGCGTTGTCCGAGTAGCGCTGGGTCTCCGACCGGCGAAGTGCGGAATGTCCTCCGTGATGCCTTGCCCGGGCCGACACACCCCGGCGCGGGGCGCCACTCGTCTCGAGACGGAACGAGGCAGTGGAATGAAATCGGCGGGTGTGGGCACCCGCCCACCATGGTAGGCGGACCGTTCAGACTTCCGTTGGCGCTCCTCTCCAAGAGCAATCCATGGAGGGACGGTGCCCCCACCGTCCAGGGCTGCATTTCGGAAGGCCCCCGCTTGAGAGGGGTGCCCGGAGGGCGGGGCGGGTGCTTTGCGCAGGGCGGCACGATTGCCGGCGTACCTTTCTCCCACGGGAGATCGGCGCAGTTTCAAACCGGGCTCCATCCCGGCGTCACTCGGGCGGCGCACTCTGGCATGCGGCCAGCTTCGGAGCGAAAGGCCTCCGTCAGGCTTGTCCGGGCGGCAGCTTGATCCTTCACTTCGACTCCTTCGTTTCCCCTCCCCATGCAACTCCCCGCCTCCTCCTCGCCGTTTTCCTCTCTTTCCCGTCGCGACTTCATCCGCGCCTCGGCCCTCGCGGCTGGTTCGATGGTGCTCGCTCGCAACCTGCCCGCGGCTTCGGCGGCGGCTGAACCGATCATCGATGTGCACGGCCACCTGAGCTACTCGGGTCGCACCGACCCGGCGTTCCTCGCGCACCAGAAGGCTTTGGGCGCGACGCTCACGATTCTGCTGCCCTCCGGCGTACGCAGCGCGAATCATCCCGGCGGTTCCGGCGAGAACGAACCCGCGCGGCAGTTTGCGTTGGCCCGCCCCGGAGAGTTCCTGTTTTTCTCCAACGAAGTCACGGATCACCCGGAGGCCACGAAGGTGATCGAGAAGCACTTGAAGCTGGGTGCCATCGGCATCGGCGAACAGAAGTTCAAGGTCGACTGCGACTCGCCCGGCAGCATCCGCGTGGCGGAGCTGGCGCGGGAATACAACGTGCCGGTCATTCTTCATTTCGAGCACGACCTCTACAACCGGCACATCGAGCGGTTCGGCAAGGTGCTGGAAAAATTTCCCACGGTTAACTTCATCGGTCACGCGGTCGCCTGGTGGGGTAACATCGACAAGAATCACGATCAGAAAAATTCGTATCCGACCGGTCCGATCACGCCCGGCGGAATCACGGACCGTTACCTCACCGACTACCCAAACTGCTATGCGGACGTGTCGGCGCGCTCCGGTTACGGCGCCATTGTCCGCGACGAAGCCTTCTTCAAGGACTTCCTTATTCGCCATCAGAACAAGCTCGTTTACGGCAGCGACTGCGCGGAGACGACCGGAGTGGCTCCGTCGTGCTTCGCCGCGAACACGATTGCCGCCATCCGCCGGCTGGCGCCGAGCAAGGAAGTCGAACGGAAGATTCTCTACGGAAACGCGAAGAAGCTGCTGAAGATCGCGTAAGGCAGACCAGCGTCGTTCAAATTGGCCGGGCGGAGATGACCTGGCGGGCGCGCACGAGGCGCGCCCCTGCGAATGGGCGTCCTGCGTCCTCCCTTAACCTCTGCGACCTCTGCGTTCCAAATCCGGTCATCGCCAAGCTCAAGCGCCACTTGCTCCCGAGACGGGGTGAATACTCTGTCATCCTGAGCGCAGCGACAGGCTTGGTCATCCACGCGGAAGCCTCCCTCAAGAGCATGGATTCTTCGCTGCGCTCAGAATGACATGAAGAGGGGTGTACTTCGCCTTTTCACGCAGTCTGTCGCGCTCGCGGCCACGAAATGAAATTCTTGTGGCGATTATTGCTTTCCGTTCCGCGCTTCGCGGATTTGCGCGGGAGTGACGCTGCCGGTCATGCCACCCCAGCGGGTGCGGACGTAGGTCACGAGCGCGGCGACATCACTGTCCGGCAGACCGCCGAGTGGCGGCATGTCGGGGAAATTCGGATTCTTGCGATCCTGATTCCGGCCGTTGAGCACGGAGCGGATCACTTCCTCGGTTGAGCTTGCGACCACCTTAGACGTGGCCAGTGCAGGCGCGAGGCCCGGGGTGCCGAGGCCTTCGGTGCCATGACACGCCGCGCAAATCGCGAAGAGGCTGCGACCCTTGTCGAAGCCCGGCTCGAGCCGGCGGGCCGGCGCATCCGGATCGATCGCCAGGGATTTCGGTGCGGGCGAGAGCCAGTCCTTGCCGAGGGCGACCGCCTTTGCGCGCACCGGAGCTGTGGAGGAGTTCTCGAGGGCGGCAAACGAGGCCGGCAATTTCGTCATGCCCTTCCTGTTCGCCGCGGCGAGGCCGTCGAGCACCGCGGTGCGAACCCACCCGGGGTGGTTGGCGGCGTCGGAAAGACTGGCGAGCAATCGGTCGAGGTCGGCCTCGCGGCCGGTGTTGAGCACCGCGTGCGCGAGCGCCGCGAAGACCTTGCCGGTGCCGGGGCGTTCCTCGGTCCACGACTTGTCCTGCAGCAGCCGGTCGGCAAAGGCGTACTCGCGATCCTTGAGGCCGCTGAGCGCCGCCTCGACCATGAACGGTTGCGCGGCATCGCGGGCGAGGATCCTGGCCATCGCGATCTCGAACGCCGGGCCCTGGCCTTCGCCGAGGGTAAAGACGAGCTGCCGCCGGACTTCGATCCGTGGGTCGTCCCCGAGTGCCATCACCTTGGTGGCGAACGCGGAGTCCGTGAGGAAGGGTTCGGAGATGCGCAGGGCGGCCTTGCGGACTTCGTGTGAGCGATCGGCGAACGCCGCCGTCAGAGTCGCGGTGTCGACGGCGCGGAGGCCTTCGAGCGTCCACAACGCGTGCAGCCGGGCGAGTTCGTTGCCGTGGCTGAGCGCCATTTTCTGCAGGGCAGGCACGACCTTGCGATCGCCGTTCTCGACGATCAGACGCTGGGCGGTGTCACGCCAGAATCCGTTCGGATGCGCGAGCTGCTCGACCCAGCCGGCGGCGTCGTTCCGGGCCAGGCGCGGGGCGGGGGCGCCCTTGCTGCCTTCGTGGACGATCCGGTAGATGCGGCCCATGTTGAGGAAGGATTTCTCGAGACCGCGGGCGATGATCTGCTCCCGGAGGTAGCTCGTCATGAACAGATGCCCTTCGATGATGCCGCGGTACATGTCGGCGATGTAGAGGGCGCCGTCGGGACCGGTGACGGTGTAGGTCGGGCGGAAACGTTCGTCCTTCGAGAAGATGAACTCGTGCTTCTCTTTCTCATACGCGTTCTCGGCGGTGATGACGCCTTCCTTCTCGGTCAGGATGCTGCGGCGGATGAAGCGGCCCGCGACCTCGCCGAGAAACACGTTGCCCTGATACTCCGCGGGAAACTGATCGCCGCGATAGACCAGGGGCGCCGTGTTGCCGGTGAAAACCGCGAGCGTGCCGTCGGCGTCGCGCAGTTGGAGGCGGCGGTTCACCCCCGGCGTTGGACCATTCGGCCACGTGTTCTGGTTGGACGGATAGGCGACATCCACTCCCGCCGTGATCGGATAATGCGGGTTCCGCGTGTAGTACGGCGCCGGCACGAGATCGCCGCGGAGGTGGTCTCCGTTCGAAGCGTAGAAGAGCCGGCCGTAGTTGTCCTGCGAGAGTCCCCACTGGCCGCGATTGCTGAGCGTCGGCTTCGAGATCCACTTGCCGTCGACGAGCTGCATCCGCTGGTCGAAGCGGGAGCCGTGGACCCAATTGTCCATCATCAGGAGGAGATTGCTCTGCGCGCCGTGGGGGTTGGCGGGAATCTCGAGTCCGTTCACGAGCAGTTCTTCGCGGTCGGCCTTGCCGTCGTTGTCGGTATCGTGAGCCATCACGATCTCCGGCAGCTTCAGCACCATCGCGCCGTCGCGCGTGACCTGGAGTCCGCGCGGCCAGTCGAAGCCGGTGAGAAACACGGTGCGCTTGTCCATGCGCCCATCGCCATTGGTGTCCTCGAGGATGACGACGTTGGACTTCGGCGGGTCGAGTTTCTCGAGTCCCGGGAACACGCCGCGGAAAAAGCGATTGTAGGACGGCCACTCGAGGACCCAGAGCCGGCCGCGCTCGTCGAACTGCATCGCGACCGGGTCCTGCACGAGCGGTTCGGCGGCGACCAGTTCCATGCGGAAGCCGGGCGGGAGTTCAAACTGCTGGATCGACTCCTCGGGCGTGCGCACCGGGGCGGGCGCGATTTTCCAGTGGGTCGGAGGTTTGGAACGATCGACGTCGCCGGCGTCACCGACTTGGGCGACCAGGCGGGAAACAAAGGTGAGGCCGGCGAGGCAGGCGAAGGAGAAGCGCATGGGAGTCCTGAAAAAAGCGAGCTGTGCGCCGATGGCAAGGGAGCCATTGCGAATCACCGGCCCCAGTCCATTGTGGGCCGGTACGAATGCACCCCCACCACCGCCGGGAGTTGATTCCCGCATGAATACCGCCGCGAATCAGGTGCCGTCGGTCCACGACGGCAGGGGAGCGCGGGAACTGGCCCAGCAGGCTTTTGCACGCAGCGCCGGCGCCCTGTTGCTGCCCGGAAATCAGGTCCGGCTGCTGAAGGATGCGGGCGAGAACTATCCGGCCTGGCTCGCCGCGATTGGGGCGGCGCGAACCCGGGTCCACTTCGAGAATTACATTCTGGCGGACGACGTGATTGGAAACCGGTTCGCCGACGCGCTGATCGAGCGGGCGCAGGCGGGAGTCACCGTGCGGGTGATCTACGATTGGCTGGGCGTTTTCTGGAAGGCTTCGAGCGCGTATTGGGCCCGCCTGCGCAAGGGCGGCGTCGAGGTGCGGTGTTTCAATCCCCCGCGTTTCGATGCGCCTCTGGCCTGGACCTCGCGCGATCACCGCAAGCTCCTCGTGGTCGACGGCGAGGTCGGCTTCATCTCGGGTCTGTGCGTGGCCGACATGTGGACGGGCGATCCGTCGAAGGGCCTCGCCCCCTGGCGTGACACCGGCGTGGAACTGCGCGGCCCGGCGCTGGCGGAAATGGAGCGGTCCTTTGCCCGCAGTTGGGGAACGCTGGGTGCCCCGGTGCCGGAGTCGGAGCTGCCGGACGCCTCAAGGATTGAGCCGGCGGGCGACATCAACGTTCGCATTGTCGCGAGCGAACCCTCGATGGCTGGCACCTATCGCCTCGACCAGCTCGTCGTGGCGTTCGCGCGGCAGCGCGTCTGGATCACCGATGCCTACTATCTTGGGGCGCCCACCTATGTGCAGGCGCTGGTGACCTCGGCCCGCGACGGCGTGGACGTGCGGATGCTCTTCACGCGCTCCTCGGATTTGCCGCTGTTGAAGATGATGTCGCGCAGCGGATATCGCGCCCTGCTTCAGGCTGGCGTGCGGATCTTTGAGTGGAACGGTTCACTCCTGCACGCAAAGACGGCGGTCGTGGATGGACGCTGGGCGCGCGTCGGTTCCACCAATCTCAATTTCGCGAGCTGGATGGGGAATTGTGAACTGGACGCGGTGGTGGAGGACGAGGGTTTTGCGCAGCAGATGGAGTCATTGTATCTCGAGGATCTCGCCAACTCGACCGAGATCGTGCTCCAGGGCCGACGCCGCCTGCGTGCGGCCTCGCCTCCCGGTCCGAGGGCGTCGCGGGATCGCAAGGGCAGTGCCTCGCGGGTCGCGGCGGGCGCTTTGCGCATCGGCAACGTCCTCGGAGCGGCGCTGACGAATCGGCGCGTGCTCGAGTCGGTCGAGACGCGACTTGTCAGCCTGACGGGCGCGGTGCTGATCGCATTCGCCCTGCTCTTCGTCCTGTATCCGCGGGTCCTGGCTTACCCGACGGGGCTGATCTTCGGGTGGCTCGGAATAGCGCTGCTGGTTCATGCCTTCCGCCTCCGGAAAAAGCACGACGCGGAGCGAAAGAAATGAGCCAAAAAAAGCCGCCCGCGGGCATGCGGGCGGCTCGTAATGCGAAGCTGGAACGACTCAGCGGTTGGTCGTGTCCTGAATCAGGTCGTAGGCCTTGCCGATGACGCGGTCCTCGGTCGAGGTCGCCCACGGGCCGGGATGCCGGCCGAAGTTGGCGGAGTAGCCCTCGTAGCCGCCGGTGAGGATGACCTGCCGGCTGCCGAGATAACCGAAGTAGTCGTTGGAGTAACCGGCGACCCAAACCGCGGCGGGCTGGCTGGCGAGCTCGCGCTTCAGGCGGAGGGAATATTCGACCGTCGTCTCGCCACCGATGGCGACGAAGGTGATGTCCGGGCCAAAGCGCACGACCTGCACCGGGCACGGATAGCTCTGCGGGATGCCCTTGCCGGATTGATGCTGCTTGAGCAGGGCCTCGCCCCGGGCGCGCTCGGCGGCGTTCGTCGACTTGGCGCGGCGCTCGAGATCCGCGGGCGTGATATTCGCATAGGCGATGTCGACGGTCTCGTAGGCAGACCGCAGCGGCCCGTTGACCGCGCGCTGCCTCGTGACGAGGAGCGCGGTCTCGACGGCATTGGCCAGGGTGCGACCGTGCTGCCTGGCCTGTTCAATCGAGAGGTGGCGGGGATAAGGATTCTGGTCGGCGCCTGCTCCCATCATGAAGAGGGCCACGACGCCGGGGCGATTTTCTTGGAGGTAGGCCTGCGCAAAGCCGGCGTAGTCGCCGTTCACGGTCTGGAAGTTCGCGGTCGTGTTGTGGCAGGCGTAGCCGAACATGAGCGCCTTCAGGTTGCCGTCGGCGCCAACGACGCGGAGGACCGGGACGTCGTGATCAACGGGGCCGTCAGGATTCGGGCTGTTGAGCACCTCGGAGCCGACCGTCAGCCGGCGGTTCATGGCGAAGCCGGCGCGGGCGTGGCTGTAGTAAAGTTTCGACGGCTCGAGTTTGCCGAGCGTGTCGGCGATGCCCTGGACGAGTTTCGCCGTCAGCATCTTGCCGTACTCCTCGCCCTTCTTCTGGAAAACCGGATCGCTGACTCCGCGGCCGTCAACCGAAGGCCCGGAGTGCGTGTGCGAGCCGTTGATCAAGACGGCCTCGTTCGGGAGCTGGTGCTTCTCGCCGACCTGACGGACGATCTCGTTGCGAATTGAAACCGGGATCCCGAGCAGGTCCAGGGTGATGAAGACCATCCGCGTGCCGGCGTAGTCCTGAATCGCGAGGACCTTGGCATAGAGCGGATGGGCGACGCCCTCGCTCGGCTTGGTGCGGAAGCCGAAGCCGACGAGCCACACAGGGCCTTCGGGCGTGATGTCGATCGAGACGGCCGCGGCTTTCCACGCCGTCGTGTCAGGCGCCTGGGCGCCAGCGGCCGAGCCCACGATCAAAGCGAGACTGGCCAGGAGGGTGCTGAAACAAGACAGGATTTTCATATTGGAGGACGAGGGGTGGCGCGAAGCAGGAACCGGACCTGCGAACTTCGATTCGCGCCCCGGTTTGGGAGCTTGAGCAACGCTCAGGGGCCAAGGGTTGGACAAGCCAAAAGCTCAGCTTCCGCAGCCGCGGTTCTTGTTTCGGGCGATCGGACCAAAACACCCCGGCGCTGCGCGCCACCCCTCTCGAGCCGGAACGATGCAGTGGAATGTAGGGCCGGCGCTCGCCGCCGGGCCCTTTCTCGAATGAAGGACGTGGCCTGCGACGAGCGGCAGTTGCTAAACTGATTGGTGAACGTTCAGCTCGACGAAGGGCAGCCGTGGACGGTGATGGCACCGTCCCTCCATGGTTAGCTCTTTGAGAAGAGCGCGAACGGGAGTCTGAACGATCCGCCTACCATGGAGGGCGGGTGCCCACACCCGCCGATTTCGTTCAACTGCATCGTTCCGGCTCGAGCCGGGTGCCCGCAGGGCGGGGTGTGCGGCTCGGACGCCGAGCACGGATTCAGGCGTTCTCGTCGGCAATTCCCGCTTCGATCTCCACCGTGAAAATCGAACCCGATTCCGGCACGCTCTGCACGCCGATGCTGCCGCCAAGGAGCTGGGCGAGCCGCTTGGAAATCGAGAGCCCGAGGCCCGTGCCGCCAAAGCGGCGCGCGACGGTGGCGTCGGCCTGCACGTAGGGTTCGAAGAGCTGGGCGATGCGATCCGGGGCTATGCCAATACCCGTGTCGCTGACATGAAACCGCAGCCGGCAGCGACCGGCCGCGGTGGTCGTCGCAAATGGGGCGCGTTCGACCGTGATTTCGATTTGGCCCCGGGTGGTGAACTTGATCGCGTTGCCGAGCAAGTTCGACAGCACCTGGCGCAGACGCATCGGATCGGTCAGGATCGCCCCCGGGACCTCCGGGCGCACGAGGTGGCGCAGTTCGAGGCCCTTCGCCTCCGCGGCGGGCCGGAACAGGGTGCAGAGCTCGCGGAGAAACTCCGCCGGCTCGACGACGAGGTGCTCGAGCTCGACCCGGCCGGAGTCGAAGCGGGCAAAATCGAGCAGGTCATTGATCAGCTTCAGCAGCGTTTGCCCGGAGCGCTCGAGGATTTCGATGTTTTCGCGTCCTTCGGTGGACAGCTTCTCGGACCGGACCAATGCGACCATTCCGAGCATGCCGTTGAGCGGGGTCCGGATTTCGTGGCTCAGCAGGCCGAGGTAGCGGCCCTTCGCGGCGTCGGCAGCCTCGGCGAGATCCTTGGCCCGACGCAACTCCTCCTCCATCTCGCGCCGCTGGGTGATGTCGTGGAAGGCGACCACGACGGCGCGGCGCCCGCCGAAATCCACGAGGCCGGCGGACATCTGCGCCCAAATCGGCCGGCCATCGCGGGCATGGAAACGTATTTCGAGTCCCGAGACCTGGCGGCCGGCACGAAGCTCGCGCAACATCAGTTCACGGTCGGCCGGATTCTCGTAGAAGCTCGTCGCGGCCTCTCCTGACATGTCGCCGACGCTGCCGTCGCCGAACAGATCCACGGCGCGGCGGTTGTGGAAAAGAACGCGGCTGGTTTCGGGATCGGTGATGGCGACCGGGAAGGGCGCGTTCTCGGCGAGTTCGCGATACTGGCGCTCGCTGGCTTCGAGCCGGCGGTTGAGTCGCAGGAGCGGCAGTGCCCACCCGACGATCGCCAGCGCAATCGCGGCGAGTCCCCCGAAGGTCCAGTAGAGCCAGCGCAGATCGGTGTGGCTCTCGAAGTGGTAGAGAAAGCCATCGAGGCCGAAGTTCGGCGGCAGCATGCCGAACTCGGCGTAGGTACTGGCGATGTGCCGCCAGCGCCCGGGATTCATATGGCCCGGCTCGATCAGCTCGAGATGCATGAGCTGGGCGGTCTGGTCGGCCTCAAACTGAAGATGGGCGCGCGACTTGCCGCGGTCGTATTGCCGCAGGATGAGATCGATGATTTCTGCCGGGTGGGCGAGGGCGTACTCCCAGCCCCGGAGGCTGGCCTCCCGGAATTTTCTCACCCGATCCGGATACGTCCGCACCTGCAGTTCCGTGGTGAAGAGATTGTCGCCGTAGAAGTCGATGCCGCCGGCGCGCGGCGTGAGCGTCAGGTATTCCTGCCCCGAGCCGCGCACGAGGAAGGGTTCGTCGGTCGAATACGCCGACATTGCCGCCACGCGGCCGCTCGTGAGATCGCTGACGTTGAACGTGTGCGGCTCGATCCGAAGGTTCCTGGGCTCGATGCCCTCGTACTTGAAGTACGCGAAGAGCTCGGCCGACTGCGGCTCGATCATCAGCGGCTTGCTGGCGAGGTCGTGGAGGTCGTTTACGCCCGAGGCGCCGCGGGCGAGCAGCACGAGTGGCGAGTGCTGGAAGATCACGGCGAGGACGACGACGGGTTTGCCGTGCGAGCGCAGCAGGACGAGGTCCGACGTGCCGACGCCGAACTCGGCCCGGCCATTTAAGACGTTCTCCACCGGGTCGTGGCCCGGTTCGGCCTCGAGCAGGGTCACGTCCAGTCCCGCTTCGCGATAATAGCCCTGGGCGACCGCCGCGTAGTAACCGGCAAATTGAAACTGATGCCGCCACTTGAGCTGCAGCGTCACCCGATCGAGCGGCTCGGCGGCCGGCAATCCCGCGGTGAGGGCGGAAAAGAGCAACAAGCCGACGAGCGGGCGCAGGAAGAGCACGAGATTGATTTGGGGTGAGGCTCCAGCGTGTCGCAAGGAAGATGGCAGTCTCGCGCGGTGTAGCTTTTGCGTAGTGGGTGGCGGTGAAGGATTTTGGCCTGACTCCCGGGTCGTCCGCACGCCACGCTAGTCCATGCGATTCCTCTTCCTCGCCGCGGCGCTCGCCGGCGCCGCGTTGTCTCTCGGGCCCGACGCCCGTGCTCAGATTGGCCGGGCGCCCGCCCGGATCGTGCCGCGGATCGAGTCCGAACTCCTGCGGCCCGGAGCCGCCGTGCACCTGACCCTCACAGTGACGCTCGCTGAGGGATTGCACGTGCAGTCGAATGCGCCGCGCGATCCGGCGTTCATCCCCACCGTGCTGACGATCGAGGCTCCCCGGGGCGTGAGGATCGACGAGATAATTTATCCCGCCGCGACGGATCTCCGGCAGGCGGGGCTTCCGCAGCCGCTCGCGGTCTTCGGTTCGGAGTTCACGATTCGAATCCGCGCGACCCTCGCGGACGATATGCCAGCCGGCGAACTCGTCGTGCCGGCCCGGATTCGTTACCAAGCCTGCAACGACAAGGCGTGCTTTCCGCCCGTGACGGCGGCGACGTCCTGGACACTCGCCCTCCCGTCGACAACTGGAGCCACGCCTGCTCCGAGCGTGCCGCCCGCGGCAGCAACGCCCGTGGCTGCGCCCGCCGCAAATGCCGCCGAGGCCACCGGCACTCCTCGTACAATTGTCGCCATGGTCCGCGCCGCGATGACCGAGGATTTCTCACGCGCGGAGCGACTGGTGGAGTCGTACCGCACGGCCCGGGGTGTCACGCCCGAAATGCTGCTGGCGAAATCCTGGCTCGGTCGCGGTGCGCTCGCGGCGCGTCGCTGGGACGTGGCGGAACGGCATGCGCGCGAGACTTACGATCTTGGTCGCGCGGAACTCCAGCGTCGGACGATGGATGCCGAGGACGTGTTTCCGATCGCGTTTGGCGCCGCGATTGAAGTGCTCGGTCAGGTGGCGGCCCAACAGGGTCGGCGGAGCGAGGGAGTGGCGTTCCTGCGCGAGGAGCTCGCGACCCATGGCGCGACCTCACTGCACAAGCGGATCCAGAAGAACGTCAATCTCCTCAGTCTCGAGGGCACGGTGGCACCCGAGCTGGATCGTTCCGAACCGCTGGGCGAAGCGGTCCCGTCGCTCACGGAATTAAAGGGTAACGTCGTGTTGCTGTTCTTCTGGGCGCACTGGTGCAGCGACTGCAAGGCGCAGGGACCGCTCCTCGAGACCCTGCTCCGCAAATATGGTCCGCGTGGCCTCCGGATCGTCGCCCCCACGCAACGCTTTGGGTACGCCGTCGAGGGGAGTCCCGCTATCCCCGCGGCAGAGGAGCGGCATATCGTCGAGATCCGCCGGGCTTACTATCCGTGGATGGCCACGGTGCCGGTGACGCTGAATGCCACGAATCATCAACGTTACGGCGTGAGCACGACCCCGACGCTCACCGTGATCGATCGCCGGGGAATGGTTCGACTCTACCGTCCCGGCCTCATGCCCGAGGCGGAGCTGGACGAACTCCTGCGCCGGCTGCTCGACGAGCCCGCCACGACCGCGCCTTGACCGCGCCTTGACCGCACAGTCGAAATTCGAGAATCGAAAAGCGAAAATCCAGACGTTCTGATTGGGCGCATGAAATCGATGCCCCGCTGGCTGTTTCCCCTCGTGGCCGGGTTGATGGTGTTCACGTCGGTGCGCGGGGAGCCGCTTGTCATGACGGGCGGCCGGATTCCGAACGATCGCCGGCTGCAGCCGCTCAAGGACCTCGACGGCTACTTTCCGTTCACGCCGCCGGCGTCGCGCGAACAGTGGGAGCAGCGCGCGGCGATCTTGCGCCGGCAGATTCTCGTTTCGCAGGGACTCTGGCCGATGCCGGCGAAGACGCCGCTGCACGCGGTGATCCACGGCCGGATTGAGAAGCCCGACTACAGCGTCGAGAAGGTCTATTTCGAGAGCGCACCGGGATTTTTCGTCACGGGAAACCTGTATCGACCGAAAGGCCGGACCGGCCGCGTGCCGGCCGTGCTGGTGGCGCATGGACACTGGAAGGACGCGCGGTTCTACGAGGAGACGGACGAGAAGTTCCGCGAGGAGCTGGCGACCGGGGCGGAGCGATTCGAGATCGGCGGCCGCAATCGCTTCCAGGCGATGTGTGTGCAACTGGCGCGGATGGGCTGCGTGGTCTGGCAGTGGGACACGCTCGGCAACTCCGATTCACAGCAGCTCTCGTTCGAACTCGTGCATCGTTTCGCGACGCAACGCGCGGGTATGAGCGGGTCGGACGCGTGGGGCTTCTTCAGTCCGGCGGCGGAGGCGCGGCTGCAGAGCGTGATGGGTCTGCAGACCTTGAATGCGATTCGTTCGCTCGACTTCGTGCTCAGCCTTCCGGACGTGGATCCGGCCCGCGTGGCCATCACCGGCGCGAGCGGCGGCGCGACGCAGACGCTGATGCTCGCGGCGGTCGATCCCCGCGTGGCGGTTTCATTTCCCGCCGTGATGGTGAGCACGGCGATGCAGGGCGGGTGTTCCTGCGAGAACGCGAGCCTCCTGCGCGTTGGCACCGGCAACGTGGAAATCGCGGGCCTCTTCGCGCCGAAGCCGCTGGGCATGACGAACGCCGACGACTGGACGAAGGAGATGCCGGCGAAGGGCTTTCCCGACTTGCAACAGCTCTACTCGCTGCTCGGTGCGCCGGCGAACGTGATGCTGCACCGCGGCGAGCAGTTCCCGCACAACTACAACGCCGTTTCGCGGACCGCGCTTTACGGCTGGTTGAACCGGCACTTTCAACTCGGGTTCAGCGAACCCATTGTCGAACGCGACTACGAGCGCTTGGGACGTGGCGATCTGACCGTCTGGAACGCCGCGCATCCGGCCCCGACGACGGCGGGCGAGGCATTTGAACGAACTCTGACAAAGTGGTGGCAGGAAGATACCGACCGCCAACTGGAGGCGTCGACGCAGTCGCTGGCGGCGTTCCGCGAGCTGGCGGGCAGCGGGGTGGAGGCGATCATTGGCCGGACCATCGCCACGACCGGCCGGGTGCAGTGGGTGCACGTCGATGAGGAGGAGTTCGACGACCATCTCGAAATCGTCGGGTTGCTGCGCAATGCGGGGCGCGGCGAGGATTTGCCGGTGGTGTGGCTCTATCCGCGACGGCCGAACGGTCGCGCGATCGTGTGGCTGGATGGGCGCGGGAAGTCGGCGCTCTTCCGGACGGACGGTTCGCTGCAGCCGGAAATTCAGGAACTGGTGACGGCGGGCTGCATCGTGCTGGGAGCTGACCTTTTTCTACAGGGCGAGTATCTGCCGGCAGGCGAGGTGCCGGTGGCGCAGACTCGCGTCGTGGCGAATCCCCGCGAAGTGCCCGCGTACACCTTTGGCTACAACGACGCGCTTTTCGCCCAGCGCGTGCACGATGTGCTGGCGGTGGTTCGCCAGATTCGCGGTTACGAAGGCGGTGGGTTTCCGAAGCCGAAGTCCGTCGATGTGGTCGGCTTTGGCGAGGCCGGTCCGATCGTCGCGGCGGCCCGGGCAGTGGCCCGGGACGCGATCGATCGGGTCGCGGTCGAGACGCGGGGTTTTCGTTTCGCGGCGGTGCGCGACTACCGGGATCCGAATTTTTTGCCGGGCGGGGCCAAGTACGGCGACCTGCCCGGACTGCTGGCGCTTGGTGCTCCCGGGCGCGCATGGGTGGCGGGCGAACCGATGTCTGCGTTGCCGGCGAAGGTTTATGCGGCGGCCGGCGCGGCGGCGGCGCTGGTGTCGGCGCCGTCCGGCGATCGCCTCGCGGCCGCGCGGTGGTTGCTGGCGCCGTGAGCGGCGGCAGAGACGATCCTCAACCCGGTGGGAGCCTGAAGCCACGAAGCCAGGAATCGGATCACGGGTTCGAGCATATCCCCTCCGTGCATTCTGTGCACTCCGTGGTTAACGCGGGAGGGCTCGGACCACGGAGTGCACGGATTGCACGGAATCAAGCCGACAGACGTGCGCCGCGATCAGGTTCCCTCGATTGGTTCGTGGCTTCCTGACTTCGGGCTCCCAAATTTTCAGAACAGAACGCCGGGAAGAGCGCGAAGGCTCGATCCGCGGTGCCCGAAAGGTGGTTCACAGTCCGAGCGAGGCGAGGGCGAGGATCGGCAGTAGGAGCGGAAGGCTGTACTTCAGAATGTAGCCGAAGAAGGTCGGGACGTGCACGCCGGCGGATTCGGCGATCGATTTCACCATGAAGTTCGGGCCGTTGCCGATGTAGGTCATCGCGCCGAAGAAGACGGCACCGAGACTCACGGCCATGACGAGGGCAGGGGCGCGTTCGAGCAGCGTCTGCACGACCGCGGTCTCGTGTCCGCTGGCGACGGCGGCGGCGAACTCCGCCGGATGGGCGGCGGCCGCGCTGACTTCGGCGAGCTTGAGGAAATTGACGTAGGTCGGCGCGTTATCGAGGACTGCGGAAAGCGAGCCGGAGGCGAAGTAATAGTGCGCGGGACGGGTGAGCCCGAATTCCTTGCCGTGCAACTCGAGGTAGCCGAGCGCGGGCAGCATCGTGACGAAGATGCCGATGAACAGGTAGGCGACCTCCTTGATCGGACCGAAGGAGAAGTGGTTCTCGGCGTGGACCGGCTTCGGCGTGAGGAAGTAGGAGGCCGCCGCGCCGGCCAGCATCGTGAGTTCGCGGAGGAAATATTTCTCCGGGAGGAACACCGCGCCGATGATGACGAAGAGCAGGATGACGTTCACCCCGCCCTCGAAGCGCCACGTGTCCGGGGCCTCGATCTCGTGTTGAATCTTCGCCGGGACGCGGCCGAAGGAGCGGCGGTCGAGGACATAGAAGACGGCGAGCAGCGCGCCGACGACGAGCAGCCAGCGCAGGAAGATGTGCTCGATCAGCCAGAAGAACGGCACGCCGCGCAGATAGCCGAGGAATAGGGGAGGATCGCCGATCGGTGTGAGCGCGCCGCCGACGTTCGAGACGAGGAAGATGAAGAAGACGATATGGAACGCGCTGATCCGGATCTTGTTCATCCGGATATACGGCCGGATCAGTACCATCGAGGCGCCGGTGGTGCCAATGACGTTGGCCAGTGCTGCGCCGATCAGGAGGAAGATGACGTTTCCGAACGGGGTGGCCTCACCGCGGACCTTGATGTGGATGCCGCCCGCGACGACGAACAGCGAACCGATCAGCGTGATGAAGGAGAAATATTCGTGGAGCGTGTGAACGAGTTGACCGCCGCCGCCCGGGACTTGCGCGAGATAGTAGGCCGCCACGCAACCGGCGAGCCCGAGGGAGACGAAGAGAAAGTTGTGCTCCCACCAATGCTTGAGGCCCGCGGGACTGAGCGGGGCGATGGCGATGCAGAGCAGCAGCAGTGCAAACGGCAGCAGCAGCCAGAGCGGAATGGTGAATTCGGCGGGGTGAGCCATGTCGCGGCGAGAGAGGACGGGTCGAAGTCACGTTGCAACCCGGAGAGTTCGCCCGTGCCGGCAGCCCCGCCCAACGATTGCTTGCGCCGCGTCTGCCCGGGAGTAACAACTGGCCACCTCATCTCCGCATGAAACTCATCACTGCCATCATCAAGCCGTTCAAACTGGAAGAAGTGAAAGAGGCCCTCGCCGCCGCGGGCATCGAAGGCATGACGGTGACGGAAGTGAAGGGCTTCGGACGCCAGAAGGGACACACCGAGATTTATCGGGGCAGCGAATACACCGTGGATTTCCTGCCGAAGGTGAAGGTCGAGATCGCCGTGGGCGACGAGGTCGCGGCCAAGGCGATCGACGCGATCGCGAAGGCGGCCAAGACCGGGAAGATTGGCGACGGAAAGATTTTCGTGATTCCGCTCGAGGAAGTGGTCCGGATTCGGACGGACGAGCGCGGCGAGTCGGCCGTCTGATTTTCGCGGCCGGCCGCGACGAAACCGGCGTTACGGCCGGCCGCAATCGATCCGAACTCCGGGCGCGAGTTGGGTTGATTGTATACAGTGGATCGGTGTGCGGCTCCGATCGGATGAGGCATTGGCATGGGTGTTGCTGAAGTGCGGCAGCGCATGGGTGTCCTGTGAACCCGTGCGTTCGGCCCGCCCTCAACCACAAATCCTATTCGCGCATGATCTGTTCACGCTTCCGCCGCCCGAAGTTCCTGACGTTCCTGGCAATGTTCGCCGGGCTCAGCTTTGGGTCTCTCTTCGCCCAAACTCCGCCCCCGGCCGCGCCGCCGCCGCCCGCTCCCTCGCTGGAACAGCGAATCGCCGGTTTGGAGGCGTATCTCTCCAACGGCGATCCAACTGCTTCGCTCAAGACCGCGAAGGACAAGGATGGCAACGCGTCGATTCCTGAAGGTCTCACCTCGCCGGCCGTCGGCGTGGCTGGTCCGGGCCACAATGCCTGGATGATGACCTCGTCTGCGCTCGTGCTCTTCATGACGCTGCCCGGTCTGGCACTCTTCTACGGCGGCCTGGTTCGCACGAAGAACGTTCTCTCGGTCATGGCCCAGTGTCTGGGCATCGCCGGCCTCGTGACGATTCTCTGGTGGGCCTTCGGCTACAGCCTGATTTTTGGCAAAAGCTTCAACAGTCCCTTCCTCGGAGGCTCGGAGTACTTCTTCCTGGCAGGAGTCGATAGCGCACCAAACACGGACTACTCGTACTGGGTTTCGCACAATGTGTTTTCGATGTACCAGCTCATGTTCGCGATTATCACCCCGGCGCTCATCGTCGGTGCCATTGCCGAGCGCATGAAGTTCTCCGCGCTGATGCTGTTCGTCACCGTCTGGATGTTCGTCGTCTACTTCCCGCTCGCCCACATGGTTTGGGGAATTAACGGCTTCATGAACGGCGTCTGGAACGCCGGAGCCACCATCAAGGCGGTCGACTTCGCCGGCGGCACCGTAGTTCACATGTCCTCCGGTTGGTCCGCGCTGATTCTCTGTATCCTGATCGGCCCCCGGCTCGGCTTCGGCAAGACACCGATGCCCCCGCACAGCATGGTGCTCTGTATGATCGGCACCGGCATGCTCTGGGTCGGCTGGTACGGCTTCAACGCCGGTTCGGCGGCCGCCGCCGACGGGGTGGCGGCAAACGCCTTCACCACCACGACGCTCGCGACAGCCGTCGCCTCCTTCAGCTGGGCCGCGCTCGAGTACCTGACCCGCCGCAAGGCGAGCGTGCTGGGCTTCTGCTCCGGCGCCGTGGCTGGTCTCGTGGTCGTGACTCCCGCCTGCGGTTTCATCACCCCGGCGCTGTCCATCCCGCTCGGTATCCTTGCTGGCGCGGTGCCGTTCTTCGCCTGCACCAAGCTGAAGGCCGCGCTGAAGTATGACGATGCGCTCGACACCTTCGGCGTCCACGCTGTCGGTGGCACCATGGGTGCGCTGCTCACCGGCTTCTTTGCCCGTAACTCGGTCAACGCGAATCTCGCGACCAACCTCAAGGATCAGGTCACCGACAGCTTCGGCCAGGGCCTCGTGATGGAGCAAATCAAGGCCATCGTGCTGACGCTGGTGCTCGCGGTGGTTTCAACCGTGGTCATCGCCTTCATCGTGAAGGCCGTCGTCGGACTCCGCCCCACGGCGGAAGGCGAGCAGGAGGGCTTGGACCTCACTGACCATGGCGAAGAGGGTTACATCTACGAAGGAAAGTCCTGAGTACCTCCAACCCTCAAATTATCCTACCTACATGAAACTCATCATCGCGATCATCAAGCCGTTCAAACTCGAGGAAGTTAAGGAGGCGCTCGCCGCCGCCGGCATCGAGGGAATGACGGTTACCGAGGTCAAGGGATTCGGCCGTCAGAAGGGCCATACCGAGATCTACCGTGGCAGCGAGTACACCGTGGACTTCCTGCCGAAAGTGAAGCTCGAGGTCGCCGTGTCCGACGAAACCGCCGGCAAGGCCGTCGACACGATCACCAAGGCCGCCAAGACCGGCAAAATCGGCGACGGCAAGGTCTTCGTCCTTCCGCTCGACGAGGTTGTCCGCATCCGGACCGACGAGCGCGGCGAGTCCGCCGTCTGATTCACATCCAATAATCTGCCGAGTAATCGGCGCATCCAAGCCGGGCTCGCATCGTCGAGCCCGGCTTTTTTTTGCGCGCGAGGCACCCACTTCTTGATTCCGAAGTTAAACGGATTGGCGTGGCCCTGTCCGTGAGGACAGGGACGTCTTGATCGCTTCGCCCTAAAGTCGTCCCGCTGCTCACACAGCGGGCTACGAAGCCAGCGTCGGAATGTAGGCGCTTACCGAGGGATCTAAGAAATTTGGCATTAAATTCATTCTCGGCATCGATTTTGCTCATATGAGCCTGCGCATGAACATCCATTGCTTAAAACCCATCCGTATGTTGCTCACGGTCGGCTGCTTCGCGCTGCTGGCCAGTGTCGCAACGTTCGCCCAGACGCCGCCTCCACCCGCGGCTGCGGCCCCCGCCGCCCCCACCGAGCCTACGACGGAACAGCGAATCGCCGACCTTGAGGCGTACGTGAACAACACGGCGCGCACGCCGAATGTGAATTCGAAGATCCCGGGTCCCGGTCCCGGTCACAATTCGTGGCAGATGGTGAGCACGGCTCTGGTCATCTTCATGACCCTCCCCGGTCTCGCGCTCTTCTACGGCGGCCTGGTTCGCAGAAAGAACGTCCTCTCCGTCCTCGCGCAGTGCATGGGCATCGCGGGCCTCGTGAGCATTCTCTGGTGGGCGGTGGGCTACAGCCTCTCGTTCTCGGGAGGCAACGCCTTCATCGGTGACCTCGCCAACAAGTTCCTCGACGGCGTCGATGCCGGCAAGACGGGCGCGGGCTACTACTGGATTTCAGACATCATGTGGGCGATGTTCCAGCTCAGCTTCGCCATCATCACTCCCGCCCTGATCCTGGGCGCCATCGCCGAGCGCATGAAGTTCTCCGCGGTCCTCGTGTTCGTCGCGATCTGGATGTTTGTGGTCTACTTCCCCTTCGCGCACATGGTCTGGTCCACGACCGGTTTCATGTGCGGTCCGCTGAACCCGAACGCCACGATCAAGGCGATCGACTTCGCGGGTGGCACGGTGGTGCATATGACCTCGGGTTGGAGCGCACTTGTGCTCTGTATCATCCTTGGGCCGCGCATCGGACTCGGGAAGGAATCGATGGCTCCGCACTCGATGGTGCTCTGTATGGTGGGTACCGGGATGCTGTGGGTGGGTTGGTACGGGTTTAACGCCGGTTCCGCCCTCGGCGCCGACGCGATCGCCTCGACCGCCTTTGCGACGACGACGCTCGCGGCCGCCACGGCCGGATTTGTCTGGGCCATGGCGGAGTGGATCACCCGCGGCAAGCCGAGCGTCCTGGGCTTCTGCTCGGGTATCGTCGCCGGTCTCGTCGTCATCACGCCGGGTGCTGGATTCGTGCTTCCGACCTCTGCGGTCATCATCGGTGTTCTGGCTGGCATCGTGCCGTTCCTCGCCTGTGCCTACCTGAAGAAGATGCTCGGTTATGACGACGCGCTCGACACGTTCGGCGTCCACGGAGTGGGCGGCACTCTGGGTGCCATCCTGACCGGCGTCTTCGCCGACGAGAAGGCCAACTCGGTCGTCGGACCGCTGAAGGCCGGCCTCATGGGTGCCCAGCTCAAGGCGGTTGCGATCACCATCGTCTGGAGCGTGGTCGCGACTGCGGTCATCGCTCTCATCCTCAAGGCCGTCATGGGTCTCCGCCCGACGGAAGAAGCCGAGCGCCAGGGCCTCGATATTAGCGAACACGGCGAAGAAGGCTACGTCAGCTAACCCACATCCAGCACTCCTATGAAACTCATCATCGCGATCATCAAGCCGTTCAAACTCGAGGAAGTTAAGGAGGCGCTCGCGGCCGCCGGCATCGAGGGAATGACGGTTACCGAGGTCAAGGGATTCGGCCGTCAGAAGGGCCACACCGAGATCTATCGTGGCAGCGAATACACCGTGGACTTCCTGCCCAAGGTGAAGCTCGAGGTGGCCGTGGCCGACGAGGCCGCCGGCAAGGCCGTCGAGGCGATCACGAAGGCGGCCAAGACCGGTAAAATCGGCGACGGCAAAGTCTTCGTTCTGCCGCTCGACGAGGTCGTCCGCATCCGGACCGACGAGCGCGGCGAGACCGCCCTCTAAGGCGTCGAATCACCCGCAATTCCCAGCCGGCCCTTTCACGAGGGCCGGCTGTTTTGCTTGGCGGTCTTCGCAACATTTTGAACAGGTCGATCGGGAAGGAGCTGTTTGAGCCTGAAGCGATGAAGCCGGGAGACGCTTTGTTCCGGCTCGAGCGGGGACCTTCGATCGGCGGTATTGAGAGTTCCCCTCTTGGAGAGGGGTGCCCGAAGGGTGGGGTGTGTGGATCGGGTCCTTGAATTTGGTTGGCTCAAATTGCCCGGGTTTCCCGTCATAGCTTCAACCCCGGCATCAATCGTGCTCATGTCTGACATGAAACCCATGACTTTCACCCGGCCCAACCCCCTCGCGTACCTCGCACTGGTCCTTGCTTTGCTCAACCCGCTCGCGGTTTGGGCTCAGGCTCCGGCCACGCCGGCTGCGACCGCCGCCACTCCGGTTCCGACTTTGGAACAGCGAATCGCCGGGATTGAGGCCTACCTCGCGAACGGAGATCCGTCCGCTTCGCTGAAGAATGCCGAAGGCGCCGTACCCGCCGGTTTGACTTCACCCGCCGTCGGCATCGCGGGCCCGGGCCATAATGGTTGGATCATGACCTGCGCCGCGCTGGTGCTGTTCATGACACTGCCTGGGCTCGCGCTTTTCTATGGCGGCCTCGTGCGGACCAAGAATGTGCTCTCCGTGATGGCCCAGTGTCTCGGCATCGCGGGCGTGGTCACGATTCTCTGGTGGGCCTTCGGCTACAGCCTGGTTTTCGGCAAGAGTTTCAACAGCGTTTATCTCGGCGGGTCCGAGTTCTTCTTCCTGAATGGCGTCACGAGTGCGCCGAACACGGACTATGCCTACTGGGTGTCGCAGAATGTGTTTTCGATGTACCAGCTGATGTTCGCGATCATCACTCCCGCGCTCATCGTGGGCGCCATCGCGGAGCGGATGAAGTTTACCGCCCTGATCGCGTTCGTCGTGGTGTGGATGTTCGTCGTCTACTTTCCGCTCGCGCACATGGTCTGGGGATCGACCGGCTTGATGAACGGCGTCTGGAACGCCGGGGCCGCGATCAAGGCCGTGGATTTTGCCGGCGGCACCGTGGTCCACATGTCGTCGGGCTGGTCCGCGCTTGTCCTGTGCCTGATTGTCGGCCCCCGGCTGGGCTTCGGTCGCACTCCGATGCCTCCGCACAGCCTCGTGCTCTGCATGATCGGCACCGGGATGCTTTGGGTTGGTTGGTACGGTTTCAATGCGGGCTCGGCAGTCGCGGCTGACGGCGTGTCCGCCAATGCGTTCACGACCACCACCCTCGCGACCGGCGTCGCGTCCTTCACCTGGGCCGCCCTCGAATATCTCGCGCGCTGCAAGGCCAGCGTGCTCGGCTTCTGCTCCGGGGCCGTCGCGGGACTCGTCGTCGTGACGCCCGCCTGCGGCTTCATCACGCCGCAGCTCGCGATTCCGCTCGGTGTGCTCGCCGGGGCGATCCCGTTCTTCGCCTGCACGAAGCTGAAGGGGTGGCTCAAGTACGACGACGCCCTCGACACCTTCGGCGTCCACGCCGTCGGCGGCACGCTCGGCGCGTTGCTCACGGGCCTGTTTGCCCGGCACGAAGCCAATGGAAATCTTGCCCTCAACCTGAAGGCCCAGATCACGGGCTCGATGTCGCAGCCGCTCGTGGTCGAACAGCTCAAGGCCATCGCGCTCACGCTTGGACTCTCGGTCTTCGCCACGGTCATCATCGCGTTCCTGATCAAGGCCGCCATCGGGCTGCGTCCCACCGTGGAAGCGGAGCAGGAGGGCCTCGACCTCAGCGACCACGGCGAGGAAGGCTACATCCTCGAGGGGAAGTCCTGAGATATTGGATTTCGAAGATTGGGCTTGGGTAGCCCTGCCCGTGAGGGCAGGGACAGCTTCTATTGCTCCGCTTAAAGTCGTCCCGCTGCTCACGCAGCGGGCCACCAAGCCAACCTCGGATTCGGCGAGGTAGGGCGCCGCTGGCAGCGGCACCGCGCGATCGGTTTGCTGAATTGCACCCGATCTCGAAACGCCCACGCTCGCCGCCATGCAGGTTTCGTATACCGCCGCCGAGATCATCGCGATCACGCAGCCCAAGTCCACGCGTGGCGCGACCACCGAACGCGTCCAGGGTATCGCCGCCCTCGGCGACGCCCGGCCCGGGGATCTGTCGTTTCTCGGCAACGCGAAGTACAAATCCGAGGTCCCTTCCACGCAGGCGTCCGTCGTGCTGCTGCCACCCGACTACGCGGGCGAACCGGCGGCGAATCAGCTCCATCTGGTCCTCGAGAATCCATCGGCGGCGCTGGCCCGGTTGTGCGCGCGGATTGAACAGACGCTCTGGCCGCAGCCGGTCCCTGGCATCCATCCCAGCGCCAGCGTCGCGCCGGGGGCGAAAATCTCCGCGACTGCGACCGTCGGCCCGCTTTGCGTAATTGAAGCCGGCGCCGTGATCGGTGAGCGCGCGCATCTTCAGGCTCAGGTTTTCATTGGTCGGGAGGCGGTCGTGGGCGAAGATTGCTGGCTGATGCCGGGCGTCGTTCTCGCTGCGAGCTGCCAGCTCGGGACCCGCGTTCGACTCCAACCCGGAGTTGTCATCGGCTCGGACGGCTTCGGCTATGAGTTCGTCCAGGGACGCCACGAGAAGATTCCTCAGGTGGGCAACGTCGTCATCGGTGATGACGTCGAGATCGGCGCGAACAGCACGCTGGACCGCGCGCGGTTCAGCCAGACGACAGTGGGGGAGGGGACCAAGATCGATAACCTCGTCCAGATCGCCCATAACGTCCGCATCGGCCGCCATTGCTTGATTTGTGCGCAAGTCGGAATTTCCGGGAGCACGACCGTCGAGGACTACGTCGTTTTCGGCGGTCAGGCGGGCATCGGCGGTCACATCACGATTGGCAAGGGAGCCAAGGCGGGCGGTCAGGCCGGCATCACGACCGACATTCCGGCGGGCGCCTTCGTCAACGGCACGCCCGCGGTGCCATTCATGCTCGAGCGCCGGATCGCCGTGTTGCAGCAGAAGCTGCCCGAGCTGTTTCGCCGCGTGGACAACCTCGAGCGAACGGCCCGTGGAACAGAAAAGTCTTCCTCCTAACTCCGCCCGGCACAAGATGGCCGGTTCATGAGCCAGTCTCGCCTTAAAATCTTCACCGGGAACTCCAATCGTCCTCTTGCCGAGGAAATTTGCCGTTCTATCGGGGAGCCGCTCGGCGAGGCGACGGTTACCAGTTTTCCGGACGGCGAGTCGTTCGTGAAGATTAATGAAAACGTCCGCGGCCAGGACGTCTTCATCATCCAGTCCACTTGTCCGCCGACGAATCACAATCTCGTCGAGCTCCTGATCATGATCGACGCGGCGCGGCGTGCGTCCGCCCAGCGCATCACGGCGGTGCTCCCGTTCTACGGTTACGCGCGCCAGGATCGGAAGGATCAGCCCCGCGTTCCGATCACGGCGAAACTCGTGGCCAACCTGATCGTGGCCGCTGGTGCCACGCGGGTCCTGACGATGGATCTGCACAGCCAGCAGATTCAGGGCTTCTTCGACATCCCGGTGGATCACCTTTTTGCCTCGCCCGTGTTCTTCGAACACTTCGCGAAGATTAAAACCGCCAACCTCGTGGTCTGCTCGCCGGACGTCGGCGGCATGAAGATGGCCGCCGCGTATGCGGACGTCCTTGGCACCGGCCTCGCGCTCGTCGCCAAGAAGCGCAAGAGCGCCACCAAGGTCGAAGCGATCAATGTCGTCGGCGAGGTCGAAGGCTGCGATGTCCTGCTGGTCGACGACATCACGGAAACCGCCGGCACGCTGACCGCAGCCGCGAAGATTCTGCGGGAGCACGGGGCGCGCAGCATTCGCGCGGCGGTGAGCCATTGCATTCTCAATGAAGTCGCGATCGAGCGCCTCAAGGGCGGCCTGATCGACGAGCTCATCACGACCAACTCGACCCCCGTGAAGCCCGACGGATTGCCCGTCACCGTGCTCAGCATCGCCTCGCTGCTTGGTGAGGCGATTCAGCGCATCAACACGAACGAGAGCGTCACGAGTCTGTTTCGCGTCAAGGGCTTCTGACCGCCGGATCCGCGCCCGGCGTTGCCCGGGCCATCCACTCCGCGAGGAACTTCCGCCGTCAGCACCCTGTCGACCGTCTGCCGCCATGAAATTCTGCCCGTCGTTTCGCGTCCTTCTCGTCTTCGCCTGCACGGCTGCCGTCAGCTTCGGCGCCGGGGCGCCGGTCCGCGACAATTCCAGGAAGCGCCCGGCCACGCAGCGTCCCGCGGTGAAGGTCGACAGCTCTCCCATTGGCGAGGCCAAGGGTGGAGTCGTGCTCAGTTACGCCGACGTCGTCGAGCCCGTGCAGAAGGCGGTCGTTTCGATTTATTCGACGAAGCACGTCCGCGAGCAGATTCAGGCCAATCCGCTCTTCCGGCAGTTGTTTCCCAATGCCGGGGAACGCGAACGCACCGAGGAGGGGCTGGGCTCCGGCGTGATCGTTTCGGCCGACGGCTACATCCTGACCAACAATCACGTCGTCGAGGGCGCGGATGAACTAAAAGTTTCCCTGAGCGACGACCGCGAGTTCGTCGCGCGCATCATCGGCACCGATCCCAAGACCGACGTGGCCGTGATCCGGATCGAGGCCGACAAGCTTCCGTTCGTCACCCTGGCCGACAGCGACAAAATCAGGGTCGGCGATGTGGTGTTCGCCGTCGGAAATCCGCTGGGTGTCGGCCAGACGGTCACGATGGGGATTGTGTCCGCCAAGGGCCGCAGCGTCGGCATCCTCGGCGACATCGGCGGCTACGAGGACTTCATCCAGACCGACGCGGCGATCAACATGGGCAACTCCGGCGGCGCGCTGGTCGATGCCCGCGGCCGCCTCGTCGGCGTGAACAGCGCGATCCTTTCGCCCTCGCGCGGCAACATCGGCATCGGCTTCGCCATCCCGATCAATCTCGCCTCCTCGATCATGAACAGTCTCGTCGAAACCGGCACGGTGGCCCGCGGCTACCTCGGCGTGGCGACCGAGTTGATCACGCCCGACATCGCCGAACAACTCGGCGTCCCCAAGGACACCCGCGGCGTCGTGATTGCCGACATCATTCCGAACACGGCGGCCGACAAAGCCGGGCTCAAGCGGACCGATGTAATCGTCACGATCAACGATCATGCCATCACGGCGGTGGACGAACTTCGGCTGCTGATTGCCCAGATGACCCCTGGCAGCGTGGCCCGGCTCGGCGTGATTCGCGACGGCGAGAACCGGACTGTGAGTGTGACGCTCGACGAGGCCAGTGACCGTCCCGATGACCTGTTTACCGGCGTCACCGTCAAGGCCCTTACCACCGAGGATCGCCGCCGGTTGAGCATCGACGCGCGGGTCACGGGCCTGCTTATCACCGATGTGGCGGAGGATTCGCCGTTCCGCAGTCAACTCGCGCCAGGTGCCGTGATCATGGAGATCAACCGCACCGCCGTGACCGATTTGCCCTCCGCGAAAGAGGCAATGCTGCTGCAGCCGAACCGTGCGCTGCTGGCGATCTACTTCCGCGGGGCCGTGCGCTTTGTGGTTATCGCACCGTAAGGGCCGGTCGCCCACGCCGGCGCTGCGCGCCTTCAATTTGTAGGGCCGGCGCTCGCCGCCGGGCCGGTTCGCTTCCGATTTCGAATTAACTGCCCGGCTTCTCGACCGGCAGCCTGGCCAGATCCGCGGGCACGGCGTCTGCGGGATAGGTGGGAAAGCTCAGTTCGAGCAGGGAAATAGCGGGCACCTCGAAGCGCGTCGTGCCCGCGCTGCGGTCGACCAGCATCGCGATGCCGACGGCCTTACCGCCCGCCTTGCGCACGATTTCCAGACATTCGAGCACCCGGCCGCCGCGCGTGACGACGTCCTCGACAATCAGCACCGGCTCGCCGGGCTGAAGAGTGAATCCGCGGCGCATCACCAGCAGGTTGTTCTCCTTCTCGGCGAAAATATAGCGGGCCTTGGCGCGGCGCGCGACTTCCTGCCCGATGACGAGTCCGCCCATGCCGGGAGCCAGCACGGTCGTAAAGTTCAGGCCCGCGGCGCGCACCTTCTCGACCAGCAGCTCACCCAGTCGCTCGACGGCGTCCATGTGCTGGCACACCTGGGCGCATTGAAAATAGTGTCCGCTATGGAGTCCCGAGCGCAGGACGAAGTGGCCCTGGAGGAGGGCGCGTGTACGTTTGAAGATGTCGAGAATCTCGTCTTGGCGGGGATCCATGGTGGCCGAAGCTGGGGCAATCATTGCAAAAAACAAAATCAATTTTGCTTGTTGGCCGGCCCCCGGACTAGGCTGGGCTTGTGATGAAAGGAACGGCCATTGCCCTCGAAGATGAACTCGGCGATGTGCTCGAGAAGGCGATGCAGCAGGCCGGCATCACACTCGAGGCGCTCGCGCAGCGATCGGGCGTCGCCTCGGGGAAAATCCTCGATGCGATCGACTACCGTCCCGACCTTTCGAGCGACGAGCTGCGCCGGATGGCGGGCGTGCTCCAACTCAACGAAGTGGGACTCTGTGCCCTCGGCACCGGCAACTACCCGCTGCCGTCCATTGGCGCCTTGCCCTTCTGCGTGTGGCCGCTGGCGATGCCGCATGGCATTGGCGTGGCGAACGCCTTTCTCGTCGGTGAGTGCGGCTCGTCCCGTGCCATTCTGTTCGACACCGGCGCCGGCATCGAGGCGCTCGATGCCGTCTGGCCGGCCGAGATTCGCCAGCTCGATGCCGTTTTCCTGACGCACGTCGAAGCCGAGCATGCGGGCGGGCTCTGCGAGGTCGTGGCCCGTTACGGCGTGAAGCAGGCGTATTTTCCGGCCGGCACGAGCGCGCGCTGCGGACAGCCCATCGGTGAGGGCGCCACGCTGCGCTTCGAGCGCCTCGAGGTCACAGCGTATGCGACTCCCGGACACGCTGCCGCCCACAACAGTTATCTGGTGCGGGCCCCGCGGGCGGTGACCGGGACAGGTTTGCTGGTCTCGGGTGATCTCGTGTTCGCCGGTTCGGCGGGCGGGGCCCATTTTTCGCCGTGCCAGCTGCAGACGAATATTCGCCGGATGCTCTCGGCCGTGCCCCCGGCCACCGTCATTGCGCCTGGCCACGGGCCACTGACGACGGTCGAGAACGAGCTCCGCTATAATCCCTTCGCCGCATAGGACGGACGAGGCCGCGGCGGCGCTTCGCGCGGCAGGATGGGATTCTAGTTGGCGTCGAGCACGGCGGCCACGGCCTGCTGATAGGCGCGCCGCATTGGCGAATCGTCCGCATTCTCGAGTCCGGCGCGCTGGATCATGAAGACGTAGATCAGCCCGCGCGTCGGGTCTGCCCAGCTGTTCGTGCCGTGGGCGCCGCCATGCCCGAAGCTGCCGGGCGACAGCGTGGCATTGGCGGGCATCATTGCGCCGTCCACGACCACGTTGAACCCGAGTCCCCAGGTGATCCCAGGGCGCGCAGTGATCGCGCCGATTTGGTTTCGCGTCATCTCCGTGACCGTCTCGGCTTTCAACACCCGTCTTCCGCTGAGTTCACCGCCGTTCAACATCATCTGGTAGAACCTGGCCACGTCCTCCGCGGTGGAGAACAATCCGGCGCCCCCGAGCGGTGGCCGCGCTCGGTCCGTTACCGCCCCACCGTAGAGATAGGAGATCTTCACTTCCTCCAGCTTTCCGGTAGCCGGGCTGATCCGATAGTTTCGGACGAAGCGTTTTTCCTGCGCCTCGGTCGGCCAATAGGTCGTGTTCTTCATGCCGAGCGGAATAAAGAGTCGCCGTTGCATGAACTCGGCGAATGGCACGCCGCTCACGACCTCGACGATCCGACCCAGGGCATCGATTCCGGCGGTCGAGTAGCCCCAACGCGAACCTGGCGCGAAGCGCAGCGGTTCGCGTGCGGCCACCTTTGTCATCTCGGCGAGCGACCAGTGCGGATCCGTTACGGTGTAATTTCCCATCCCGCTCGTGTGCGTCAGCAGTGCGCGAATCGTGATCGGGCGCTCGGCCTTGGTCA
The DNA here is from genome assembly GCA_947472765.1 of Opitutia bacterium. Lineage (GTDB taxonomy): Bacteria > Verrucomicrobiota > Verrucomicrobiia > Opitutales > Opitutaceae > ER46. Next base: position 79,160 of record CANJCM010000008.1, read on the forward strand.
GGACACGCCGCTCGGCGCCCTGCTCCGCCACGATCCACTGCTCACCGAACTCGGGCAGATACTGCTGGACGGGGTCATCGTACTTCAGCCGGCCTTCGTCCGCGAGCATCGCCACGCAGACCGCGGCCATGGGCTTCGTCATGGAGGCGATCCAGAACAGGTCATCCGTCCGCATCGGCCGCTGGGTTGCCACGTCGCTGGTCCCGACGGCGGACAGATGCAGCACCCGATCCCTCATGGCCACGAGCATGACGGCGCCGGAAATCTCGCCGCGGGCGACGAAGGGCTCGACCGACTTTGGGACGGCAGAGAACTTGTCCTCGGCCGCAGCCGCCCCGCCCACGCTGAACGCGCCGACGACGATCAAGAGCAGCCAGCGGGGTAGGCGGGATTTCATCTCCGCTACCTAACGCGGTCCGATGTCAGCGCAAAGGACAATCCCGGCCCCGCTGGGGCGGAATCGGGATGAAAACGGTTGTCCCGTCGGACGACGATCAGGTGCGAACGGCCATGCTGCCATCTGCCGTCACATCTTTTTGGATGCGGGCAAACGCGGCATTTACCTCGTCGTCGGTCAGGGTTCGCTCTGCGGAACGGAAGACCAGATTGAAGGCCAGGCTCTTCTTGCCCTCGGGCAGGCCCTTGCCCTGGTAAACGTCGAAGACCGCGACCTTCTCCAAGGCGAAGGCGTTGCCGACCGCCGCCCGGGCCGCTTTCGCCACGGCCTTCTGCACGTCGGCCGCCGGAGTCGCGAGATCGACGACGAGCGCGAGATCGCGCCACGCGGCCGGAAGGAGGCTGAAGTCCGAGTAACGGCGGCGCGTGCCTTCACTGGCGAGTTTCGCGGGGAGAATCGCGAAGGTGCCGCCATAAACCCGGCCCTCGATGCCCAGCGACTTTACCAAGGCCAGGTTCACGAGGCCGAAATGGGCCAGCCAGCCGTGGCTCAAGTCGCCGGCCGCTGCCGCCTGTCCTACCTGCCAGCCGGGATGGGCGGCCGCGACCGGGGTGAGGGCCTGCCGGCCGAGATCAATTCCCGCCGCCTCGGCCAGGGCGAACACGTGATGCTTCGTGGTGTAGAAGTCGGGGGTCTCCCGCTTCAGCCACGCGCGATCGTGAACGGGTTCGGCCAGGATGAAGCCGACTGCCGCGCATTCGAGCGGCTCACCGTCGCGTTCGACGAAGATGCGGCCGGTCTCGAACAGCCGCGTCACCGCGACACCGCGCGACTGGTTGAGTTTCAGCGACTCGAGCAGCCCCGCAATCAGCGTGGGACGAAGGTGGGACTGGTCCTCGACGAATGGATTGGCGAGGGCGAGGCCGGTGGCTGCGTTGGCGGAGGTCCAACCTGCGAGCTCGGCGGCGGGACGCAGCGTGTAGTTCACGCATTCGTGGAAGTCGTGGCCGACGAGATAGTCGGTGACGTCCCGGTTGAAGCGAACGATCGGGGCGTCATCGGCCACCAATCCTGGCGCGGACACCGTCGCCGGCGGAATCTTCTCCGTGCCATGGAGGCGCAGCACTTCCTCCACGAGGTCGATCGGGCGATCGAGGTCATCGCGCCAACTGGGAACGCTGACGGTCCAGGCCACGCCCCGATTGGGATGCTCGGTCGGTTGCTCCCGGGTGACGATCAATTCAAGCGCCTCGAAGGCCGCCCGCATCGCCGGCGCCGGGATGTCGAAGCCGATTTTTTCCGTGATGTAGTCGTGCGTGACGACGATCTCCCGCTGCCACGGCACGTCGCCGCCGACCTTGAAAACGGGACTGACGACGCGGCCGCCCGCAGTCGCCAGAATCAAGTCGATTGCCCGGTACGCGGCCTCGAGGGTGCCATGCGGATCGACGCCGCGTTCGTAGCGGTAGGAAGAGTCGGAGGAGAGCCCGAGGGCCTTCGACGTTGCGCGCACCGATTGCCGCTTGAAGAAAGCGCACTCGAGCACGAGGTCGGTGGTGTCGTCGCTGACGCCGGAGTTTTCGCCGCCCATGATACCGGCGACCACGACCGGTTTCGTCGCGTCCGCGATCACGAGCATCTTCGAAGTCAGCGTGCGCTCCTTGCCGTCGAGAGTCGTAATCTTTTCCCCCTCCGCGGCGCGCCGAACGACGATTTCGTTGCCTCCGAGCTTCCGCGCGTCGAAGGCATGCATCGGCTGGCCGGTCTCGAGCATCACGTAGTTGCCAACATCGACGACATTGTTGATTGGGCGCAGGCCGACGGCCTTGAGGCGCTCCTGCATCCACGCGGGACTCGGCCCGATCTTGATCCCGGCGATCACATGAGCCGAATAGAGAGGGCAGTCTTCCGGCGCCTCGACCCGCACATTCCGGAGCAAATCCGGGCGCTGGGAGCCGGTCGTCGAGTCGTCAATTCCGCCGGTGAATGTTTCCTCCGGATAACGCAAAGGCAGCTTGAACCACGCTGCGAGTTCGCGCGCGATTCCCAGATGACAGAGCGCGTCGGGCCGGTTCGGCGTGATTTCGATGTCGAACACGGTGTCACCCGGCGGCAGCGCGTCGTTCATTGGCGTGCCGAGGGTGAGCTTGCTTTCGAGAATCAGCAGGCCGCTGTGGTCGCTGCCCATGCCGATCTCATCGGGCGAGCACATCATGCCCTCGGAGGCCTGACCGCGAATCTTGGAAAGCTTGATCGCAAAATTGCCCGGCAGCACCGCTCCGGGCAGGGCCACGAGCACGCGATTGCCGGCATCGCAGTTGTGGGCGCCGCACACGATCGTCTTCACGCCGCCCGCCGGTCCGACATCGACGGTACAAACCGAAAGCTTGTCTGCATTCGGGTGCCGGGCGCGGGTGAGAATCTCGCCCACGACAACGTTCGACAATTGGGGTGCGCCGGTGGAAATCACCTGCTCGACCTCGAAGCCGAGAAACGTGATCGCGCGCTTGATCTCTTCGACGGAGGCGTCGAGTTGGACGTAGTCCTTCAGCCAGTTCAGGGAGATTTTCACGGCTTAGGCGAATTGCTTCAGGAAGCGCAGGTCGTTCTGGTAGAAATAGCGGATGTCATCGATGCCGTAGAGCAGCATCGCGAGTCGTTCGAGGCCCATGCCGAAGGCGTAACCACTCCACACCTCGGGGTCGTAGCCGACGCCGGCGAAGACGGTCGGATCGACCATCCCGCAACCGCCGATTTCAATCCACTCCTTCTTCACCTTCGGCAGGTGATGGGCGGTGAGATCGACCTCGAAGCTGGGCTCCGTGTAACCGAAATAGTGCGGACGGAAGCGCGTCTTGGTGTCCTTGCCGAGGAGTGAGGCGAAGATGTAGTCGAGCAGCGCCTTGAGGTCGCGCACCGTCACGTTCTTGTCCACGTAGAGGCACTCGAGCTGGTGAAAGTTGGCGCTATGCGTCGCATCCGTGGTGTCCCGGCGATAGACGCGGCCCGGCGACACGATGCGAATGGGAGGCTGGCCTTGGAGCATGGTCCGAATCTGCACCGAAGAGGTGTGTGTGCGCAGCAGGTACCGCTCCTCGGGATTCATCTTCGCCACGTTGCCGAACCGGGCATTCGTCGGAAAATAGAAGGTGTCCTGCGCGTCGCGGGCTGGATGATCGGACGGCGTGTTCAGCGCATCGAAGCAGTAGTACTCGGTTTCAACCTCCGGGCCGTCAGCGACGGTGAAGCCGACCTTGCGCAGGATCCGGCACATCTCCTCACGGACGAGTGTCAAGGGATGACGGGTGCCAGGACCGCCGTCGGGGGCGGGGAGGGTGACATCCACGGCGGGCCCGAGCTGAGCTGCCAGTTCCGCATTGGCAATCCGGTTGAGCGCAGCGTCGAGCTGACTCTGGACCTGTGCCTTCGCCTCGTTGATCAACTTGCCGACGACGGGCCGCTGCTCCTTCGGCACGGCGCCCATCTGCTTCATCAGGGCTGTCAGTTCGCCGTTCGGCCCCACATAGCGGGCCTTGGCAGCCTCGAATTCCGGGCGCGTGTTGATGGCCGCGAGGTCCGTCGCTGCCTTGGCGACGATGGCGGTGAGTTGTGCTTGCATGGAAAGGGGCGAGGAAACGGCTCCGCGCTCTTCGTCTCAACGCGAATCTTGCGCGCGCGGACGGGCGCCAGGGGTCGGGCAGGGTGGAAAAAAAGAAGGACGGCGCCCCGGATGAGGCCCGTCCTCCGCTTAAACTGGAGGCGAGCCCGTCCGGGCTCGCGTCGAATTACTTGGCCTTGGCGGCAGCTGCGGCCTTGGTCTTCAACGCTTCCTGGGCTTTCTTGATCAGGCCGTTGAACGCGACTTCGTCATTGATCGCGAGGTCGCTTAGAACCTTGCGGTCGAGGGCGATGTTCGCGGCGTGAAGGCCTTCGATGAAGCGGCTGTAGCTCATGCCGGCATTGCGGCAGGCAGCGTTGAGGCGCACGATCCAGAGACCACGGCGATCGCCCTTCTTCTTGCGGCGGGCCGCATAGGCGTATTGCCAGGCATGCTGGACGGCTTCCTTCGCATAGCGAAAGAGCTTCGATTTGTTGCCGAAATAGCCCTTGGCGTATTTCAGTACTTTCTTGCGACGCTTGCGCGACGCGGGGGAGTTAGTTGCACGAGCCATGTTTTATTTTTGGTTTGGTCGCCGGCAGGTCGGCTTAACGATCACCCGCCAGGCGAAGTTTCGGATTGTCCGTCAGTCTGATTAAAGACCGAACGGGAGGGCGCGCTTCAGCGGCGCGGCATGTCCGGGGGCCACTTGCTTGTCGCGAGACGCACGACGCTTTTGCTTCGTGCTTTTCGCTCCTAACAGGTGACGGAACCCAGGCGTGCGACGCATCAGCTTGCCCTTCGCGGATAGTTTGAACCGCTTGGCAACGGACTTCTTGGTCTTTTGCATGGAAAGAGTGGTCGAAAACAGAGATGCGCGACGGCGTTGGCAAGGGAATTTTGGAATTCCCGCCGCCGGCGCTCCTGAACCGTGGATCGGAAGCATCAGTACCCCGCCGCGGCATTTGGCCTTCGCGGGTCGGCGTAGCCCGTCAGGGTTCCATCTGGATTGAACTCAACCGCGTTGACGCCGCCGAAATAGCGACCACGGCCTGCCTCCTCGGGCAGCGACACTGTCCAGCCGTCGTTCTGCAAGGCGGAACCGACTGACGAAGGAAGGGAACGTTCCGCTTCGAAGACAAACCCGGGCGATGCCCGGGTTGGGGCGATGAAGTGGAATCTCGTGTCCCCGATCGCCTCGGCGAGGGGCCGATCGAGGGCCAGGCGATCAATCAACACTTGGGCCAGCGCGGTCGGGATCCTCGACGAACCCGGCAGGCCGAGGGCGAGAAGCGGGCGTCCGTCTTTGAAGACCAGCGTCGGCGCGATCGTGCTGCGCGAGCGTTTGCCTGGTGCGACATAGTTTATGTTCGCGGGATCCCCGTAGCTGAAATTGCTCATGGAATTGTTCAGGACAACCCCGGTTCCCGGAGGTACGACCCCGGCGCCGAAGTGAACGCTCAGCGACTGCGTGGCGCAGACTATGTTGCCCGCCTCGTCGACCACGACAAAGTGCGTCGTCGCGGCGTGCTCACTTTCATAGAAAGCCGGAATTTCCGGGCGCGTGGTGAGACGTCGCGACGGTTCATCTCCGGCGGCAGCCTCGCGGCGGATGTTGGCAATTGATTCCGGCGTCAGCAGGCCCTCGAGGAGGGTGCGCGACTCAGGGGCGTCACCCACCACCTGCCACATTTCCGACGCGACGACGTTCCAAAAGCGGCCGAGTTTTTTCAGGTTCGCACTCGTACGGAGCGGTCCCCCGGAAAAATCTTCGCTCTCGAGAGCCTTGAGCAGGGGAAAGACGATGGCCGCTCCGCAGGTCGGCGGCGGTGCGCTGACCAACCGAAACCCCCGAAAGTCAGTGACAATCGGCTCGCTGATGCGGGCTTCGTAGCGAGCAAGGTCTTCCTCAGACAACACTCCTCCACCAGCGCGTGCCGCCGTGACGATCGCAGCCGCCACCGGCCCTCGATAAAATCCATCCCGACCCGCTGTCGCGAAGAATTGCAGGGTCCGAGCAAGATCCGGATTGGGAAGTTGAGCGCCGACTCTCGGCAGCGATCCGCCCGGCAGAAAAATCCCGGCGATCTCAGAGTCTCCCAATCGCAGGCGTTTCTCCTGCTCGGCAAAAAGATCGCGCGTTTTCGGGAGGACCTCGGCGCCGCGACGCGCCAGATCAATCGCGGGCTGGACGTCATCGGCCCAGAGTTTGGTCCCCCAGCGTTGATGCGCGAGCCAGAGTCCAGCCGGAAGACCCGGCACGCAAACCGAGCTGTAACCGCTGCTCCACTCCGAATCCGGCCGCTGCAGGTAGTCTGACACGGCGAGTGAACCCGCGGCATCCATTGCATCGACCACGTAGGTGCGGCCACTCGCCGCTTCATAATAGAGAAGGACCAATTTTCCACCGAGGCCGGATCCGAAAGGTTCCGCGACGCCCAATGCGAGTGAGGTCGCAATTGCGGCATCCACGGCGTTACCGCCCGATCCCAATAATTCTAATCCGATCGAGGCAGCCTCGGGATGTCCGGCGATGACCATGCCGTGACGCTTCGTCAGCGCGGGCACTTCGACCGCTGCCGCGGACCCCTGAATCGAAAAAAGTAATACGACCAGGGCGCAGCGCCAGAAGCCGAATGAAGGGTGGAGGAGTCGCATCGATAGCGGCGTTAGCCTGAGGAGAGTTGTCCACGAAGTCATGGCGACAGTTCGCCTGGCGCGCGAATACGGAAGTCACGACATTTAGCGATCGCCGCGTGAATTTCGCCGCGCGGCGGAGGAGATCGCTGTTGACATCAGCAACGCGTTCATGAGTTTTTTCGCCTCTTGGTTGAAGGCTTCCTAGCTCAATGGTAGAGCAGCTGACTCTTAATCAGTAGGTTCGGGGTTCGAGTCCCCGGGGAGCCACCAGCCGGCGATTTTACCTCTGATTTCGGCCGGCCGGATGGTTCGGTTTTGACGTTTTTTCCCAGTTCAATTGCAGCCGCAGCGAAGGTTCGCCGGCGTAGCTCAACGGTAGAGCACCTGTTTTGTAAACAGGCGGTTGCGGGTTCGAATCCCATCGCCGGCTCCAACGCCCACGCTTTCCCGTGAGAGCCTCCGCCCGCCTTCATTGCGGGAAAGTCCGTGCGAATCTTTGCCTTGGGATCCATTGCTCAAGGGCTCGAATAATTTTCAGCAACGCGAATTTCCACTGCCCGATGGTGTAATGGTAGCACAAACGACTCTGACTCGTTTTGTCTAGGTTCGAGTCCTAGTCGGGCAGCCAATTTAGCAGTGAGAATTTCGTTAGGGATGCGTTGATGGTACCTGAAAGACTCACTGCGCTGAACCGTTTTTTCGGAAGAAAAACCGGCTTCTGATTTTTTCACTTACCTCGCCGAGAAAGTAGGTTGACAGCAAAGTTTCGATGACCCCTATTTCACGTTCTCTTCTTTTTTTCCCCTAAATTTACCTCAGCAAAAGATGCTGATCTTAGTCACCCTTTTCCAAAGTTCCGCCGCCGCTTCAGGCATGTTTCTTGCAGTGCCTGTACGCTACCCCGGTCGCAGTACGAAACGGGTTTCAGGCGACCCGCTGAGCGTCAGTTAGTGACAGGTCAGCCCTCACGCAGACTTTTCTCCCTTCCTCCAGTCCAAAGCATACTCAACACAAACTTCCTCCTATGATGATCCACAGCCTACCCTTCGCGTTCCTCCTGACGAACCCGGACATGAGTCCGATGAGCCCCATGGACTTGTTCATGGCCGGCAAAGAAATCATGTGGCCGATTCTCTTGCTCTCCTTCGTCGCCATCACGGTCGTCGTCGAGCGCGTTCTCTTCATCGTTCGCGAAAATGGCACGCGCGAGCCGGATGTCGTCGAGAAGATGCTCGAGAGCGTTGAGCGCCGCGATATCGAGGGTGCCCTCGCTGTCGGTCGCAAGAGCAAGGACTTCATCGCCCGCATTCTCGTGTACAGCCTCTCGAATCGCGAGTACTCCCTCTCCAACGCTTTCGTCCGCGCTTCCGGCCAGGAACTGTCCCGTTTCGCGCAGGGCATGGCCACCCTCGACACCTGCATCACCGCAGCCCCGCTACTCGGTCTTCTTGGCACGGTTACCGGCATGATGCGCACTTTCGGCGCCCTCGGTGGCGGCGACATTGGCGGCGCGATGGGTGCCATCACGGGTGGTGTTGCGGAAGCGCTTATTGCCACGATGTGCGGTCTCGCGATCGCCATCGTGGGTCTCTTCCCCTACAATTACATGAATGCCCGCACAGAGCAGGCCAAGCAGGACGTTGCCGACGCGTCACACGCGCTGGAAATTCTACTTAAGAAGTCTGAAACCAACGCGCCGTTCTCGCGCTAAGGTTTTCTCTAAGAAACTCGTCCGCCGTTCGTCGTCCCTTAGCCCTCCATTCCATCATGGCTAAAAAAGCCCGCATCGAAATCATTCCGCTGATCGATGTGATCTTCTTCCTCCTCGCCACATTCGTCTTGTTCACGCTCTCGCTGAACAAGACCGAGGGTGTTAAGGTCTCATTGCCTCAGTCGAAAACCGGTGAAGCACGACGGACGGAAGGTACCGCGACAGTCACGGTCACCGAAACCGGCTCCTTGGCTTGGAATCGCGACTTCATCAGTCCGGAAGAGTTTCTGACCCGACTGACGACGTACCATCTCCAGAACCCCGAAGCCGAATTGCTCATCAACGGGGACGCCAACGCGATGTTCAGCCAGGTGATCTACGTCTTTGACGAAGCCCGTAAGGCCAACATCGAAAAGGTCAAGGTTGAGACACAGGTACGCGCTGCGACGAAGGGTTAGTCGATTAGCGTTTCTCCACTCGCGTTTTTCACTCTTAACGATTTTCCTACATGGCCGGTTCAAGTTCCAGAGGCGACGAGGGCAAAAAGAAAGCCCGCATCGAGATCATCCCCCTGATCGATGTTATCTTCTTTCTCCTCGCAACCTTCGTTCTCTTCACTCTGTCGCTCGACAAGATCGCTTCGCTTCCGGTCACGCTTCCTAAGGCGTCACAGAATGCAAGCATCACGCCGCCCGACGAAAGCATGTTGAGTATTCAGGTTTCCGAATCTGGAACCTTCTATTGGAAGGTCGGTACCGGGGCACCCGAGCTCGTTTCGGCCACGGAAATACCTCCGCGCCTGGACGACTACCGCAATACCCATCCGGCCAACGCGCGCGTTCTTGTTCGAGGCGATCGTTTGGCGAAATTCGGTCCCGCCATGATGGTGCTGGATGAAGTTCGGCGCGCGGGCATTGCCCAAGTCTCGGTTGAAACGGTCACCAGCCCTAGCGGCAAATAACCACTACCATGCGTCGCGATTTTTTCATAGGTCTGGCTGTCTCAGTCCTCGTCCATGTGGGGACGCTCTACGGAGACAGAATTATTAAGTTCACGCCGAAGCCAAAGCCGAAGCAGGAGCAGATGGCGACGATTGAGATCATCGAGATGCCTCGCATCGAACCCGATGAGCCGGATCGTCCGCCGGAGCCGACCGAGGAGGCGAAGCTGGATTTCGTTCCTCCCACCCAGATTGATACTCCCCAAGTGGTGACCGACAATTCGTTCGTCCAGCAGATGCAGCCGCCGCCGCCGGATAGCCTTAAGCTCAATGCCGGTGCACTCGATATCCCGAGCAATCGGGACATGTCCAGTTTCCGCGGCATGGAGGTCTTCGATATCTCGAAGCTCGATCAAATCCCACAACCTCGCTTCCGGACTCCGCCCCAATATCCCTTCGAAATGCGCCGCGCCGGTATTGCCGGAGAAGTACTCGTCGAGTTTCTCGTCGATACGGAAGGCGATGTGCAGAACGCCTTCGCCGCCAAATCCAGTCAGAAGGAATTTGAATCCGCGGCGATTCAAGCCGTCTCGAAGTGGAAATTCCGTCCTGGCCGCAAGAACGGGCAAAATGTGGTCACCCGCATGCAGGTGCCGATCGTTTTCACTCTCAACGAATAACCACCATGGTCATCGGATCCCTTTTGAAGACTGGTACACACGCACTGCGGTTCGCCCTCCTTCTCGCTCTTGCCGCGCCGATAGCCGGTATATCTGCGGAAGAGAAGAACCCGCGAAATTTGTCAGACAAGACCGTTGAGGCGTTTACAAAAATTCGTCCACTCAACGAGTCTAAGAATTTCGCTGGCATGCTGGCTCTGCTGGATGCTCTGATTCCTACGACGCCGCCGACGAGCTACGACATGGCCGTAGTCCAGGACATGCGTGGTAAGTTGATGTTCAGTTTGGAACGGTACTCTGAGGCCATCGGACCGCTCAGCACCGCTCTTAAATTGGCGGACTCGAACGACTATTTTGAACCGGCGCAAAAGCTGACGATGTTGCAGATGTTGGCCACGCTCCACTATCAGGAAGGCACCAACGCGAAGGTTCCCGCCGCGCAGCAGAAGACGAATATCGCAGCCGCTATCGCCTACTTGAAGCGCTGGTTGTCCGAAAGCCCCAAGGTCACGCCGGAAAGTTCGATGCTCTATGCCTCGATGCTGTACAATCAGGCGATCGCCAATCCGGAGAAGCCCGACAAGGATCTGCTCAAACAAATGCGCACCGAAGTCGAGCGCGGCCTGTTGCTGTCCATCGCTCCCAAGGAGGGTTTCTATACGCTCTTGCTCGCCGGTCTTCAGCAGGAGCAGGATTACGTGCGTGGCGCCGAGCTATTGGAGTTTCTGGTCAGGAACTTCCCGGAAAAGAAGGACTATTGGCCGACGCTTCTCTCGTTCTATCTGAATATGATGAACGTGAACTTGGAGACGAATCCCCGAGTGTCCCGAATCAACAATATCCGCGCAATCAATACAATCGAGCGGGGGCAAAAGCTCGGTAATCTGAATTCGCCCAAAGATAACTATAATCTGGTCACGCTCTACATCAACGCCGGCCAGTTTGGACAGGCGACGCAGATGCTCCATGCCGGACTCAAGAGCGGAAGCATCGAGTCGGACGTGAAGAACTGGAACATTCTTGGTTCCTATTATCTTCAAGCCGACCAGCAGGACAAGGCCATCTCCGCTATCGAAGAAGCCATCAAACTCTTTCCCCAATCTGGTCAACTCGAACTCCTGCTCGGGCAAATCTATCGTGACCAGGGTAAGACTCGTGAAGCGTTCAACCACTTCCAAAGTGCCGTCAAGAAGGGTAATTTGGATAAGATTGAAACTGCCTATCAGCTCATCGCCTACGCTGGTTACGAATTGGAAGAGTATGATGCCGCTTTAAAGGCAATCTCCTCTGTCGAGCAAACCCCTGAAGGTCGTAAGGACACCCAATTGCCGCACTTGAAGCGCGCCATCGAGAATACAGTCAAGGAGCGCGAGTCCCGGAAGTCCCGTAAATAATCTCCACGCTACATTCCAGCTTACCACATGAAGAAGAAATACGTTTATTTTGTTCCTCCCCTAATCGGCCTCGTCCTGTTTGCCGGCGTCTACTGGAAATTTGCCGCGGCCCACGAGCAACGGGAAGCGAACATGCGGACCACGATGATTAAGGCCCGCGAGGAGAAGATTCGCGCGGAGAACATCCTTAAGAAGAAAGCCGTCGAGGATGCTCTGGTGCAGCAGGAAATCCGCAAGAAGCAGAAAGCGGAGAAAGAAACGAAGGAGCTTGAGGAGCGTGATCGCCGTGAACGCGCCGCCCTCGCGATGGCCAACGCCCGCGATACCGCCACCCGCAAGGTTGCCGAGGTGCGTCGCTTGGAAAAACAGGTCGAGGATGCCAAGAAGGAAATCGCCCGCGTTGAACAGGAGAAGAAAGCCAGCCTCGACGAGCAGGCATTCATTCGAGTTTACGTGCAAAAGGCCGAGGCGAATCAGAAAGGATTGGCTGCCGTCCTTCAGAAAATTGAAGCCGCCGATCGCGCGGCCGAGGAAGCGGCCCGAGCCGCTGCCGCCGCCGCTGCTGCTGCTGCCAAGAAGAAGTGATATTTAACTACCAACTTACCCGATGAAAAAGTGGCTCTATTTGCTCCTCCCTGTCGTCCTTACCGGCGTCTTCCTGATGTTTTATTTTAAACATCAAAAGGAATCCGTCGCCCGCGAGCATGCCCGAGGCCAGGAAATCGCCCAGAAGACTGCGGCCGAAAAGGCTGTCAAGGACGCGGCTGAGGCGAAGGCCAAGGAGAGCGCCCGTCTCGCTCAGCTGGAACGTGACCGCGAGAACGCGGAACGTGAGGCGGCCCGCAAGGCCCAACAGGACGCCGTGGACAAGGAGATTAAGGATAAGACTAATGCGTCTTTGGCAGAAATTGAAACGGCGACCAAGCGGGCCAAGGATCTTGAAACGGAAATCGCCCGACTCATTGGGGACCGGGAGCGCGTTACTCGTGAATCCTTCGAGTTAGCCAAGCAAGTCGAGCTTGCGATGGTAGCGAAGCGCAACGCTGAGCTAGAGGAGCAGCGTCTGACAGAGATGATTGCGCGTCGCGCCACCGAAAGCTCCATGACCAAAGTGGCGACCCCGCCACCTCCGGCAAGCAAGAGCTAAACGTTTTGAAAACCCCGGACGAAAGTCCGGGGCTTTTTTTTGGCTGTTTGGAGCGAAATTGAAACGAGTTGAACACGAATTCAATTTTCTGCTTGCGCCACCGTTGGCGCTACGGCTCCTTGAGCAACTCAGCCGCATGGAGTGGCTCGAAGAATACAAGTCGGGGCGTAGCTTAGCCTGGTAGAGCGCTACGTTCGGGACGTAGAGGTCGCGAGTTCGAATCTCGCCGCCCCGACCATTCTTCCCGTTGGCAAACCGCATTTGTGTTATGCCCGCCGTGGTTGTTGAACCACTGGTAACCTTAACCGTGACGGCGCTGCCGGTGGAATCCGGTCCGCACTGCACGACCGTTAGCCGCTCGTTGGGATCGCCAGTATGCTTCATTTTGCCCGTTGATTCCGGTCCAGCGTGTTCGCATAACCACGAACTCCACCGCTTTCCATGTCACAGCCCACTGAATTGAACATTGAACACGTTGCTCGGTTGGCTCGCCTGAGACTGACGGCAGAGGAGGAAGAACGGTTTGGACGGCAACTAGGCGAGGTGCTTCATCACATTGAGCAGCTTGCGAAGGTGGACATTGACCATGTGGAGCCCGCGGCCCACGCGTTTCCGATTTTCAATATTTGGGCTGAAGATGCTTCGCAACCCGCCTTGTCGGTGGAAAGGGCATTGCGGAATGCGCCCGCGCAGCGCGACCAGATGGTCGTTGTGCCTAAGGTGGTTGATTGATCGAAGAAATTGCGCGCGCACTTGTGATCGCCTCGGCTCCTTTAGTTAGCGATGTCTGAAATCTACCACCAATCCATTGGTCAACTCGCCGCGGCATTGAGCGCCCGCCGGCTCTCGTCGGTTGAGTTGACCCAGGCCGTTATTGCGCGAACCAAGGCAGTCGAACCCCTGATTCACGCATTCAATTCCTTTGATGAAGCCGGTGCGCTGGCCGAAGCTCGTGCTTCTGACTCGCGGCGATCCGCTGGCCAGTCTCGCGGATTGCTCGAGGGTATCCCTGTGGGGCTGAAGGACGTCATCGCGGTTGATGGCCAGCCGCTCACCGCATCCAGTCGGATTCTTTCAAACTTCGTTTCTCCCTACGACGCCACCGTGACTCAGAAGCTGCGTCGCGCCGGGGCCGTTTTGTGGGGACGCCTCAACTGCGATGAGTTCGCGATGGGGTCTTCAACTGAGAATTCTGCGTTCGGACCGACCAGCAATCCCTGGGATACCAAGCGAGTACCTGGCGGTTCTTCCGGTGGCAGCGCGGCGGCGTTGGCGGCGGGAGCGGCGATTGCGACGCTTGGTTCGGATACCGGCGGGTCCATTCGGCAGCCCGCCTCATTCTGCGGTGTCGTCGGAATAAAGCCGACCTATGGGCTGGTCTCGCGCTATGGCCTAGCGGCGTTCGCCTCATCACTCGACCAAATCGGTCCCATGACTCGCACCGTCGAAGATGCCGCGACAATGCTCGCAGCGATCGCCGGGCATGACGAACGCGACTCGACGTCGTATTCCGCCGTGATTCCCGATTACCACGCCCGGCTCATCGCGCCGAACCGCCCCCATAAGCTGGGAATTCCACGGGAGTATTTTGGAGCGGGATTGGACCCGGAGGTGGGCGCCGCAGTGGAAAAGGCGATTGAGTACTACCGGGCGCAGGGCTGCGAGGTGAAGCCGGTTTCACTTCCACACACCCAATACTGCCTCGACACGTACTACATCATCGCCACGGCCGAAGCGTCGTCGAATCTCGCTCGATACGACGGTGTCCGCTACGGAATGCGGGCGGCGGAGGCCGCAGACATCGACGATCTTTATGCCCGCTCGAGGGCTGAGGGGTTTGGCGCGGAGGTGAAGCGTCGCATCATCCTTGGTACCTACGTGCTTTCGAGCGGCTACTACGATGCCTTCTATCTGCGAGCGCAGAAGGTTCGAACGCTGATCCGGGAAGATTTCCTCAAGACGTATCAGGAAGTTGATGCACTAATTACCCCGACCTCGCCGGTGCCAGCTTTCAAGCTCGGCGAGAAATCGGATCCGCTCGCGATGTACCTTTGCGACATCTATACGATTGGGGTGAATCTCGCCGGGCTGCCGGCGATCAGTGTGCCCTGTGGATTTACTGCGAGCGGACTTCCCATCGGCATGCAACTCATCGGTCAGCCATTCAAGGAGGCTGACCTGCTCGCGGCAGCGCACCGCTACGAACAGGCTCATGACTGGTACAAGCGTCATCCCAGTCTCTGAACGTCCATGAATTACGAAGCCGTCATCGGTCTCGAGGTCCACGTCCAGATTAAGACCCGGTCCAAGGTGTTTACGCGCGTCGCCACGGGCTACGGGCAGGAGCCGAATACGTTGACCGACCCCGTGGTGCTCGGACTGCCCGGGGCGCTCCCCGTGCTGAACAAGGCGGCCCTCGACGCCATCATCAAAGCGGGGCTGCTGCTCGGATGCGAGATTGCCCCGGTCTGCAAGTGGGACAGGAAAAATTACTTTTATCCGGATTCCCCAAAAAATTATCAGATTTCCCAATACGATCAGCCGATCTGCCTGGGCGGATCCGTCGAGATCGAAATGCCCGGATCGGCGCGGAACGTAATGGGCGAGCACCGGGTGGTGGAGCTTACCCGCATTCATTTGGAGGAGGATGTCGGCAAGCTTAACCACGGGGCGACCGACTCTCTCATCGACTTCAACCGGGCGGGCACCCCTTTGATGGAAATCGTCTCCGAGCCGGTGATGTACTCAGCGGACGAAGCCTACGCGTACCTGACTTCGCTCCGCGCAACGATGATTTATGGCGGGATTTCCGACTGCGACATGGAAAAAGGGCAGCTTCGCTGTGATGCGAACATCTCCATTCGTCCTGTTGGTGAAACGAAGCTGGGGGTGAAGGTGGAACTCAAGAACCTGAACTCGATTTCCTACGTGCGTGACGGCATCGCCCACGAGATCAAGCGCCAGATCGCGGTGCTCGAACGAGGAGGGGCGATTGTACAGGAAACGCGCGACTACGACGGACTGGCTGGCACTTCGCAGTCGCTTCGCTCGAAGGAGATGGCGCATGACTATCGCTATTTTCCGGACCCGGATCTCATGCCGGTGAAGGTGGATGAACCGTGGAAAGAGCGACTGCGCGCCGAGTGCCCGGAGCTACCCTTCGCCAAACAGCGCCGCTTCCTCGAGCAATACCAAGTGCCGTACACCATGACGTCGGTCTTGATCTGGGATCGGAAACTGGCCGATTACTTTGAGGAGACGGCAAAGCTTTGCGGCAAGCCGCATGCTGCGGGAAATTGGATCATCAATGATCTGCTTAGGGAACTTGGCGCCTCGGGGAAAAACCTGGCCGAATGCAAGGTCCGGCCGCAGCACGTCGCAGCGCTAATCGAGCTGGTGGAATCCGGGGCTGTCCTCGCCAATTCCGCGAAGGAAATATTTGTCGCGATGTTTGCGACTGGCGGGATGCCAGCACAAATCGCCGACCAG
>CANJCM010000009.1 GCA_947472765.1 Opitutia bacterium
GAACAGGTAAGAAAAGGGCCGTGCGAGGTGGGTTCGTGGTGCTGGTGGAGCGGATTGAATAGCGACGTCGCCGGCGGGCTGCGGCTTCTGTAGGGGCGCGCCTCGTGCGCGCCCGCAATGTCCAATCGGCTGCCTTCAGTTTAATCTGCTTTAGCGCCTTCGACTCCACCCCGCTGTCAGGAACTGAAAAGGCTGACCTGACAGGGTCATATTGAGAGGGCGTGTTGCCCAAATCCGCGGGTCCGCGGCTCGTCCCATCGGCCCGAAATCTTCCGTCATCTGCGGATCACGCCGGCTCGGGCCCGGACCGTTTGAACGCAGAGGACGCGGAGGGCTCCAAACTCCCAATCCGCCCCTTGGTTTCTCCTTGGCTCGCCTTCTGTGAGAAAGGTTTGGGCCCGATCCGTCGCACAGAAGGCAAACCAAGGCCGAACCAAGCGCATCTCACGCGGAGGCGCGGAGTCGCGGAGCACACTTGCCAAGGCGTCAGCCGCTCGGCCACGGCTGCTTGGGTAGCGGGGCAATATCCTGGATCATCCCATCGCACGCGTTCGCTGGATCGGCACGCGAAAGGAATGGCGCCTCTATTGGATGCGCGCCGACCTCAAGTGGCATTCCTACGATCCTCAGTCAAAAATTCGGTCGATCGCGGATGCCCTGGCCGAGATCGACCGCGACCCTTTTGGCTGCTTTTTCGGTTAGGGTCAGGGACGTCGAAGCCAACCTTCCCGCCCTCCCCGGCCTTCCTGCTTCCAAGGTCCGGCGGCTCAACTCGGCGCGGCCGCGGATTGCCTCCTGTGAAATGAAATGCACCGAGCTCACGGCGCTCTCACTCGGTGTAATCTGTACACTCGGTGGTGAAACCCTCCGGGACTTTGACCACGGAGGCACAGAACGGGCAGAGAGACATCTTCAGTCATCGTTTGATGTTTCTTGAGCGCGCTTACGCAGTCAGCCGGATGCGCACCTCGAAGGCGTGGATTCTTCGCTGCGCTCAGAATGACAAACCAAGGAGACGAGCAGAGGGCGTGCACGAGGCCCGCCCCTACGAAACGTTCCATCAATCGGGATGCGCCCGACGCGCTAGCTCGCCAGAATCTCAAGCATCCGGACGAAGAGTCGGTTCACGCGACCCTGGTTGTCCTTCACGAGATCCTTGAACTTCACGAAGTCGATTTCCGTCCCTTCGAGGCCGTTCGCGTAATTGTCGATCAGCGCGAGGCTGTTGTAGCGAAGACCCAGCTCCGTGCAGAGGTCCGCCTCATGGGCGGCGGTCATGCCGATCACGTCGCCCCAATGCTGGACGATCCGAATCTCGGCCTTGGTCTCGAAGCGCGGGCCGCGCATCTGCACGTAAACCTTGCCGCAGTGGATCCGAAACTCCGGCGCCAGTTCTCCGGTGAGCTTCGGAATGAGGTTGTTGGCAATGCCCGGGGCGCCACCGCGCAGTTCCGTGTCGAAAAACGTCGCGGGTCCCTGCTGCAGGCCGACGTAGTCCGAGCAGGACACAAACGTGCCGGGCGGAAGTTCCTTCTTCAGCGAGCCGACGGAGTTGAGCGAGACGATGTCCTCGAAGCCGAGCAGCGAAAGGGCCTGGAGGTTGGCGCGGTAGTTGATCGAATGCGGCGGCAGCGGCACGCCGTAGCCGTGGCGGTTGAGCAGGGCGAAGTCGCCCTGGGTCTTGTAGGACACTTCGCCGTACTTCGTCTCGATGGTCCGCACCGACCATCCGGCGAACAGCGTGGAGTTGACGATGCTGGTGCCACTGATGAACGCGACTTTCACGGGGCCAGCCTCGGAGGCTGGCCCGAGAGTCACAATAATTTTTGAGTCTGGTCAGTCGATCCACCCGCGACATGCTGCGGCCGCATGAAACGGGTGGGACTTTCCGCTACCGCGCTCGCCGCGCTCCTCGGCGCCGCCGGCTGCGCGACGCCGGGTCCCCTGCACGTCTACTCGGTCGGGGCGCCGCAGGCGGCGGAGATTTCCGACTTTGGCGACCAACCCGGGAAGACCTCGGTCCCGTCCTTTCTCGAGGGCGAAGACGTGGCGGCTGGCATGGCGTACGATCCATTCACCGATCATTTCTTCGTGCGCCTTGAACCGGGGAATCGGATCCTCGTCGTGGATCGACCGGCCCGCGCGGTGAAGCGCCGCTTCACCGTCGCGGAAATGCCGGCGACCGGCGGCGGCGACCTGGCGATCCGCCCGCAGAGCGGACATGTCTTCCTGCTGCGGCCGGGCGAGCCGGCGCTCGACGAGATCACGCGGTACGGAGAATGGATTCGCGTGATCCCGCTGGAGTCAGCACCGGCGGCCGCGACGAAGGCAATCGCTTACGATTCCATCCGCGATCGGTTACTCGTGCTCTTCGGCGCCGATCAAGTCGTGCCGTATACTCGCGACGGTAAGAACGAAGGAACGCCCCGAAAGCTCGATCGCGCCGTGGGCCCGTCGCTCGGTTTCGACGCGGAACGGCGCGAGCTTTACGCGCCGCTCGCCGGACCCGATCAACGGATCGGCATCTTCAATGAGGAAGGACGGCTGCTCCGGACGCTCGAGGCCGTCGCCATCGGCGTGGATGTCGGTCCGCGATCGTTTCTGCGGATGTTCTGAGTCGGCGGCGGGCTGTCCCGTGGCCGCCCGATGGAGGGCGGGTGCCCTCACCCGCCAAAAGGGCGTTCCGAATCGCATTGGCCGGTGGGGGCACCGGCCCTCCAGCGTACGATGCTACTTCAGGCATTGGCCGGTGGGGCACCGGCCCTCCAGGATACGAATGCTACTTCACCCAGGAGATGTGTTCGATCTTCCGCGCCAGCTTCACGTCACGGGCAGTGATCCGGCTGCCGGCCTCGTGGGTGTTCAGCCGGATGACCACGCGGTTGTAGACGTTGGTCCACTCCGGGTGGTGGTTCATCGCCTCGGCTTCGAAGCCGACCCGCACCATGAAGGCGAACGCCTCGCGAAAAGAGGTAAAGGTGAAGGTCTTTGTCAGCGCATTGCGCTTCACTTTCCACCCGGGCAGGGTCGCAGCGGCCGCGAGGATCTTGGCAGGAGTCAGCGGGAGGATCATGAAGCATGTTGGTGCGCCCCGCCGCGGAGGCAAATGCCCTGATTTTTCCGATCTCAGGACGATGGGATTTTCCGGGGCCGCCGAAAAATGGGCGGGCTTGTCAACGCCGCGACCGCTGCCCTTACTCCGACGCACCGCATGACCCTTCCGGCCGCCACCGTACCCGCCCATGTCGCCATCATCATGGACGGCAACGGACGGTGGGCGAAGAACCGGGGACTGCCCCGGATCGAGGGTCATCGTCGGGGCGTAGAAACGGTGCGCACCACGACGTTCGCCGCCCGGGATCTGGGCGTGAAGATGCTCACGCTGTACGCCTTCTCGATCGAAAACTGGAAGCGTCCGCCGGAGGAAGTGAACGCGCTGATGGGCCTGCTGGAGTTCTACCTGAAGCAGGAACTCGCCACCTTCGTGCGCGATCGCGTGCGACTGCGGACGATTGGCCGGACCGACGAACTGCCCGCGGGCGTGCAGAAGGTTTTGCGGACCACGATCGAGGAGACGAAGCAGTTCACCGACTACACGCTCGTCCTCGCGCTCAACTATGGATCGCGCACCGAGATCGTCGATGCGGCTCGCGCCTACGCCGCCGCCGTCGCCGCCGGAAAGGAAAAGCTCAACGACGGGTCGTGGACCACCTTCAGTCGCTATCTGTACACCGCGGACATGCCGGAGCCGGATCTGGTGATTCGCACGTCGGGCGAGACCCGAATCAGCAATTTTCTGCTGCTCCAGGCGGCGTACGCCGAATTCGTTTTCACGCCGGTGCTCTGGCCGGATTTCACCAAAGCCGATCTGGCGGCGGCCATCGCCGACTACAATCGCCGCGAGCGCCGTTTCGGCCTCACGAGCGAGCAACTTGTCAATCCGGCCCGGGCCGGCGCGAAGTAGATCTCGTCCGCCGTTCGCGGCGGCCGGCGCAGCGCAGTCACTGTCATGGGCAAACGCATCTTCAGCACCTTCCTGCTCTGGGGCATCGTCGGCGGATCCCTCTGGTTCTTCCGCACCACCGGAGCCCTCGTGCTCATCGGGTTGATCTCGATGCTCACGCTGGCGGAATTCTACCAACTGTCGCGCGCATCGGGCTACCAGCCGTTCCTCAAGCTCGGCGTGGTGTTCGGCGGGCTCATCACGCTCGCTCCGGCGCTCACGTCGTGGATCCCCTTCCCGATTCACGCCCTGCTCCCGCTCGCGGGAGTCGTGATGGCGATCCGGTTGCTGGGTGAACGCACCCCCGAGAACCGGATGGAGACCCTGGCCGCGACGCTCTTCGGCCTCGTTTACGTCTCGGTCATGCTGCAGTACCTCGTGCGGATCGTCACACCGCTGCCCGGAGACACGGTCACGGCGAACGGCCGGTTGCTCCTCTGTCTCTGGCTCGTGGCGACGACCAAGTTCTGCGATGTCGGAGCCCTGCTTTCCGGCATGGCCTTCGGCCGGCACAAGATGTCCCCTGTCATCAGTCCGAAGAAGACCTGGGAAGGTGCCGTCGGCGGCGTGATCGTCTCGGCGGGCGTGGCCGCCACGATTGCCTGGCTCGCGCGGGACAGTTTCCCGCCGCACCTGACGCCCACGATGGCCGCGTTGATGGCGGTCCCGATCGCGGTGGTGGGAATCGTGGCGGACCTGATCGAGTCCGTCCTGAAGCGCCGGGCCAACCGCAAGGACTCGGGCGCGTGGCTCCCGGGACTTGGTGGATTCTTCGACATGAGCGACAGCCTGCTGCTCGTGGCGCCGATCGGTTATCTGTTCTTCCGGCTGCCGTAGTCGGTGACCTAATTCGGCAATCGGCACTTGGAAATCTGAAATCTATCAGGCCCGGCGAGGAGCGCCGGCCCTGCGAAAGCCGGCATCCGACGATCGCAGCATAGTTAGGAACCCGGTGCTTGCCGGGCGCCGGCGTCGTCCCGCATAAATGGCCGCTTTCGTGCCTGCCTTCTCTCATCTCCCGCGCAAACGCGTCGTCCTCCTCGGGGCGACCGGCTCCATCGGGGAGAACACCTTGCGCGTCATTGCCGCGCATCCCGACAAGCTCGAACTCGTGGGGATTGCCGCCCGGTCGAACTGGCGGAAACTCGCGGCCATCGCCCGGCAGTTTGGCGTCGCCCACATCGGGTTGCACGATGAGGCGGCCTGCGCCGAGGCGCGGGCCCAGCCGCAGGCCTTCCCGCCCGGTGCCCGGCTGGTCGCCGGGTTGCCCGGTCTGACAGAACTCGCGCAACTGCCCGAAGCCGACATCGTGCTGGTCGCAGTCGTCGGCACGACTGGACTCGAGCCCGCGCTCGCCGCCCTCGCCGCCGGCAAGGATCTCGCGCTGGCCTCGAAGGAAATCCTCGTGCTCGCCGGCAAGTTCATCATGGCCGCCGCGCAACGGCACGGCGCGCGGTTGCTCCCTGTCGACAGCGAGCACAATGCGGTCTTCCAGTGCCTCGAGGGCCATCCCGGGGCCGGCGTGAAGCGCATCGTGCTAACGGCGAGCGGCGGGGCGTTTCGCGACTGGCCGACGGAACGCTTCTCGCAAATCACGCCCGCCGACGCGTTGAAGCATCCCAACTGGGCGATGGGCCCGAAGATCACCGTCGATTCGGCGACGCTCGCGAACAAGGGCCTCGAACTGATCGAGGCCCAGTGGCTCTTCGGTCTCAACCCGCAGCAGTGCACCGCCGTGCTGCATCCGCAGAGCATCGTGCACTGCCTAGTCGAGTTCACCGACGGCGCGATGCTCGCGCAACTGAGCCCGCCCTCGATGACCTTTCCGATCCAGCATGCCCTGCTTTATCCGCAGCGCGCCCCGGGCGTGGAGGTCGGACTCGATTTTTCCAAGTTGATCGGGCTCGATTTCTCGCCGGTGGACGAGGGCCGCTTCCCCATGCTGCGGCTCGCCCGCGAGACGATGGCCGCCGGGGGCGTCGCGCCCGCTATCTTCAACGCCGCCAACGAACTGGCGGTGGAGGCTTTTCTCGCCGGGAGGATTCCCTTTCTTGCGATTCCGCGCGTCGTTGAGCAGACTCTTGCCAGCATCACAAACTTTGAACCCGCGGACTTGCCCGCTGTCCTCGCCCTCGACGCCGAGGCCCGCCAGGTGGCCGCCGGACACATCAAGGTTCTGAACTAAACTTTCGTCGCCCTCGTGCCTTCCGATCTCCTCAGCACCCTGTTCTCCAACCTTTGGGCGGTTTTCGTCGTCGTCCTGCTCTTCGGAGGGTCGATTTTCGTCCACGAGCTCGGCCATTTCCTCGCCGCCCGCCGCCGGGGCGTGCACGTGGAGCGGTTTTCCATCGGCTTCGGCCCGGCCATCTGGTCGCACCGCGGACGCGATGGCGTCGAGTACCGCGTTTCCTGGTTTCCGCTCGGCGGCTACGTCCTGCTCCCGCAGCTCGCCGACCTCGGTCCGGTCGAGGGCGAGAGCACCACGGACGTCGCCAAACTTCCCCCGGTCACCTACGGCACCAGGATGCTTGTCTTCGTCGCCGGCGCGACGTTCAACGTCCTCTTCGCCCTCGCCCTCGCCTGCATCGTCTGGGTCATCGGCCAGCCCGTCGCGAGCGAGATGTCCTCCACCACCGTGGCGGAAGTCATGCCCACGCTGCCCAACTCCGAGGGCAAGGATGTGCCCAGCCCCGCGAGCAAGGCCGGCCTCAAGCCGGGCGATGAAATCGTCGCCGTGGACGGACACCCGGTCGTCACCTTCCAGGACATCGTCGAACGCCTCGCGTTGAGCAGCGGTTGGACGAGCGGCGGCGAGCGCGAGACGGTGTTTCGGATCAAGCGCGGCGGCCAGAACATCGACCTGGCGATTCAGCCCATTCTGAGCAGCAGCGAGAAGGTCCGCATGATCGGCTTCGTGCCCGTCGGTAAACTCGTGATCGGTGCGGTCACGCCCGAGTCGGTCGCGGCCCACGCCGGCCTGAAGCCGGACGACCAGATCGTCGCCGTCGACGACAAGCCGGTGCTCACGCGGCAGCGGCTGAGCGAGGCGGTGCGCCAGATCACGACGCGGCCCGTGGCGATGACGGTGCTCCGCGGCACGGAACGGCAGACCTTCACCCTCGCGCTGCCCAAGGACGCCAAGATCACCGCCCTGGGCCTCGCGCTCCGCGACGGCATCATCTACGCGCATCCGACCCCGTTCGAGCAGGTGGGCCGCAGCCTCGCGACGACCTTCCGCACGCTGGGCGCGCTGATCAATCCCCGCTCCGACATCGGGCTCTCCCACCTCAGTGGACCGATCGGAATCATCAGCAACTTCGTCGATGTCTCGCGCGCCGGGCTGCCCTTCGCGCTCTGGTTCACGATCCTGGTGAACGTGAACCTCGCGGTGATGAACCTGCTGCCGATGCCGGTGCTCGATGGCGGACAGATGCTCTTCGCCACCATCGGCCGCCTGCGCGGCCGGCCCCTGCCGGTGAACTTCATCATGACGGCGCAGAGCGTGTTCCTCGTGCTGCTGTTCTCGATGATGCTTTACGTGAGTGTCTTTGACGTGCGCCGGATTCGCGATGCCCGCGCCGAGCGCCCCGAGCCAGCCGCGCCCGCGGCTCCGGCGGCCCCCGGGAAATAATCCGCCCGGCGCGGACCTTCGACGCTCATGTCTTATTGCGCCTCGCGCTTTCGCACCATCCGGCGGCGCACCCCGGAGGTCATGGTCGGCTCCGTCGGCGTCGGCGGGAGCCACCCGATTCGACTCCAGTCGATGACCACGAGCGACACGCAGGACATCGCCCAGACGGTGCGGCAGTCGATCGCCCTGGCCGAGGTCGGTTGCGAGATTGTCCGCATCACCGCCCCAAATGTGACGGCGGCGCGCTGCCTCAAGGACATCCGCGCGCAGTTCACGGCGGCCGGCTTTGGCGCCATTCCGCTGGTGGCGGACATTCACTTCCTGCCGAGTGCCGCGATGGAAGCGGTCGAGCACGTGGAGAAAATCCGCGTCAACCCGGGCAATTACGCCGACAAGAAGAAGTTCGCCGTCCGCGAATACTCGGACCTCGACTACGACGTGGAACTGCAGCGCCTGCACGAGTCGTTCTCGCCGCTGGTGAAGCGGTGCCGCGAACTCGGCCGCGCGATGCGCATCGGGACCAATCACGGCTCGCTCAGCGACCGGATCATGAACCGCTACGGCGACACGCCGCTCGGCATGGTCGAGAGCGCGCTCGAATTCCTGCGGATCGCGGAAGCCCACGACTACCGCGCCATCATCCTGTCGATGAAGTCATCGAATCCGAAGGTGATGATCCAGGCCTACCGCCTGCTGGTGGAGCGCATGGCGGCGGAGAACATGCACTACCCGCTGCACCTCGGCGTGACCGAGGCGGGCGATGGCGAGGACGGCCGGATCAAGGGTGCGATCGGGATCGGTTCGCTGCTGCTCGACGGTCTTGGCGACACCATCCGTGTCTCGCTCACGGAGGACAGCGTCTACGAGATTCCCGTGGCCCGGGCGATCGCGGAGAAGGCGATGAGCTTGTGGTCGGCCGAGCCGCCGCCGGCGCCGCCCGAGGGCGACGGCCTCGATCCCTATCATTTCACGCGCCGCGCGATCGATAACGTGGCGGTGACGGAGCGGCTGACCATCGGCCCCGAACAACCGCCGGCCGTCATCGTGCGCGTGGAGTCCGCCGCCCGCCTCCCCGCGGCCGCCGCCCAGCTCGTGGCCGCCCGCCTGAAGGACACGCCAGCGGAAGGGTTGCTCGTGCCGATCGGGAATGCCGGGGACGTCGCCGCGCTCTGCGAGGCGGTGGCGACGACGCCGATGCCGACCGAATTTCTCGCACTCGAGCTCGCGCCCACCCTCACGCCCGAGTTCCTCGAACCGCTGCTGGCGATGAGCCGCGGACGGATCGTGCTGGTCCGCCGCTTCGGCGCGGCCGACACCGCGGTTCTCTCCGCCTGGGCGAAGCTGGTCCGGGCGGGCGGCCACCTGCTCGCGGTGGAAATCGAAGCCCCGGATTTTCCCGCGCTGGCGGACACGCTGCGCGCCCTCGGGCCGAAGGGCTTGATCTTCACCCTCGCCGATCCTCGGTATCCAGTTTCCGGAGCCGCGGGGGCCCACGCCGTGGGGGCGTATCGTCAGCTCGCGGCGCAACTGCGGACGCTGGCGCTGCCGGTGCCGATCTGGATTCGCAACACCCCGGCGACCGCCGTGCGCCCCGGAGCGGATTTTCTCTCGAAGCTGATCGAGGCGTCGTTCCTCACCGGCTCGCTGCTCTGCGACGGCATCGGCGACCTGGTCAGCATCGAGACGGAGAGCGACGTGGTGCGGGCGACGCGCCTGACCTACAACGTGCTGCAGGGCGCCGGGGCGCGGATCTCCAAGACGGAGTTCGTGGCGTGCCCGAGCTGCGGCCGGACCCTCTTCGATCTCCAGACGACCACGCAGCGCATTCGCGCGCAGACCGGCCACCTCAAGGGCCTGAAGCTCGCCATCATGGGCTGCATCGTAAACGGGCCCGGGGAGATGGCGGATGCGGACTTCGGCTACGTCGGCGGCGCCCCGGGCAAGATCAATCTCTACGTCGGGAAAACCTGCGTCCAATACAACATCCCCGAGGCCGAGGCGGACGCGCGCCTGATCACGCTGATCAAGGCGCACGGAAAGTGGACGGATCCAGACCTGGTCCCGGCCTGAGCACCGGGCCGGCGTATTCAAAATCAAACACCACTGGCGCCCCCGAGGGTGCGGCCATCCGGGGCCGGGGGGCTTGGCAAGCCGGGTTCCGGCCGATGTAGCAGCGGGAAAACTACGATATTCGCGTCGGGATTTTCGCCACCCAACTTACGAAAAATCTGGCAACGAAAAAATCGGGAAACTTATGCCCACGGACGTGTGAACAAGTTGTGGAAAGGTTGGCCTTGAAATGGTTTTTCGGTTCACAGTTACTCCGCTCTCGCCGATTAGTTCGACGAGCTTCGCCGGTTCTTTCCCATGTCCTTTCCGCTCCGCTTTGCGGCGCCCGCAGTAGTACCCAGTATTATTTGCTGTCCACCAACGTTTTATGTTTCTCCTTTTTTATCCCGATTTTCAAAGGTGGCAGTAACCCAAATTTCACTACCGCGAGCCGACGCAGATTCGGGTCGATTGGCATGCTGGGAGAAAGGAGCGAGGTGCAATGTGAATAAACCCGCCCTTCCCTCGATCGTCCATGCCCACTTCGTCCCTCGCACCCAGTCTTTGGGAAACGGTAAAGTGTGACTTCAAGTCACTCTTTCCGGAAGAAGTCTTCCAAATGTGGTTCGAGCCCGTGGTGTGCATCGAATCCACCGCGGATGCGATGGTGCTGGGGGTCACGAACGATTTCGCGGCGATTTGGATTCAGGACAATTACCTCGACTTGATCACGCAGCGGCTGCGCCTCACGGCCGGCCGGACGGTCAATGTCACCCTGCGGGTCCGCTCCGCCACCCCCGCCAACGGCTCGCCCAAGCCGGCTCCGGACGCCACCCCGGCCCCGCGCCCGCGCACGAATTCGACGGCCCGCCGGCAGACCCGCTACGATGGACCGCCCACGGGAACGCTGAATCCCCGCAACACCTTCGAGAATTTCGTCGTCGGTTCGAACAACCAGATGGCGCACGCCGCCTCCCTCGCGGTCGCGCAGGCCCCCGCGCAGGCCTACAATCCGCTTTTCCTCTACGGCGAGACGGGGCTCGGCAAAACGCACCTGATGCATGCCATCGGTCACGCGATCCTCCGCCAGAACCCGGACTCCCGCGTCGCCTACCTCTCGACCGAGAAGTTCACGAACGAGTTCATCCAGGCCCTGCAGGAAAACAGCCTGACCAAGTTTCGTCAGCGCTACCGGCACGCGGATGTGCTGCTGCTCGACGACGTGCAGTTCCTCGCCGGCAAGGAGCGCATCCAGGAGGAGTTTTTCCACACCTTCAACGACCTCTTCGAGTCGGGAAAACAGGTCGTCCTCACCAGCGATCGCCGGGCGAGCGAAATCCAGAAGCTGGAGGCGCGGCTCGTCTCGCGCTTCGAGTGGGGACTGCCCGCGGACATCCAGGCGCCGGACCTTGAGACCCGGCTCGCGATCCTGCGGACGAAGTCGCAGACGCTGAACTGCAACCTGCCGGATTCGATCCTCAATTTCATCGCGCAGAACATCACCAAGAACATCCGCCGCCTCGAGGGCGCGCTGCTCAAGGTGGCCAGCTATTCCGCCCTCACGAGCAAGCCGCTCGAACTCGCGACCGCGGAGCGCCTCCTCCACGACGTGCTGATGGAGCAGGCCCAGAATGTCCTGACGATCGAGACGATCCAGAAGCGCGTCGCGGATCACTACCAGATCCGGCATAGCGACATGACGAGCAAGCGCCGGCCAAACAACATCGCGATCCCCCGCCAGATCGCGATGTACCTCGCACGCACGCTGACGAAGCATTCCCTGCAGGAAATCGGCGACGCCTTCGGCGGTCGCGATCACGGCACGGTCATCCACGCCTGCAAGGCCGTGGACAACATGATGGAACAGGACGCCTCCACCCGCGGCAGCGTCGAGTTCCTCAAGGTTCAGCTCTCGAAGTAGCAGCACCGCCTGCCCCCGGAGGCCCACGCACCGCGCGGGTTCCGGCGTCCCGGAGTTCCGCGGGCGCTTAAGTTGCCAAGGCAGGATTGTTTATCCACGTTTTCGCCCATGAGTCTTACGCCTGCGCAGAAGAAGACCGTCGCCTCCTGGGTGGAGGCCGGCGACAATCTTTCGACCGTTCAAAAGAAACTCGCCGACGAGTTTAAGCTGTCGATGACGTACCGCGACGTGCGTTTCCTCGTCGACGACCTCAATCTCGACATCAAGGACGCGGCACCGAAGGTCGACACCAGCGACGTGACGAAGGCGCAACCCACCCCGGCACCCGCGGCGGCGAAGGCGCCGGAAAAGAAAGGCTTTCTCGAGAAGGCGAAGGAGAAGCTCGGCCTCGGCGAAAGTCCCGCCCCGGCCGACGAAGGCGCGGAGGACGAGGAGACGTTCGAAGATTTGCCCGAGGAAGCGGGCGCCGGCGTCCGCGTTTCGATCGATGCCGTGACCTTGATCCCCAGCGCGCTGGCGAGCGGCAGCGTGGTTTTTTCCGACGGCGTTACCGCGAAGTGGATCGTCGATCAGTACGGCCGGCCCGGTTTCACCGAAGTAAGCACGCCGGGCTATCGCCCGTCGGCGGCGGACGGTCAGGCCTTTGTCCGTGAGCTGAGCGCGGCGCTGCAGCAACGCGGTCTTTGAGTTCGGGCCGGGCAGGGTGCGGATAAAGTTGAAGTCCTACGCCAGGAGCAGGTGTGACGATTTTCCCGCCATGCCAGGCCAAAGTCCCCCGCTCCGCAGTTGAGGGGGCACCCCTCTGGAGCCGGAACGATGCGGTGGAACGAAATCGGCGGGTGTGGCCACCCGCCCTCCCCCTCCATGGTAGGCTGATCGTTCAGACTTCCGTTCGCTCTCCTCTCAAAGAGCAATCCATGGAGGGACGGTGCCCCCACCGTCCAAGGATGCTTAACGTGCGACGGAACGTCCACGGATCGGTGTAGGGCCGGCGCCCTTCGACTGGCTCAGGGCCCGGGATTCCCTCCGCTTGGCCGTGAGCTTGCCGAACCGGCTAGTCGCCGGGCCACGGCTTTCATTCGAGAAACGGCCCGCCGGCGAGCGGCGGCCCTACATTTCACCCGTCCCGCTGCATCATTCCGGCTCGAGAGGATTTTTCGACTGCGCCTATCAACTCCGTGTCCGACCCCAGTCGAACCGGCTTATCGCCGCGCCTCGGGGGTAACGGTCACTTCAATCCGCTGCCCGTCGCGCGTCACAACCACTTGAATCGGCACGCCGATCTTCACGGCGTCCAGCGCGTAGGTGTAGTCGTAAATGTTGGCAATCTTCTGGCCAGCGAACTCGACGATGATATCGCCCGCCTTGAGCCCGGACTTGTCGGCGGGACTGCCGCCGCGGGTACCGGTGAGTTTCACCCCCGTAATGTCTGTCGCGTAATCCGGAATCGTGCCGAGATACGCCCGCACCGATTCCCGGCTGCCCGCGTTGCCCGCCGCGCGTTCGACCTTCAGGTAGTCGGGACGTTGTGCGTCCTTCACCAGGTCCAGCGTAATCAGCCGCGCGAATCGCGTGATGCGCTCGAGGCCCTCGTAGTTGAGGGTGTCGGTGTCGTCGGCCGGCCGGTGATAGTTCTCATGGCTGCCCGTGAAGAATGCCAGGACCGGCACGTTCTTCGGATAGAATGGCGTGGTGTCGGTCGGCAAATAGGGATCGTCCTGCAGCGTGAGATTGAAACCCGCGGCGACATTCCGCCGTTCGATCACGCGCTTCCACACGGAAGAGGATCCGATGCCTTGGAGCGTGAGCCGGTTGTCCCGCAGCCGGCCGACCATGTCGAAGTTCAGGTAGGCCGCGATCCCCGCCAGCGGCGTGACCGGCTTCTCCGCGAAGTGCGTCGACCCGACCAAGCCCAGTTCTTCGCCGGACCAGAAACTGAAAATGATGCCGCGGGTAAAATCTCCCGGACGTTCGCGGCGCTCCTTCGCGAGGGCGGCGGCGAGTTCGAGCGTGGTCGCGACGCCCGAGGCGTTGTCGTCGGCCCCGTTGTGAATCTGGTTCTCCTCGCCCTTGATCCCGAAGCCGCCGGTTTCGCCGCGACCCAGGTGATCGTAGTGCGCACCCACCATGACGTACTCCGCCGGGCCCGGCCCGGAGGGCGGCAACACGGCGAGAACGTTGCGATCCGTCTTCTTGATTCGCTCCACGCGCGTCGCGAGATCGACGGTCACATTCGGCAGCGTGAAGCGCACGTCGGCGGCATGCGGGTTTTCCAGGTCGATTGCGGACTGCAGCGACTTCAAGTCCTTGCCGCTGCCCGCGAGCAACGCATCGGCGACGCGGCCGCTGATCCCCGCGGCCACGATGTTCGAACCGGCGAGAATGGAATCCATGGTCAGCGCCGCGACTTCGCCAGGGTTGGGAGAGTTCGGTCCGCTCACGACGAGCATCGCCTTCGCGCCGTGCGAGCGCGCGATCATCGCCTTGTAGCGCAACCCGGCATAGCGGTTCAGCTCCGCGCGGCGCTTGGGCTCGACGCCCTCGGGCACGTAGCGCAGCACGAGGACAATCTTGTCCTTCACGTCGAGGCCTTCGTAGGAGTCGTACCCCTCCCCGGCCTTGCCCGGCACGGTCAGGCCGTAGCCGGCAAAGACCACCTGGCCGGAAACCTCGGCGTTGTCGGAGAACGAGAGCGGACGAAAATCCCGGTCCGCCTCGAAGGCCACGGGGGCTGCCGCGGCACCGGCATTCCCGGCCGGCTGCGTCAACGTCAGCCGGTTCGCACCCGGCACGAGCCGCACCCCCGAGTTGAACTCGAACGATTGGAAGTAGGTGCCGTTTTCACCAAACGGCTCCAAGCCCGCCTCGTTCAGCCGCGTGGCGATATAGTCCGCCGCCAGCCGGCTGCCCTCGGATCCGACCAACCGTCCTTCGAGCGCGTCGGAGGCAAGATGACTGACATGGGCGCGCAACTCGCCCGCCGCGATCTCGGGCGTCAAGCGAGCGGACGTCGCCGCACTCGTGGTTGCCACCGGAGCAGCCGCGGCTGCCGGGGCCGCCCGCAGCGCCGCCAGCGCGGCCTCGTGATTCCAGTCGGCCAGAAAAAGTTGCGAGGCCTTGTCGGTCGTCCGGTTCGACGTCCAGCAGAGCTTCTTCCCGTCCGGGGAAAATACCGGCAGGCCGTCGAAGCCGTCGGTGAACGTCACGCGCACCGGCTCGCTCTTGCCCGCCGCGTCGACGAGGTAGAGCTCGAAGTTCGTGAAACCGAGTTTGTTCGAGGCGAAGATGACGTACTCGCCCGACGGATGAAAATAGGGGGCCCACGACATCGAGCCGAACTGCGTCAGCCGCCGCACATCCGAGCCGTCGAGCTTCATCGTGTAGATGTCGGCCACGGCGCCCGAATCATCGAACCGGCGCCAGATGATCCGCTGGCCGTCTGCGGAGAAGAACGGACCGCCGTCGTAACCCGGAGTGCTCGTCAGCCGGCGCTGGTTCGAACCGTCCGCGTTCATCAGGTAGATATCGCCAAACCACGCCGGATCCATCTCGAGCCGTTTCTTTTCCTCGGCGGAGAGCGCGCCCTCCTCGTAGGCGCTGCGGAGCGAGCAAAAGACGATCAGTTTTCCGTCCGGCGAGTAGGCCCCCTCGGCATCGTAGCCGCGCGCATCCGTCAGCCGCCGGACCTGCGTCCCGTCGCGCTGCGCGCTGAAGATGTCCATCGTCTCGTCGTAGTCCCACGAGTAACGCCGCTCGCGGCCCGAGGCCCGCATCTCGATCTCGGCCTTCTGCTTCGCGAGGGCTTCGGGATCGTGATGCGTCGACGCAAACAGCACCTCGTTCGTGCCGGGGCGGACGAATGCGCAGGTCGTCTTGCCGAGCCCGGGAGAAACGCGGTGGGTGTCACCCGACTCGAGGTCGAGCAGGTAGATTTGATAGAAGGGATTCCCGGCCTCGCGCTCGCTCTGAAAGATAAGCGATTTCCCGTCGGCGGAAAAGTACCCCTCGCCGCTCCGCCGGCCTTCGTACGTGAGCTGGCGGGCGTTGCCGAGCAGCCGGGCTTCGGCGACCGCGGGTTCCTCGGCGGCACGCAGGGGCATTGGCCCGACGCCCACGAGAGTGACAACGAAAGCCCAAGCCCGGAGTTTTGCCTTCATAGCGTTGGATCGATTACCCACGTGAATTTCTGGTCGCACAAGCCAAACGTTGGGGCAGCGGCCACGTGACGCCAGCGGGACCGTCGTTTTCGCCGCCCGGAAAATCTCCCAAGGATTCCTGCGTCCGACACCAATCACGCCAACGCCCGACTCCCCATCGCCGCCGTCCTCGGGAGGATGCCAAAGTCGGAGCGCAACTCAGGCGAGTCGGATGCGTCAACCCATCCGCATGCCATTATTTGTTGGAAGGCCCACGACGCGGCCGCCACAAGCAATCCCCACCTCCGCCCTCCGGCGGTCGCCTTTCCCGCCCTCGGGCGGCGCAGACTTCGCCCGCTTCCCCGCTTGTCCGTTGGCATGATCGACTCCGTTTCCGAACTTCCCCCCATCCGCCCGGCCCCGGCCGCCGCCCGCCATCTGCCTTTCCTGCTGATCCTCTTCGTCGGCAGCGGATGCGCCGCGCTGATCTACGAGATCGTCTGGTTCCAGCTCCTCCAATTGGTGATCGGCTCCTCAGCCGTTTCGATGGCGGTGCTGCTGGGTACCTTCATGGGCGGCATGTGCCTCGGAAGCCTCGCCCTGCCCCGGTTGATCTCGGCCCGCCACCATCCGTTGCGCGTCTACGCCGTCCTCGAACTCGGGATCGCCCTCGCCGCGTTGATCGTCCTCCTCGCCGTGCCGGTCGTCGGCCGCTGGTACACCAGCCTGCTCGGCTACGGCATGCCGGGCCTGCTGCTGCGCGCCGTTCTCTGTGTAATCTGCCTGCTTCCGCCCACCGTGCTCATGGGCGCCACGCTTCCGGCCATCGCGCGCGGAGTCGAAACGACGCCGCGCGGGGTTTCGTGGTTGGGATATTTCTACGGCGGCAACACGGTCGGCGCCGTCGCGGGGTGCCTGCTCGCCGGATTCTATCTGCTCCGGCTCCACGATGTGGCGACCGCGACGTATACGGCGGTCGCCATCAATGCGGGCGTCGCACTCCTCGCCTTCGTCATCGCGCCGCGCGCTCCGTACGAGGCGCCCGCTCCCGCGGCACCGGTGGCGGCGGCGACCCATGGTTCGGGTCCGGTCCTGGTCTCGATCGCGCTCTCCGGCTTCTGCGCCCTCGCCGCCGAGGTGATTTGGGCGCGCAACCTCTCCCTGCTGCTCGGCGCGACGGTTTACACGTTCTCGATCATCCTCGCGGTTTTCCTCACCGGGCTCGGCCTCGGCAGCAGCATGGGCGCAAGCGTCGCCCGGCACATGCGGAACCCGCGGCTCGCCCTCGCTCTCTGCCAGATTCTCCAGGTCGCCGCCATCGCGTGGGCGGCTCACGCCATCGCGCTGTCGCTGCCCTTCTGGTCGATCAACGATCCGAAATACGCGGAAGTCTGGGCGAAGTTCCGGCTCGATTTGCTCCGCTGCCAGTTCGCGATCCTGCCGGCGGCGATCCTGTGGGGCGCCAGCTTTCCCCTCGCGCTCGCCAGTACGACGTTCGGCGGCAGTGACGCCGCCCGCAACGTCGGACGCGTCTACTCCGCCAATACGCTCGGCGCGATCGGGGGCGCCGTGCTTGCCAGCATGCTGCTCATCCCCGCCCTCGGCACGCAGCACGCCCAGGTTCTGCTGATTGTCGTTTCACTCGTCAGTGCGCTGCTCGTCTACCGGCCCCGCGGCCGGTATGGTCCGCTGTGGGCCGGCGGCGTGGTGATCATCACGCTGCTGGTCAGTCTCAAGCTGCCCGCGATCCCCTGGCAACTCGTCGCCTACGGGCGACAGATCAGCACCACCGACTACGCGGCCAAGGCGCTCTTTTTTGGCGAGGGCCGCAACTCCTCGGTCGCCGTTTCCGAGACGCCGGAGGGCGCCCGCTTCTTCCACGTCGCCGGCAAGACCGAGGCCTCGAGTCTCGAGAAGGACATGCGACTCCAGCGGATGCTCGGCCACATTCCCGCGCTGATGCATCCGAATCCCCGCTCCGTCCTGATTGTCGGTTGCGGCGCCGGCGTTACGGCCGGCACGTTCATCGTCCACCCGTCGATCGAACGAATCGTGATCTGCGACATCGAGCCGCTGATCCCTCGCGTCGTCGCCGAGTTCTTCAGTCGGGAAAACTACGACGTCCTCCGCAGCCCGCGGGTCGAGGTGGTCTACGACGACGCCCGTCACTTCATCGCCACGACGCAGGAGAAATTCGACATCATCACGTCGGATCCCATCCACCCATGGGTCAAGGGCTCGGCCGTCCTCTACTCCCAGGAGTACTTCGAGCTCTGTCGGTCGCGGCTCAACCCCGGCGGGTTCGTGACCCAGTGGGTGCCCCTCTATGAATCGGACCGGGCCGTGGTGCAGAGCGAGATCGCGACGTTCTTCTCGGTGTTTCCCGAGGGCACCATCTGGGGCAACGACGACGAGGGCTACGGCTACGACACCGTCATGCTCGGCCAGGCCGCGCCGCTCGCGGTCGATCTGGCGGCGCTTCAGGATCGATTGAAGCGTCCCGACCACGCCCGCGTCGTGCAATCGCTCAACCCGCTCGCGCTCGGAAGTCCGCTCCAGTTGCTCTCCACCTATGCCGGGCGCTACGCCGACCTCCGCGGATGGTTGGCAAAGGCCGAGATCAACCGGGACCGGAATCTGCGGCTCCAATATCTCGCCGGGCTCCAGCTCGATTCCAACGCCGGTTCGGAATCCTACGACGAGATGCTCCAGTACCGGGTCTTCCCGGCGGACATTTTTAGCGGGCCCGCCAGCCAGCTCGAAACCCTGCGGCAGCGCATGGACAGTAAGCGGCGGAATTAGGCGGTTGAACCCCGAAGGCTCGACGCCTGAGCCAAAACCACTCAGTCGGCCGGCCATTCCCGACGGCGAGGACGAACACCCTAAGCTGTAGGGCTGCCGCTCGTCGGCAGGCAGCTTACTTCCATCATACAGCGGCCCGGCGGCGAGCGCCGGCCCTACAATCAACTGCATGAATCCGGGCTCACGCCGATCTCAGCTCAGATCTCGGATGCTGCCGAACTCGGGATTGAACAGCCGCTGATACGTTCGGACGATCATCCCGTCTGTCAGCCCGGCCAGCCAGTCGCAGATCTGGCGCGCCTTGCCGGCTTCCGTCGTCTCCGCCGCAATCAAACGTCCGATCCGCGGAGGCAAAATGTGGATTACCCGGGTCCCCTTCTCGACGTAGTTGCGCCACGCCGATTCCCACAGATCGAAGAGCACGCGCCGCGCCTTGTGCTCCATCTGCTGCAGTTGCGGGCTCTCGAAGATGATGTCGTTGGCCATCTGCTTGTAGAAGCTCGCCTCCCGCTCCGCCGCCGGCGCCACCACGAGTTCGAAGCGATAACGATTCGAGCGCTTCGACATGAAGTTGGACCGTTCCTTCAACCGGCACGCCGTGATGAACGCCCCGATTTTCTGGCTGAACTCGGCCTCGAGCCGATCGCCGCGAATCGCCGTGAGCAACTGATCGAGCCAGCGCTGCCGCTCGGGATCGATGGGCTGCCCCGCGGCCCACGCCTCAATCCGCTCAATCGTGAGGAAGCCCGCCGTCACGCCATCGATGATGTCGTTGAGCGAGTAGGCCGCATCGTCGGCCCAATCCATGATCTGGCACTCGACGCTCTTGAAGCCATTCAACTTCTCCCCGGCGTGCCACTCGTCGGGAATCGCCGCCTGGCCGAGTACGAACGCCCGGTGGCGCTCCTGCGGATCGTAGAGAAAATGATTCCGCGGCGGCGCCGGGAATTCCCGGAAGAGCTTCTTGTACTTCAACACGCCATCGAGCAACGCCCGCGTCGGCGCCATCCCGCGCACGCCCTGCTCGCTCTGGTACAGCGTCTCCGTCAACAGGTGCAGCGTCTGCGCGTTGCCTTCGAATCCGCCCCAGGGCGTCATGAGTTCCTGCAGGGTGCGCTCGCCGGAGTGGCCAAACGGCGGATGTCCGAGATCGTGCGCGAGACAGACGGCCTCGACGAGATCGGCGTCGAGGTGGAAGTCCTTATCCAGCGGCTCACCGCGCGCCAGCAGGTACACACAGATCGATCGTCCGATCTGGGCGACCTCCATCGAGTGCGTGAGCCGGGTGCGGTAGAAGTCGTACTCGCCCGAGAGAAAGACCTGGGTCTTCGACTGCAGCTTCCGGAAGGCATGCGCGTGAATGATCCGATCGCGATCCATCTGGAACGCCGTCCGGTAGTCGCGCTTGCGGCTGCCGCCGAGCGACTCGCTGTCGAAGGCCGTGTAGAACCGGTTGGACATGGGCTGGGCCGGCACAGGAAACGTTCGCTGCCGGTGACGCAACTCCGCATTGCCCAAGTCCACGGACCGATTCCTCCGCCCGGCGAGGAATTGCCTCGTCGGTGTCCGCGCCGGGGGATAAGCACAGGGGCAACGAATCGCTGCGATGCCCCACGCCACGTTTCCCACCTCTCTTGGCACCTGCGCCATTGCCTGGGCCGATTCCGGTCTGACGCGTTTTCTGCTGCCAGATCCGGAGCGCCGCTCGGGCGGCGACACCGAAGCGGAGCCGCCGGACTGGGTCCGCGCGATCGTGAACCGGGTGCAGCGTCACCTCGCCGGCGAATGGCAGGATTTCTCGGACGTGCGTTACGACTTCAAGCGCGTCGGGGAGTTCAACCACTCCGTCCTGCAGGCCACGCTCAGCATCAAATGCGGCCAGACGGTCACATACGGCGAAATCGCCACGTCCCTCGGGCTCCCGGCCGCCGCCAGCCGGGCCATCGGGTCCGCCCTCGGCGCGAATCCGTGGCCGCTGCTCATTCCCTGCCACCGCGTGATCGCCGCCACCGGCAAGATGACCGGCTTCTCCGGACCCGGCGGCGTGTCCACCAAGGTGCGCCTGCTCGCGATCGAGGGCGCCCAACTCGTCACGGAGTGAGCGCGGCGGCCCGCACCATGGGCCGGCCATTCGAAGGTTTGTCTCGCGCCGAATCGTGAGTACGCTCGCGGCGGATGAAACCTTCGTCGATGCGCGCGATTGCGAAGCTCCGGCCCGGTCCGGGTCTGGATCTCACCGAGGTGCCCGTGCCCACGCCGGGACCGAATGACGTCCTGATTAAGATCAAGAAGACGTCCATCTGCGGCACCGACGTCCACATCTACAACTGGGACGCGTGGGCGGAGAAGACGATCCATACTCCGATGGTGATCGGCCACGAGTTCGTCGGCGTGATCGCCGAAGTCGGATCCAACGTCCAAGGCTTCCAGCCGGGCGACCTCGTCGATGGCGAGGGCCACATCGTCTGCGGTCGCTGCCGCAACTGCCTCGCCGGACGACGTCACCTCTGCAAGGACACCCGCGGGGTGGGCGTGAATCGTGACGGGGCGTTTGCCGAGTATCTCTGCCTGCCTGCGACGAACGCGGTTCACGTCGATCCGGCAATCTCCCTCGATGTGCTCTCCTGCTTCGATCCGCTCGGCAACGCCGTCCACACCGCCCTGCAATTCGATCTCGTCGGGGAAGATGTCTTGATCACTGGAGCCGGCCCGATCGGCTGCATGGCCGTCGCGATCGCCCGCCAGGCCGGCGCGCGCAAAGTCGTCGTGACCGACGTGAACCCCGACCGGCTCGCGCTCGCGAAGCGGATGGGCGCGACCCGCGTCGTCGATGTGACCAGGGAAAAGCTCCCCGACGTACAGCAGGAACTCGGGATGAAGGAGGGTTTCGATGTCGGGCTCGAGATGTCCGGGCAGCCCGCCGCGCTCGCGGACATGATCGACAACATGTTTCACGGCGGCCGGATTGCCCTGCTCGGCATCATGCCGGGCAAGGCCGCCATCGACTGGAACAAGGTCGTCTTCAACATGCTCACGATCCGCGGCGTCTACGGCCGCGAGATGTACGAGACCTGGTACAAGATGACCGCACTGATCCAGAGCGGCCTCGATATTTCCCCGGTGATCACGCACCGGATGCCGTTCACCGATTTCCAACGCGGCTTTGATCTCATGCGTTCGGGCAAGAGCGGGAAGATCGTGTTGAATTGGGATTAGCTTCCACGCCGCCGGCCATTCCGATGAACGAGGCCTATCGCCTTCATCTCACGCGGCGGCTCGGTGAAATCGAGTCCGCGGGACTCTACAAGCGGGAGCATCTCCTCACGACTGCGCAAGGCGCGCACGTCGGCGTCACCGGCCCGGCGGGCGGGCGGCAGGTGCTCAACTTCTGCGCGAACAACTACCTCGGCCTCGCCGCCGATCCGGAACTAATCCAGGCCGCCCACGCCGCCCTGGATCGTTGGGGCTACGGGCTGTCGTCGGTCCGCTTCATCTGTGGCACGCAGGAAATCCACCGCGAACTTGAGGAGCGGCTCAGCGCCTTCCTCGGGACCGAGGACACGATCCTCTACTCGTCGTGCTTCGATGCCAACGGCGGCGTGTTCGAGACGCTCCTCGGCCCGGAGGACGCCGTCATCAGCGACGAACTCAACCACGCCTCGATCATCGACGGGATCCGATTGTGCAAGGCGCAGCGCTATCGCTACCGGAACTGCGACATCGCCGACTTGGAAGCGCAGCTCCGCGCCGCGGACATCGCGGGAGCGCGGTTCAAACTGATCGTCACTGACGGCGTCTTCTCGATGGACGGCATAATCGCGCCGCTCCGCGAGATCTGCTCCGTCGCCGAGCGGTTTGGCGCGCTGGTCATGGTCGACGACAGTCACGCCGTCGGTTTCCTCGGTGCCCACGGGCGCGGCACGCCGGAACTTTGCGGCGTCGAAGCGAAGATCGATCTCTTCAGTGGCACGCTCGGCAAGGCGCTCGGCGGCGCCAGCGGCGGTTACCTGAGCGGACGGCAGCCTTTGATTGACCTGCTCCGGCAGCGGTCACGGCCCTATCTGTTCTCGAACTCACTGGCACCGGTGATCGCCGCGACGTCACTCGCGGCCCTCGACCTCGTCGAACGGTCCGACGCCCGTCGCACGCGTCTGCGCGAGAACACGCAGGCTTTCCGCGCGGGACTCGCTGCGGCCGGTCTGAAGTTGAAACCCGGCGAGCATCCGATCGTTCCCGTGATGCTCGGAGAGGCGAAGATCGCGCAGCAGTTCGCGGCCCGCATGTTGGAGCGAGGCGTCTACGTCGTCGGATTTTTTCATCCCGTCGTGCCGGTGGGGGCCGCGCGGATTCGCGCGCAGGTGAGTGCGGCGCATGAGCCGGCGGATTTGAGGTTTGCCATTCAGGCCTTCGCCGACGTCAAACGGGAGCTCGCCCTCTAACATGCCCATTCCTCTCCCCGCCCCCACCGTCCGATTGCTCGAAAAAGTGGCGAAGGAGATTTCGGCCTCCGCCTATGCTCCGTACTCGGGGTTTCGCGTGGGCAGCGCCGTACTCGGGGCCTCGGGAAAAATTTACGCGGGCTGCAACGTCGAGAACGCCTCGTACAGCCTGTGTCACTGCGCGGAACGGACGGCGATCGTGTCCGCCGTGGCCGCCGGCGAGCGCAAGTTCCAAGCCGTGGTCGTCTACACGCCCACGCCCGCACCGACCGCGCCATGCGGCGCGTGCCGGCAGGTGATCCACGAGTTTGCGCCCGATGCCATTATCCTGAGCGTCTGCGATTCCGCCGCGCGGCTCGAAACCACCCTGCCCGCCCTGCTGACCCACGCCTTCGGGCCGAAGGATCTCAAGGCGCAGCCGACTGCGAGCAAAGCGCCCGGAAAGCGCTGAGCAGAATCAACCCGCCGACCGATTCCCCGGTGGCGATGAATTCGATCCGTCCGCCCGTGGGCGGGCGGCGCTCAGGCCCCCGTGAGGAAGTCGCGCACGGCCGCGGCAACTTCGTTCCGGGGAACTTCGACTTCTG
Organism: Opitutia bacterium; assembly: GCA_947472765.1. GTDB lineage: Bacteria > Verrucomicrobiota > Verrucomicrobiia > Opitutales > Opitutaceae > ER46. The sequence goes on from CANJCM010000009.1 coordinate 23,569, forward strand.
AACGCGCGGTGAGGTCCCGCAGCTTGACGACCCCGCGGGCGAGTTCGTCGCTCCCGTAAATGAGGGCGACCTTGGCGCCGGATTCCGCCGCGACCTTGAACTGTTTGCCGAACGCCAGATCCTTCATCGGATAATCGACCCGGAAGCCGGCGGCGCGCAGGGCATGAATGTCGCCAAACGCAGCCAGCCGTTCGGCTTCGCCGCCGATGACGCAGTACACCTCGGGACCGGCCACAAACTTGGGCGTGAGCCCGCGCTGCTCGAGCAGCAGGGCAAAGGTCATGTCGCCGATCGCGAAGCCCACCGCCGGCAGCGCCGGTCCGCCGAGCTTTTCCACGAGATCATCGTAGCGGCCCCCACCCGCGAGGGCCCGCAGTTCGCCCTTTCGATCAAAGGCCTCGAACACGAAGCCCGTGTAATAGGCCAGGCCGCGCACCACCCCGAAGTCCACCGTGACGAATTTCGTCAGGCCCATCGCCTCGATCGCGCCGAGCAGCTTGCGCCAGTCCGCGAGCCGCGCGCGCATGCTGCCGGCCGCCGCCGAACCGTTCGCCCCGCTCTCGACTTCGGCCAGGACGCGCTCGATGGCTTCGAGGCTGTTGATTTTGAGGAACGCGAGAATCCGCGCCTTGTGGGATTCCTCGAGCGGACCGAATTGCTCGGCGTAGGGCTTGAAGGCCTCGTCTCCATATTTCTCGTACCGATCAACCGCACCCAGCACGCCGCGGATGCGCGCTTCATCCAGTCCCAGCGCCGCGAGAAAGTAGAACCAGAGATTGCGATCGCTCAGCCGGACGTGGAAGTCCTGCTCCGTCAGGCCGAACGAGGAGAAACACTGGATGAGCAGCGCGATGAGTTCGATCTCCGCTTCCGGACCCGGTTCGCCGAAGATGTCGGCGTTGAACTGGTGAAAGCAGCGGCCGCGACCCTTCTGCATCCGCTCGTAGCGATAAAATTCCCCGATACTGAACCACTTGATCGGCCGCTTCAGTGCGCTGGCTTTCGCGCCGACCAGCCGGCAGACCGTCGGCGTCATCTCGGGACGCAGCGCCACCTGGCGGCCGCCCTTGTCGGTGAAGCTGAAGAGCTGACCCTCGATCTCCGGCCCGGACTTGGCGGTGTAGAGCTCGAGCGGCTCAAGCACCGGCGCATCGTACTCCGCGAAACCGAACGTGTTGGCTGACTGCCGCCAGAGTCGGAAAATATGATTACGCCGGACGAGGTCCTCGGGATAGAACTCGCGGAAGCCGGGCAGGGTCTGGAACGTGGCCATGGAAGGCCCAAATCGTGGGGTTGGGCCCAGCGCCAGCGCGACCCAAAAAACTAGGCCTCGGCCGCTCCCCCGAGGCAGTGGCCGAGCGCGGGTGCCTTACACCGGGGGCGAGATCAGCTTCGCGAGATCGAGCTTCTTGAGCTGCTGCTTGAGAATCTTGCCCGACTTGAACTTAACGACGGCGCGCTGCGGGATGATGACCTCGGCCTCAGGCTTGTTGGGATTGCGGCCAATGCGTTGCTTGCGCACCTGGACCTCCAACACGCCGAAGTTTCTGAGTTCCACATTCCTTCCGTTGGCCAACGCCTTCTGGATGATGTCCAACGTTTGTTGCACCGTATCGACGATCTGTTTTTGCGGGAAGCCGGACTTCCGGTAGATCTCCAGCACGATTTCACGTTTGGTGAGGTTCGACATGGGGTTCCTTTCGCTGAGTTACGTTGGTTCTAAACCGGCTAAATTATTTGCGGCCTTCTAATTGCGTCAACCCTTATGACCATTTTGTGTCTGGGTCGTTCCACTGTCCGTACCATCCGACTTATGCCCGACCCCAATGCGGTCAATTCCATGTTCGCCCGCATCGCGGGCCGTTACGACTTCGCGAATCGCCTCCTGAGCGGTGGCATGGATGTACGCTGGCGCAAGGCGCTTGTGGAGGCAGTCGCAGGCCGCGCCCCCAAGGATGTGCTCGATCTCGCGACCGGCAGCGGTGACGTCGCCTTTGCCCTCAGTCGCCGCCTGCCCACCCAGACAAAATTAATCGGGATGGATTTTTGCCGTCCCATGCTGGAGGAGGCGGAGAAAAAACAGGCAGCGGGATCGGACGGCAAAAACATCCAGTTTCGCGAGGGTGACGCTCTGGCCCTGCCGATCGCCAATGCGAGTTGTGATGCCGTGACGATTGCCTTCGGGCTGCGCAACCTGGCCGACCGGCACCGTGGCCTCCAGGAAATGCGCCGCGTGCTGCGGCCGGGCGGCATCTTGTGCGTGCTCGAATTCTCCCAGCCGCAACGCTGGTTCCGCGGCGTGTACTATTTTTACCTGCGGCGGATGCTCCCGGCGATCGCGGGCGTGGTGACCGGCGACCGGCCGGCGTACGACTATCTTAACCAGTCCATCGGCGGGTTTCCCACGCGCGAGGAAGTGAGCGCCGAAATACGTGCGGCGGGATTTTCCCAAGTCACGGCCCGGCCGATGACCTTCGGGATCGTCGCGCTTCACGTCGCGACGAAATAACTCCGGCTCAGTTGAAGGACTTGCCGCAACCGCAGGTGCTCTGCGCGTTGGGATTCTTCAGCTCGAAGCCCTTGCCGTGCAGGCCGTCGTCGAAATCGATCAACGTGCCCTGCAGGTAGGCGAGACTCGTGGGGTCCACCACGAACGCCACACCCTCGCTCACAATTTCGGTATCCTCTGGTTTCGGCTGGTCGAACGACATGCCGTACTGGAAACCCGAACAGCCGCCCGACTCGACCAGCACGCGGAGACGTTTCTCGGGCGCAGCCAGCTCGACCTGCATCGTGCGGACCTGTTGAGCGGCGCGAGGCGTCAGCGTGATCATGCTCCATGCATAGAACGGAGCTTCGACCTGTCAAATGGCTGTACAGCAAATTTCGCGCCGAGTTTTGATCTGCGCTCTTGCCAGCGATGGAGGCCGCACCTTTCCTGATGACTCGTGGCCGCGATCAAACACATCTTCAACGAGCTGCACTATGAAATGGTGCGGAAGGTGGCGGAGGGCGGCATGGGAGTGGTTTATGAGGCGCATCAGCTGGGAGCGGGTAATTTTCGCAAGGTGGTCGCCGTTAAATTGATCCGCGAGGAGTACTCCGCGATCGAGGAGTTCCAGAACAACTTCATCGGTGAAGCCCGCCTCGTGGCGGACTTGATCCACACCAACATTGTCCAGACCTACCATTTGGGCCAAGTCGGGGGGCAGTATTTCATGGTGATGGAATATGTCCGGGGTATGAACCTCGAGCAGTTCCTTGAGCAGCATCGGAAGCTGGATCGTCAGGTTCCGGTCGATCTCGCCGCCTTCATCATTTCGCGTATCGCCCGCGGTCTCACCTACGCCCATTCCAAGTGCGATCGGGACGGACGGCACCTGAACATTGTCCATCGGGACATCGGCCCGAAGAACGTGCTCGTGGCGTACGAAGGCGACGTGAAGCTCACCGACTTCGGCATCGCGAAGGCGCTGGACCTGATGTACAATGAAGAAGGCAAGGTCATCGCGGGCAAGGACGAGTATCTTTCGCCGGAGCAGGCCAATTACGCGATCACCGACGCCCGCGCCGACTTGTTCCCGCTCGGCATCGTGCTCACCGAGCTCCTCCTTGGGAAAAACCTCTTCCGCTCGCCGGACCGGGCCCAGTCCCGGCGGAACATCCTGTCGATGGAGATTCCGAAGTTCTCCACGCTTCGTCCGGATATCGAGCCCCGCCTTGAGACCATCATCCAGCGCGCGCTGCAACGCGACCGCGAGAAGCGCTACACTGGTGCTTCCGAGATGCTGACGGACCTCGAGATGTACCTTTATAGCGACCGCTACGGCCCCACGAACGAGAAGCTTGGAGTTTATCTCAAGGACCTGTTCGGCGTACGCGATCCCGTCATCCCTTCGCTTTCTTCGCCCCCCATGAGATGAACCCGTTTTCTCTTCATCCACATGAGCGGGCCCGGATTTAGTCACGAACTCCGCCAGCGTCAGACACAGTCCCTTGTCCTGGCGCCGCAATTGCGGCATTCGCTGAAGATCCTCCAGGTCGCCGCACTGGACCTTCGCTCGGTCATTCAGGAGGAGCTGCAGAACAATCCCACGCTCGAAGAGCTGCCGATGGAAGGTGAGAGCCTCGACAAGACGGCTCCCGACGACGCGACCGACCGGGACTCCGATTCGAGCGGGAACAGCGCCGCCGACAACGCGGCCGACGCCAGCGCCCCGGCGGATCACTCCGACTCGAAGCGCGAGGAACTGGATTTCTCGAAGGACAAGGAGTTTGAAATCCTCGGGAAGCTCGACGAGGACTGGCGCGACCACATGGCCAGCGTGGGTGGGGCACAGCCCTACACGTCCGAGGATGCCGAGCGTCGGCAGCATTTCTTCGATTCGCTCGTGAACGAGCAGTCGCTGCAGGAGCACCTGATGCAGCAGGCGGAAATGACCGACCTGCCCAAGCCGGAGCTCGACGCGCTCCGGCATTTCGTCGGTGGTCTGGACGACCGGGGATTCCTGACCCAGACGCCATCGGACGTCGCGCTGCAAACCGGGCTCCCGCTCGACTCCGTTCAGCGCGCGCTGCAGGTGCTGCGGACGTTCGATCCCGCGGGCATCGGCGCGAAGGATCTCGCGGACTGCCTCCTCGCCCAGCTCGCTGCCAAGGGCCGCGAAGGGTCGCTCGCGGCGCGGATGATTCGCGACCACTTCGACCTTCTCACCCGCCGCCGAATTCCCGAACTCGCCCGCAAGCTCGGCGCGGAGGCCGACGATGTGCAGCTCGCGATCGAGGAGATCGGCAAACTCGATCCTGCCCCGGGCCGCCGCTTTGCCGAGGACAACAATCGCGTGGTGGTACCGGACGTCACCGTCGACCGTGACGGCGACGACTGGAAGATTCACCTCAACAGCGACTACATTCCGCGACTCCGGCTCTCGAGCACCTATCGCGATTTGATCGCCAAGGGCACGCTCTCCAAGGAGGAACGGGATTACCTGCGGGAACGAATGCGCGCCGGCAAATTTCTGATCGACTCCATCGATCAGCGGCAGCGGACGATCGAGCGCATCACCCGCGAAATCATCAAGGCACAGAAGGAGTTCTTCGAGCGCGGCGTGTCGCAGCTCAAGCCGCTGACCATGACCCAGATTGCCGAGGTCGTCGGCGTCCACGAGACCACGGTCAGCCGCGCCATCGCCAACAAGTACATCCGGACGCCGCATGGAGTCTTCGACTTCAAATACTTCTTCACTCCCGGCTATCAGGCGGAAAGCGGCTCCTCGGTCTCCAACACGAGCGTGAAGGAGATGATCGCCGACCTGATCAACCTCGAGGACAAGTCCGGCCCGTTGAGCGATCAGGAGCTGGTCGCGAAGTTGCAGGAAAAGGGCATCACGATCGCCCGCCGAACCGTGGCCAAGTACCGCGAGGAACTCGGAATTCTCCCGAGCAACCTGCGGCGCGACTACAAATAGCCCACTCAGCGGCCGCGGGGCGACGGACGTTCACCTTCGCTCCACGCCCCCCGGGTCGATCCCCTTTTCACCCCATGAATCGAAAACGCATTCTGCTGACTGGTGCCGCCGGCCGGGTGGGTCGATTGCTGCGTCCGCTGCTGCAGGCGCGCTATGCGCTCCGCCTCTGTGATGTCGCCCCGCTCTCGGCCGTGGCCCACGACGATGAAATCATCTGCGGCGATCTCGCCGATCCCGCGGTCGCCACCGGAGCCGTGGCCGGCACCATCGGCGTGGTGCATCTCGCCGGGTTGGTCGCGCCGGCGGTTTCCTTCGAGGACACCCTGGCCCCCAATTATCGCGCGGTGCTCGCGCTGCTCGAGGCCTGCAGGCATCAGGGCTGCGACCGCTTCATTTTCGCCAGCAGCCACCACATCGTCGGACTGCACGCACCCGCTCCCCTGCCCGACGATCCCACACTCGCGCCGGATGGATTCTACGGCCTGAGCAAAGCGTTCGGCGAAGCGGCCACCGCGATGTATGCGCGGCGTTTCGGCATCCGCGGCCTCATCGTCCGCATCGGCAACGCGGATCCCGCGGTCGTCGACGGCCGGCGCGAACGGCTTTGGGTCAGCGGACGCGACCTCACGCAGTTGATCGCCATTGGACTCGAGCATCCCGGCCTCGGATGCGAAATTGTCTACGGCACGTCGAACTGCCCGGACGCGTTTTTTCCAAATTCAGCCGCCCAACGGCTCGGCTATCGGCCGCAGGACTCCGCCGCCGATCACCACGCGCCGGGTTTTCGTCCGCTCCAAGCGATGACCGCCGCGGACGGCGCGGGTCACGTGGGCGGACTGTTCGCGGCGAGCGTGCTCCCGCCGCCCTTCGCGCGAACCTGAACCATCCGCGGACGCCTCCTGCGCCGCGCTCAGATCCGCCTGCAGTCGCAGGGTCAGCCCGCTCCCACCGGCACAGATCGCCGCGCGGAGGCCGGCTTTGCCCGAGCCGCCGGGGGCCGCTGCCGCGGCACGATCACCACGGGACACGGCGAGTGTCGCAAAATCGCCCCCGCGGTGCTGCCAACAATGAGATCGAACAAAGCCGTGTGCCCGTGCGAACCAAGCACGACGTAGTCCGCGGCGAGCTTCTTCGCCTGCTCGAGAATGATCACGACCGGATCGCCGGTCTGATGGATGATGTCACAGTGGACGTTATCTTCCTCCAACGCGTCTTCCAGGCGCTCGAGTTCCTGAATCGCGGCCTCCGTCGCGGCCTCGCTCATCCGAACGACCTCGGCGCCAAATCCGCCAGGCTCGGCCACCACGGGCGGCGGAGGCGTGACATTCAGCAGCACCACGCGCCCGTCGATCGAGCGGGCGAGCGAAGAGGCAGACGCGACCACCACGGTAGTCGCAGGGGAGAAATCGATGGCGGCGAGGATCGTTTTCATGTCGGTTTGAGGGTGCGGTCACTCTATTCCGCCGCCGCCAGCCGGGCTCCGCACCCCTTGTGATTTCACCCGCTTTACTTGTCGCGGCCGCTCACGATTCCACGCCGCGGAGATGCCGCCGTACCTGCTCCACCATTTCAAGGGTCCGGGCGATGCGCCGGGCATCCAAAGGAGCCGCCTGCGACGACACCTTTGCGATCACAATTTCGGCCGTCGGGTCGACGAAGAGATGTTGCCCGTGGATCCCGAAGCCGAACAGGAGTGGCTCGGGGCCGCGCACGACGTAGCACTTGCTCCGGTAGTGAATGGGAAGCCCCGGGAAGTACGGCACGAATGGCCCCTGCTTCCAGGCCTCGGGATCGCCCGCCGAGAAAATATCATCGATCCAGTCCTTCGGCACCACCTGCACACCCCGGTGCCGCCCACCTTCGACGATGAGCTGGCCGACCCGCGCCAAGTCACGCGTGGTGACGCAGATCCCGCCGGCGCAGCGCGGTGCCCCGAGGCGATCCACCGTGATGTAGGCGGCGTGCTCGGCGCCCATGGGACGCCACAGCAGCTCGCTCATCAGGTCGGCGTAACGCAGGCCGGACGCGCGTTCGAGCACCCAGCCGAGAAGATCGGTGTTGGGCGAGACATAGTGAAAACGTCCGCCGTGGGGTCCGTCGGGTTTCGTGAGATGCTGGAAGAACGAGCGCAAGTCCGACGGCGATTCGCCGGGGGCGAGCGGATTCCAGCCCGTGGATTTCCGGTACTCGATAATCGGACCGGACGTCGCGAGATAGTTCTCGTCGAAGGCGACGCCCACCCGCATATCGAGCAACTGGCGGATGGTGGCACCTCGATACGCGGTGCCGGCAAGCTCGGGAATCAGCGCCGTGACGGGCTCCTCGGGATCCAGTTGCCCGCGGCCCACGAGGACGCCGGCGAGCAGTCCGAGCAGCGACTTGGAAACGGACATCAGGATGTGCGGCGTTTCGGCGGCAAGTCCGTGGGCGTAGGTTTCCCGCACCAGCCGGCCCCGGTGCAGGATCACCAAGCCATCCGTATCGGTGGCCGCAAGATCACCGACGGGCAGGTCGCGGTCGGCGCGCGTCCACGGTTCATGCCCCGCGCGCGGGGCGGCAATCTCGGCGGACGGAACCAGTTCCCGCACGTGGTGAAATGCCCAGCGGTTGAAGGGCGCTGTCCGCCAGTTGGCGAGCGTAACCTGGCCGGTGAGCGCGGGCGGAAAACCATGCATCAGGGATGACTTCACGGGAGGAGTGAAGGAGGCCGGGCATCAGTGAGACAATGCAATCCGGCCTCGAACCACTGTACCTCGAGCTACCGATCGCGGATGCACCCTGACCGCCGAATCATCCGACGGGGGAAAGCTGACCGGCCGGACGCCGGGACTGACTCCATCGCCAGGTGTCGATCGTGGTCCAACGTTCCACCGTGAGCCGCGCGTCAATCTGATCGCCCGCGGCGAAGTCCATTCGCTCGGCGCGCAGGATCCGGAAGCCCCAGTGCGGGGCGCGTCCGCGGTCGAGCGGACTCGAACTCAGCGACAGATCGCCATCCACCTTCGCCCGGAAGAAAACCGCATAGCCATCCATGCGACCGGGATTCACCACGGTGCGGGTGAACGCAATCTCGGTCGGCAGTTTCGACTCCTGCAAGGTGTTCAGATCGATCGTCAGGAGCGGCTCGGGCTGCCCGAGGAAGTGTTCCACCAGATTGAGGTCGCTGCTGACGAGGTGGTAGTAGCCGGGATTTTGCGGGCGGTGCCGTTCGAGGCTCGCGTAGTCATAGCCGAGCACCTCGAGTTCCCAAATGAAGGGGACCAGCCGCGCGTCGTTGATCTTGATCGGTTCGCAATAGAGTTCGAACACGCTCGGGACGATGAGCCCGCCGGGCTTCAACAGGCGGTCGCGCAGGTCGGTGACGTTCGCCACCATCGACTCGTCGAAGAGACAGTCGCCCATCTGCTCATGCACGATCACATCGACCGGCTCCGGCAGGTTGAACTCTGTGCTGTGTGTGGCGACGAACTCGACGTTCTCGATCCGGTTGGCTCGCGCGAGGCTGCGGGCGTGCTCGAGAATTTCGGAGTGATCGATCGCGTAGACTTGCGCGGCCCCGCGCCGGGCGGCGAGCGCCGCAAGGATGCCAGTACCGGTGCCGAGATCGATTACCCGGTCACCCGGCTGGACGTGCCGCGCGATGGCGGCGTTGTAGAACGCCATCCGGGGACGGTCGGCCAGCATGCGCTCCTGCTCATGAAAATTGGCGAACATCCGGCCATTGTGCGCGCGATAGTCGTGCTGCCCCGCGGGATAAATCCACTCTGCAACCGCCGGACGATCGTCGAGCCAGTCGCGAAACGCGTCCAAACCGCGGCGCAAGGCGGAGAAAAGACGCAGGCTGAGACGCTGAGGGAGTGAGAGTGCCATCGAATCCCGGCGCGATCAGAGTGCCGAGTGGTCAAACGTACGCCCTCCACCTCGCATGTGCAATGTCCGTCGCGGTCCGGCACAAATTAGCGCCTTAGTCTCCAGCCCCGGCGTGGGATGCGATTCGCCTGACGCGCCGGCGCTCGCGCAGCGCGGAGCTGCGCTTTCAAGCCGCCGGCTGCGGCACGGGGACAATCTTTCCGCGCTCATAGCCCTGAGCTTCGATCAGGCGGAGGATCCGCTCGTAATCGGCCGGGGTCAGCGCCCGATCACGGGCAAGAATCCAGAGCAAGTCGCGACCCGGCGTGCCTACCACCGCCCACCGATAATCCGGGTCCAGTTCCAGCACCAGATAGGTCGTCGAAAGCGGCCAGATGAACCGAACCTTCCACTCGGCGTTGGTCGCCGGGTTCGTGACCCAGGCCGTGCCGTGCCAGCTGGTTTCCGGCGCATCGAATCCGCCTTTGCGGAAGGTAAAGATGTTGTCGAGTTTGCCGTCGGGTCGCTTCGCGTAGGTGTCGTAGCTGGCGACTTTTCCCTTCTCCAGAAAGTAAGGGATGTTCGCGATCACGTACCACCGTCCAAGATAACGGTCGAGGTCGACATGCGAAACAGTGCGGAGCGGCGGAGTGGACATGGTGGAGCAACCGGAGAGCACCAACATGGCCAGCACACTCCAAAGCGCGAATCGAAGGGGGATAAACATGTGGCACCGTACCGGTCATGGCTTCTGGCGCAAACGGCAGGTTCTCCGGCGGCCTCGACAAGAACTGCCGGGCGCGCACGACGCACGCCCCTGCGAGTGGGGTGTAGGGGCAGGGCTCGGGCACTCCGAATGCCGCTGCGGCTCTTCGCGATCCGCGCTAGTTTTTTTCCGAGCGCGATCCCATCTGGATCGGATTGCGCGTGGGCGGACATCTCCGCGCTAACCGCCTTCAACCCGCTCCCTCATCCTGCGAATCCTGCCATCCCGTCTCAGGCCGGGGCCAGCGCGGCGCTCGGCTCAATGCGCAGTGCGAATCCCGCGTCCCGGTTCGTTCCCGCTGCATCGGCCCACGCGGCGAATGCAATCATGCCGGCGTTGTCCCCGGTATGCCGCGGCTCCGCGGCGAACAGCGGGATCCGCTGGCCGCGCGCAACCTGCTCGAGCGCGGCCCGGAGCGCCCGATTGTTCGCGACGCCGCCAGAAAGCCCGACGCTCCGGAATTCCCCCTCGCCCATCCGGAGCGCGGCGGCGGTCTTGCGCGCGAGTGCGTCGATGACGGCCTGCTGGTAGCTGGCACAGAGATCGGCCATGCGGACCTGGACCTCGTCGGCCGGCATTTTTTCGATTAGATAACGCAAGCTCGTCTTCAAACCCGAGAAGCTGAAATCGAGATCATCACGCCGGCCGATACCGCGCGGAAAATCGTAGGCATCCGGACGCCCGCCAGTCGCCTGCTTTTCGATCAACGGGCCGCCCGGATAACCGAGGCCGAGCAACTTCGCGCCCTTGTCCAAGGCTTCGCCGGCCGCGTCGTCGCGCGTCGACGAGAGCACCCGCACGGCCCGCGCGGCATCGATCGCAAACAACAGGGTGTTTCCGCCCGAAACGATTAATCCCAGATGCGGCAGCAGCGCTGCCAGTCGCGTCTCAAACTCCAGGGGAGCCGCCGCATGCAGCGGGATGAACGGCGACCACACATGACCCCGCAGGTGATTCACGCCGAGCACCGGCACGTGCCACGCCAGTGCGAGTGACTTGGCAGCGGCGACGCCGATCGCGAGGCATGCGGCGAGGCCCGGGCCGTTCGTCACGGCCACCGCGCTGACCTGACCGAAACCCACCTCGCTCCGCGCCCGCTCCAGCAGCGGACCAAACGCGCGCAAATGCTCCCGGGTCGCGAGATCGGGGACGACCCCGCCGTACTTCCCGTGCAGCGCGATCTGGCTGTGAATCCACTCTCCGACCATGCCCCGGCCCGGATCGAAGAGGGCCGCCGCCGTTTCGTCGCAGGAACTCTCGAGCGCGAGAATCATCTCGCAGCCGTCATCGCCGAAGCGTTCACCGGGGCGGTGAACCGGCGTGCCCCGCGCAAGACCGCGAGGGCGGTTTCGAGCTGCCGATCGACCACCGGCTCGAAGCCAAAGCGTTCCTTGAATTCCGCCGGATCACGCAAGTCCGACCGCGAGCGTTGCCAGGCCAGTTTGGTGTCCTCTTCCGGAGACATCACCACTTCGACATGTGGCGTGATTCCCTTCTCGTGAATGCTCACCCCACCCGGCGTGTAGTAACGCGCCGTCGTGAGTCGCATGCCCTCGCCGTTCTCGAGCCGGAAAACCGATTGGACCGACCCCTTGCCAAAGGACCGCTCACCCACGATCACCGCGCGGCCGGTGTCCTTCAGCGCGCCCGTGACCACCTCGGCCGCGCTGGCACTGCCGGCATTGATGAGGACGGCGAGCGGCAGCGAAAGGCGTTCGCCGCGGTTCTTCGCCCGGTACTCTTCCCGCTCACTTTCCTTGCGGCCACGCGTGTAGACGATGAGTTCGCCCGGTGAAAAAAACGGCTCGGCCACGGCGACCGCCGCATCGAGCAACCCGCCCGGATTGTTCCGCATGTCGATAATCAGACCCTGGGCGCCCTGGTCCTGCAATTGCGCCAGCGCCTGCAAAAACTGCTCCGAGGTATGATCGGAAAACTCCGTCAGCTGCACATAGCCGATGCCGTCATCGAGCAGCGCCACGTTGCGCACGCTCTCGATCCGGATGATTTCGCGCACGAGTGAAAGACTGAGGGTTTCCTTCGTGCCGGGACGGAAGACGCCCATCTGCACGCTGGTTCGCGGTTTGCCGCGCAGGCGGTTCGCGATCGCCTCGACGTTGGCACTGCCCTCGAGCGGCTTGCCATCAATGCTGACAATCTCGTCGCCGCGCCGCACGCCGGCGCGTTCACTCGGCGTTCCGGCCAGCGCCGCAATCACGACGATTCGATTCTGCCGCGTCTCCACCTGGAGACCGACTCCGCCAAATTCTCCGGTCAACTCGGCTTCGAACTCCTCGTTGTCCTTGGCTTCGAGAAACTCGGAATGGGCGTCGAGCGATTCGAGCATGCCGTGCAGGGCGGAACGGGCGAGTTCGTCATACGCCACGGACTTTTCGTCGACGTAGTTCTCGTTCACCAGCCGCATCACTTCGCGGAGATAGCTGGAGTTCCGCGACAAATCGCGACTCGGCCAAAGGTTCCACGCGGTGGCTACGCGCGCGGCACTGAAGGTCAGGGCGACCCCGAGTACGGCGCCGGCGGAGACGCTCAGAATCCGTTTGAACACGCCGCGCAGTGTGGCCATCCGGTTCGGTTTGTAAATGGGTTCGTTTATTTCAGCGTCCGCGGGCGCCTCGGCCGGGTTCCTCGGGGTGTTTCGCCAGCACGCGGATGCCTCCGGCACGATGCCATTCGCCGATTTCATGCGGCTGGCCCTCTACGATCCCATCGTGGGCTACTACCGCCAGCCGCGCCGGCGCGTCGGCTACGGCGCAGGCACGGATTTCTTCACCGCGAGCACCAGTGGCCCCGTCTTCGGCGAACTCGTGGTGGCGGCGTGCGTCGCCCTCCTGGCCGGACGCTCCGCCGCGGACTTCACGTTCGTGGAAATTGGGGCCGAACCCGCGGCAGAGTCGCAATCGGGCGGCATCCTCGCCGGAGTGGCCCATCCATTTCGCGCCGTGCGGACAGTCGGGCTCGGCACCGAGCCGGAATTGCAGGGACGCTGCGTCGTGTTTTCGAACGAGTTGTTCGATGCGCAGCCGTTTCGGCGCTTCGTCTTTCGCGGGCAAAGTTGGCGCGAACTCGGCGTGCAGCTTTCTGGGGAGACGCTCACCAACGTCGAGTTGCCCGCGCAGCTACTGCCCGGACTGCCGGCCACCGCGCCGGAGGGCTATTTCATTGATGCCCCCCTCGCCGCCCGCGAACTCGCCAGCCAACTCGCCGCGCAGCCGTGGACCGGATTGTTCGTCGCGGCCGATTACGGGAAGTCTTGGCGCGAACTCACGGAAGCGACGCCGGAGGGAACGGCCCGGGCCTATTTCCGGCACACCCAGTCGAACGACCTGCTGGCACGGCCCGGCGAACAGGACCTCACCTGCCACGTCTGCTGGGACTGGCTCGAGGAGGCGCTCGCCCGGCAGGGCTTTGCGCAGCCCCAACTCGAGACCCAGGAAGCGTTTTTCCTGCATCATGCGGTGGCGGCGATTGCCGCCATCAGCACGGCCGAGGCCGCGCGCTTCAGCCAGAAAAAGCTCAGTCTACTCCAGTTGCTGCATCCCGGGCAGTTGGGCCAAAAATTCCAAGTCCTCCATGCCTTCCGCGATCAGGCTTGAAGGCACGTTTGGGCGATCCTGAACTCGACCGGGAAAAACCTCTTGCTTCGCTTCGCGGCGGGCCTTTACTCCCGACCCTTTAACCAACTCGAAACCATCATGGCCAGAATCTGTGCAATCACCGGTCGCCGTCCCGTCAAGGGCTCGATTATCAACCGCAAGGGTCAGTCCAAGAAGAGCGGTGGCATCGGCACGCACGTAACGAGCATCACCAAGCGCAAGTTCCGCCCCAATCTCCAGCGCATCCGCGTCAAGATGCCGAATGGCGGCGCGAAGCGGATCTGGGTGTCCGTCAAGGCAATCAAGGCTGGTTTGGTCGAGAAGGTATAACCTCAGCGCCAATCCGCATCGTCGTTTTTCGCCCGCGCCCCTTCCGGTCGCGGGCTTTTTGTTGCCAAACGTAACTAGTTGCCGCCAAGAACTTACATTGTGACCCGGCTCCCTAGTGCCCGTGTAAGTCCTCCTCGGGCCGGACCGCTCCTGCTGGCCACGGAGCCGACCCCGCAGATCACGGAAAAGGTCGAGGCGGAGATGACCCGCCTGCTGTACCGGTCAGCGGGATTCGGTTTGTTTTCCAACTTTGTGCTCGGGCTGGTTTTGGTGGCGGGAAGCTACCCATTCCACCCTTTGCGGCGCCACGTCCTCTGGCTCGGAGCGCTTTTCCTCGTTTCTGCCGGCCGTTTCGGGATCAACCTGGCCTTCGAACGTTCGCAGCCTACCGTTGAACAACTCGGCCGCTGGCGCGCGCTCTTCCTCGTCGGCGTCTTCATGGCGGGTATCATCTGGGGCTGCGCCGGCTGGATCTACTTCGAGACTGAGGAACTGCTCCCGCTGATGCTCATCGTGATGATTATCGCGGGCATGAACGCAGGCGCCGCGCGGTCGCTCGCACCCGTGCCGGCGAGCTATCGAATCTACGTTACGGCCAGCATGACGCCGCTGTTTTTCCGGTTCATCCTGCAACCGGATGCCACCGGCTGGACGCTGGGGCTCGCTTTCGTGACCTATGCGCTCTTCCTGCTGAAGACCGCCAAGCTGCACCAAGCCGATCTGCGCCAGCTCTGGCGGCTGATCTTCGAGCATGAGGCGCTGGCGATCAGCCTGAGCGAGGCGAAAGAGCAGGCGGAAGCCGCCAGTCAGGCCAAGAGCGAGTTCCTCGCGACGATGAGTCACGAAATCCGCACGCCCATGAACGGCATCATGGGCATGCTGCAGGTGCTCGAAAGTTCCCCGCTCAATCCCGATCAAAAGGCGCAGGTCGACACCGCGGCCGGCTCGGCGGACACGCTCATGCGGCTGCTCAACGACATTCTCGATTTTTCGAAAATCGAGAGCGGCAAGCTGGACTTCGAGTCGATCTCATTCCCCCTCGGCTCAACGGTCACTCAGGTCGTCGCCCTGCTGCGGGCGCGGGCGGTACAGAAGCGGCTCGAGCTGACCCTCGACCTTTCGCCCGATCTGCCGACTCACCTCGTCGGCGACGCCGTGCGCCTCAAGCAGGTGCTGCTCAATCTCGCGGGCAACGCGATTAAGTTCACCGAACGCGGCCGGGTCGAAATTGCCGTGCGGACGGTACGGCGGGAGGACGCGGTCGCGACGCTGCGCTTCAGCGTGCGCGACACCGGCATTGGCATGGACGCAGCCACGCAGACAAAACTTTTCCAGATCTTTTCCCAGGGAGACAGCTCCACGACCCGCCGCTTCGGAGGCACGGGGCTCGGCCTCGCCATTTCGCAGAAGCTCGTCAACCGCATGGGCGGCCACATCGTCGTCCAGAGCGTGCCGGGCGCCGGCTCCGAGTTCAGCTTCGAACTCACCCTGCCGCTGAGCGTCGCTCCGAATCGCAATTCGCGGGCCCCATTCCCCGTGGTTCCCGCCCAGCTCCTGGCCGGACGGGTCCTCGTCGTGGAGGACGATCGGGGCAACCAGCGCGTGATCGAACTCCTCCTCGAGAAACTGGGACTCAGCAGCTAGATCGTTGCCGACGGAGTCGCCGCCGTCGAAGTCGCGACCTTGGAAAAATGGGACGCCATCCTGATGGATTGTCAGATGCCGGGCATGGACGGCTTCGAGGCCACCCGCCAGATCCGCACCCGCCTGCAGGGCCGCCCGCTGCCCATCATTGCCATCACCGCCAATGCGATGCCGGAGGATCGGGAGGCGTGTCTCGCCGCGGGCATGGATGACTTCATCGCCAAGCCGATTCGCCAGGAAGAGCTGCGCACGTGCCTGAAGCGCTGGATCCGGATTCCCGCCCCCGTTCGGGGCTGAGGCCGCATGCGGCGCCCACCGGGGCCTTTCGTCCAAGGGCGATCCGGGCGGCGACACCGAACAAAGACTTCCCCCATACCCGTGTTTCAGAACACCCGCCCGCGGCGACCGCCGGGGAAGTGAACCAGCGGGAGGCCGGATCAGAGAGTCCGGAAAATCACCGCCGCATTCTGTCCGCCAAAGCCGAGGTTGTTGCTCAGGACCGCGCGGACCTTCGCCGCGCGCGCGACGTTCGGCACGTAGTCGAGATCGCACTCCGGATCGGGATCCTCGAGGTTGATGGTCGGCGCGATCGTTTGGGACTGCAGCGTCTTCACCGCGATCACCGATTCGACTCCGCCCGCGGCACCGAGCAGGTGGCCGGTCATCGACTTCGTCGAACTGATCGCGACCTTCCGGGCGTGGTCGCCAAAGACCTTCTTGATCGCGAGCGTCTCGAACTTGTCGTTATACGGCGTCGAGGTCCCGTGCGCGTTGATGTAGTCGATTTGTTCGGGGGCCATCGCCGCGCTCGCCAGGGCACGTCGCATCGCCAGCGATAGTCCGCGCCCTTCGGGATCCGGTTGCGTGATGTGATACGCGTCCGAGGTTGCGGCATAACCGGCCAGTTCGCAGTAGATGCGGGCCCCGCGGGCCTGGGCATGTTCGAGGGACTCCAGCACGAGCACGCCGGAACCCTCGGCCATGATGAAGCCGTCACGCTGGCGATCAAACGGCCGGCTGGCCTTCTCGGGCGCATCATTGCGCGTGCTCATCGCCTTCATCGCGCAGAAGCTCGCGTAGGCAAACGGTGTGATCGCGGCCTCACTGCCACCCGCAATCATGACGTCGGCGTCGCCGCGGCGAATCGCATGGGCGGCCTCACCGATCGCGTGCGTGCCCGTGGCACAGGCGGAAACGACCCCGAAACTCGGACCGCGGGCGCCGTATTCGATCGAGACCAGGCCGGCACAAATATTGCCGATCAGCGACGGGATCGTGAAGGGCGAGACCTTGCGCGGCCCCCGCTCCGTCAGCACCTTGAGTTGCGACTCGTAAGTGTACATGCCGCCAATCCCCGAGCCGATGATGACGCCAACGCGATCGCCGTCCTCCTTCTCCATGTCGAGGCCTGAGTCCGTCACGGCCTGCCGGGCGGCTACAAAACCGAAATGCGTGTAGCGATCGTTTCGCCGCGCTTCCTTGGGGTCCATGTGCTGGGCGGCATCCCAGTCGCGCACCTCTCCGCCAATCTGGCTGGCGAACGGCGAAGGATCGAAAAGCGTGACGCGACTGACCCCCGAGCGGCCCGCCACCAATGAGGCCCAGAACGCCTCCACGTTGTGGCCAAGGGCGGCAACCGCCCCCAGACCAGTCACTACGACCCGCCGCGAGGAAGATGGATATTCCATAGTCGCCAAAGACGCCGACGAATTCCGCCAACAAAAAGGCGTTCTGCCGAAAATTTCCGCGAGGGAAACGGGCAGAACGCCAAAAAAACGGGAGCCAACTCAGCTCGGACCAGCCTTGGCCTTGATGTAGTCGATCACCTGTCCGACGGTCTGAAGCTTCTCGGCGTCGGATTCGGGAATTTCGCCCTTAATCTCGTCCTTGAACTCTTCTTCGAAGGCCATGATCAGCTCGACGGTGTCGAGTGAGTCCGCTCCGAGATCGTCGAGAAAAGAGGCCGTCGGCGTAATCTGCTCCTCGTTAACATTGAGCTGATTAACGATGATCTCTTTGACGCGTTGTTCGATGGTTTTTGATTCAGCCATTTGGACGGAATTAGGGGGCAGAAACGATGTGCGGAGGGTTCACATCGCCATTCCACCGTCAACGTTAAAAACTTGTCCAGTGATGTAGCCGGCCTCTTCCGAACAGAGGTAGGTCACCAGATTCGCGATGTCAGCGGCCTCGCCAAAACGTTTGAGCGGGACGGCCTCGAGAATCTTCACCGAGGCTTCGGGGTTGTTGACGAACTCGGTCGTCATATCGGTCTTGATGAAACCCGGCGCCACCGCGTTCACGGTCACGCTGCGGCTCGCGAATTCACGCGCGAGCGTTTTGGTCAGGCCGATCATGCCTGCCTTCGCCGCGGAATAATTCGCCTGGCCGGCGTTGCCCATCACGCCACTGACCGAGGTGATATTAACGATGCGTCCCCACCGCGCGCGCGTCATCGGCCGGCCGACAAGCTTGGTCCAATGGAAGCAGCTCGTGAGGTTGGTGGTCAGGACGTCATTCCAGTCCGACTCGCTCATGCGGAACAGCAGGCCGTCGCGGGTGATGCCGGCGTTGTTCACGAGGATATCGATCGTGGGAAATTCCTTGAGCAAGGCTTCCGACGCCGCGGCAATCGCCGCGCCATCGGCCACGTCCACGGCGAGCGCCCTGGCCTTGCCCCCACTCGCCACGATTGCGGCCGCGACCGCGCCACAGGAGTCGGCGGATTTCGAAACGCAAATCACCGTGACGCCGTGACGGGCGAGCGTCTCGGCAATGGCCTTGCCAATTCCGCGACCGGCGCCGGTCACGAGGGCGGTACGATTGGTAAACGTCAGCATGCGGTCGAAAAGTAGCGGGCAGCCGGGAGAAGCTAGCGAGGAGAAAATTTGCCTCGCCTTGGCCCCGAAAATCCCGGGCACCGCTCAGTACACGTCGCGCTGATACCGACGATCCTTCTTCATCTGCTTCACATACACCTCGGCCTCCGCCGGCGTAAGGCTCCCCTGCTCCGCGATGATCGCATGGAGGGCCACGTCGACGTCCTTGGCCATCCGCTTGCCGTCACCGCAGACATAGAAACAGGCGCCGCCCTTGATCCAGGTCCACAATTCCGCCGCCTGCTCGCGCATCCGATCCTGGACGTACACTTTGACCGATTGATCCCGCGAAAACGCCGTATCAATTCGGGCGAGCTGGCCCCGGCTTTGGAATTCCTGCCACTCGTCCTCGTAAAGAAAATCCGTCGCCCGCCGCTGGTCGCCGAAGAAGAGCCAGTTGCGTCCCGAGGCCCCCGTGGCCGCCCGCTCCTGCAGAAACGCCCGGAAGGGCGCGATGCCCGTCCCCGGCCCAACCATGATGCAATCCTTCGCCGGATCCGCCGGCAGCCGGAAATGCGAAGGCGCGACAAACACCGGCACCCGCGTCGTTCCGACCGAAACGCGATCGGCGAGAAACGTGGAGCAAACCCCGTCCCGTTGACGGCCGTTCGTCGAGTAGCGGACGACCGCCACGGTCAGGTGCGGCGTCGTCGGGTGTACCATTGGCGACGACGCAATTGAATACAGCCGCGGCATCAACCGCCGGAGATGGGAAACGAACTCGCCCGGCGACAAGCTTGCGCTCGGAAATTCCTCAAGCAAATCAACGAATTCGCGGGCCTCGAGAAATGCAGCGAGGACCTCCGGCGACTCGGGAGCGAGCAACCCAGAGAGACGCGCCCGTTCATCCGGTGCCGTTGCCCGTGTAACGAGAAACTCGAGGAAGGAGCGCGCGGGCTTGGCCAGCGCGAGTCGGTTGAATAATGCGTCCCGCAGGGGCAGCGGTGCCGGGAGACGGAGCACGGGAGGCGAAACCAGCTCCGCACCGGTCGCGCCCAACCGCCGCAGGATCGCATCGACGTCGACCGAGCGATTCTCGGGAAAAATCCCCAGCGAATCGCCCGCGGTGTAGTGCAGGCCGCTGCCAGCGAGATCCACCACGAAGTGCCTGGTCTCCTTGGCGGAGCCGGTCTTGGTCAGGAGCCGGCTCTCAACGAGGCGCGCATAAAACGGTTGATCTTTGGAATAGCCTGGGGCGGCGGCAGATCCGGACATAACGAGGTTGGCGGGATGAAGGGCGGGGAGCCTTCGCCAAGCAAGCGTTTCGTGGCGGCCAAGCTTGCAGCACCCGGCGATTTGCCGCCCATTGTGGTGATCCATGGCCCACGCCGAACCCGTCCGATTGCAAAAATTCCTCGCCGACGCGGGCGTCTGCTCGCGGCGCGCGGCGGAAGCCATGATCGCACAGGGCGAGGTCCGCGTGAACGCGGCCGCCGCCACGCTCGGGCAGAAGATTGTGCCGGGCGTCGATCACGTCACCGTCAACGGCAAGGCCGTGCGCACAACAGCGCAGCCGCGCATCACCGTCGCGGTGCACAAGCCGCGCGGCCTCCTTTGCTCCAACGACGATCCGCACCACGCGGAAACGGTGTTTGCCCTGCTCCCGCGGGAGTTCGCCAAGTTCCGTTTCTTCTGCGCCGGGCGGCTCGACCTCGATAGCGAGGGCCTCGTGATTCTCACCACAGATGGCGATCTTGCCCATCGGTTGATGCATCCCTCGAACGTGGTGGTGAAACGCTACCACGTCGTGCTCAAGCGGCCGTTTCCCGCGGGACGCCTGATCCAACTCGTGCGCGGAGTCGTGCTCGAAGGCGAAAAGCTGCGCGTCGAACGTGCGGCGCTGATCAACGCGAACGTCGAGCAGGCCTCCACCGATCTCGATGTGCACATGCATCACGGAAAAAAGCGGGAGATCCGGCAGTTGTTCACCGCCTTGGGCTTCGATGTGAAACGTCTGCGCCGGTATCAAATTGGCGCGCTGCAGTTGAAGGGAATCCCGTTGCGCGCCGGAAAAGTTCTTTCTACGAAGGACATCGACTCGCTCTTCCGCAATCCTCGCACGCCGCACGCGCCTTTCGAGGCGGCCGCCCGGCCCGCCCCATCCGCCGATGAAACGTAATTTCATTTCCGCCCTGCTCTTCGCCACCGCCAGCCAGCTCGCAGCCGCGCCGCTCGCCGAGACGAAGGCCGTGCATACGCGTCCCGATCCGGCGTCGCCCGCCATCACTTACCTCAAGGCCGGCACCGAGCCGAAGCCGCTCGCGAGCGCGACCGCCGACACCCCCGCGGGGTGGATGGCCGTCGAACTCCCCGGACCGTTTGAAGGCTACGTGGAGAACAAGGATCTGACGAAGGGCCTCGACGTAAAACCCGGTGCCCCAATCCGCCTCGAGCCGAAGGTGGACGCCGGCATTCTCGTCACGTCCCAAAAGGATGATAAAACCACCATCACCGGCCTGCGGGGAAAATGGACCCAGGTCAGCCTCGAGAAGAGTTTGACCGGCTACATCAACGTGGGCGCCGCACCGGGCTACGTGCCCCCGATCGCGACCACACCCGCGGCTGCAGCAGCACCGATGTCCCCCGCCCCGGTCGCACCCACGGCCTACGGCTCCGCCATCGGCGGACAGGCCGCCCCGATGGTTGATCTCGGTGACGGCGGCAGCGCCACTCTTCCGCGGCAGTTTGCGGGTCGGTTCGTCTCGACGCGCCGGCCACTGACGCCGCGCCGGCCGTACGATTACGCCCTCAATGACGACGCGGGCCGGCGGTACGCTTATCTCGATACGTCGAAGCTGCTCCTGACCGATCAAATCGAAAAGTACGTC
Organism: Opitutia bacterium; assembly: GCA_947472765.1. Taxonomy (GTDB): domain Bacteria; phylum Verrucomicrobiota; class Verrucomicrobiia; order Opitutales; family Opitutaceae; genus ER46. The sequence goes on from CANJCM010000009.1 coordinate 44,947, forward strand.
AATCACTCGATCGTCGTCTTTGGCACCGCCAAGACCACCGTTGGCGGCAAGGACCTCGTGATCGAGGTCGAGTCGCTCCAGCTCCGGTAACCGCGCGCAATCCCTCATGGAACTCATCGACGGAAATGCGATCGCCGCCGCCATCGTCGCCGAACTGAAGCAGGAAGTTGCCGCCCGTCCGGGCCGCAAACCCTGCATCGCACTCGTCCGCGTGGGCGAAGATCCGGCGTCCGTCTCCTACGTTCGAAAAAAGGAGAAAACTGCGGCGGAGATTGGCGTCACCAGCCGCGTGATTCTCCCGCCCGAAACAATCTCGCAGGCGGAACTTTTCACGTTGCTCGATGAGCTGAATACCGATCCCACGGTCGATGGCATCCTCGTGCAGTCTCCGCTGCCGAAGCATATCGACGAACTCGCGGTGTTCCGGCGGGTGTCACCCGAGAAGGACGTCGATGGCTTCAACACGCTGAATCTCGGCAAGGTCGCGCAGGAGGATGAGACGGGCTTTGTCGCCTGCACGCCGGCAGGCATCATGGAGTTGCTCGCCCGCAGCGGCGTCGATCTGAAAGGCCGCCACGTCGTCGTCCTCGGCCGCTCCCTCATCGTGGGCAAGCCCGTCGCGCTGCTTGCCCTGCAAAAGAAGGCGGGAGCGAACGGCACGGTTACCATCTGCCACTCCGCCACGAGCAATCTGTCCGCGCTCACCCGTCAGGCGGACGTGCTCATCGCGGCGATCGGCCGGGCGGAGTTTGTCACCGCTGACATGGTCAAGCCCGGTGCGGTCGTGATCGACGTCGGCGTCAACCGCGTGCCGGATCCCACGAAGAAGACCGGTTACCGGCTCACCGGCGACGTTCACTTTCCCACCGTCGCGCCCCTCTGCTCCCGCATCACACCGGTTCCGGGAGGCGTGGGACCGATGACGGTGGCGATGCTGATGAAGAACACGGTGAAGGCGCACCGACTTCGCACTGAGGCGGGCTGACGGAATTCGGCCCGACACCAAATCTTGCGCCCGTCGCGGCCAGTCGCTCTTCTGAAGTGACATGGCAGCCCCGTTCATCCTGGTCGTCGATGACCAACCCATCAACGTCCAGCTCCTGAAGCGGAAGCTCGAGCGCGAGGGAATTCGGATCGCGGCGGCCTATAATGGCATTGAGGCCCTGGATCTCGTTAAGAAGGAGAAGCCCGATCTGATCCTGCTCGACGTCATGATGCCCGACATGGACGGCATCGAAGTATGTGAGCGTCTGCAGGCCAGCGATGACACGCGCGGCATTCCGGTGATTTTCATCACGGCCCGGACCACGAAGGCGAGCAAGCTCGAGGGCCTCGGTGTGGGAGCGGTCGACTACATCACCAAGCCCATCGACCTCGATGAAACGCTGGCCCGGGTGCAGACGCAGTTGCGCTTCGTCACCATCAACCGGCAGATGGTGGATCTGCAGCGGCGGCTGGAGGAGTCACGCAAGGCGGCGACCATCGGTGCGGTCACGCAGGGCATCGCGCACAATCTCAATAATCTGCTCGGGGTCGTCATCGGTTACCTCGATCTCGTCAAGGCCTACTACGACAAGCCCGAGCAGGTGCGGAAGAACGCCCAGCACGTCGAGGACGCCGTGCAGCGCATCGTTTCGATCATCAAGCAGCTCAGCACCCTGGTCGTGAAATCGCGGCCTCCGCTGATCAAGGCCAGCGTCCAGCGCCTCCTCGAGGGCGGGATCAAGCGCTTCCACGAGGACTACCGGCTGACGGCGCCGGTCACGATCGACAATCCGCTCGGCGATCTGCTGATCGACACGAATTACGAGATCGCCGAGGAAGTCCTGGCCAAGTCGCTGATCAACGCCTGGGAAGCGTACGATAACAAGCCCACCGATCCGCGGCCGATTTCGCTGCACACGCGGACCGTCGACAAACCGGACGAGGGACGGTTTGTCGAAATTCGCGTCACCGATCACGGTCATGGCATCGACCACGACATCCGCGACAAGATGTTCGAGCCCTTCGTCAGCTCGAAGAATACCGTTGGCGTCGGCATGGGTCTGACCGTGGCGCGTCATGCCCTGCGAAATTTGGGTGGCGAGGTCACGATGACGGACACGCCCGGAGGCGGGGCAACGGCGATTCTCATGCATCCGGTCGAGAAGCGCGCGAAGCGCACGATCGAGGAATAGACGTCCGCGCGCGGCGTTTTTCCATTTGCGCCGCTGACATCGTCTCCCCCCTACTCTTCGCGATGCCCAGAATCGCATTCCTTGGTGCCGGTCGCATGGCTTCCGCGATCGTCGATGGACTCCTCGCCCAAAAAATCTGCACGCCGGGCGAGCTGACCTGTATCGACGGCGGCGACCAGACCGCCCGCACGCTGGCCCAGCGCACCGGAGTCGAGGCCGCCCCTGATCTCGCCGGCTTGCTTGCCGGAGCTGACACGCTGGTGCTCGCCTGCAAGCCCCAGCAACTCGCGGGTCTTGATCCGCGTCTTGCGCAGCTCGCCAGCGGTAAGCTCATTCTCTCGATCCTCGCTGGCAAGAAGCTGGCAAGTCTGTCGGCTGTGTTCCCGCAAGCCCGCAACATCATCCGGTCGATGCCGAACACGCCGGGCCAGATTGGGGCCGGAATCACCGCGTGGAGCGCACTGCGGCCGCTCGCCGATACCGATCGGCGAATAACCGACTCGATTCTCGGCGCACTCGGCCAGGGGCTCGAAGTGGAAGAAGGCCAGCTCGACGCCGTCACTGGCCTCAGTGGCAGCGGTCCCGCTTACGTGTTCGAATTCGCGGCTGGGCTGCGTGACGCCGGCGAGGCGGCCGGCCTGCCGCGTGCCATCGCGTGGAAGCTCGCACTCGAGACAATTCTGGGATCCGCGCGGTTGATGGCCCGGACCGGCACCGAGCCTGAAATATTGCGCGACCAGGTGACCTCGCCCAACGGGACCACCTTCGCAGGCTTGCAGCGGATGGCCGCGCGCGACTTCCGCGGCCTACTCCGCGAGACCGTGGTCGCCGCGACCGAGCGCTCGAAGGAGCTTTCTCAGGATCGCTGATCCCGGCGGCCGATGAGTTCGCTCGAAGGACGCATTCTCGTCACCGGCGGAGCCGGTTTTATCGGCAGCGCACTTATCTGGGCGCTGAACCAGCGCGGCCACCGGGATATCGTGGTCACCGATTTCCTCGCCCCGGCCAAAGCGTGGCAGGGCGTGGTGCCGCTCAGCGCGAATCGCGAAGAAAAGCGCCGCAACCTGGAGCCACTGGCGTTTGCCGATTTCGTCGAGGCCGACGAATTCCGGACCCGAATCGCCCGCGAGCCCGGCGCCTACGGCCGCTTCTCCGCCGTGTTTCATCTCGGGGCCTGCTCCTCCACGACCGAGGCGAACGCCGCCTACCTCGCCGACAACAATTTCGCCTACACGCGGGAAATGGCTTCCTGGACCCTCCAGCAGGGCGGGCGTTTCATCTATGCGTCGTCCGCAGCCACCTACGGCGACGGTACGGCCGGAATGTCGGATCAGGAGGAGGATCTGGCGCGGTTGCACCCGCTGAACCTCTACGGGCAATCGAAGCAGGACTTCGACGTGTTTGCCCAGCAGCACGGTTGGCTGAAGCGAATCGTCGGCTTGAAGTACTTCAATGTCTTCGGACCAAATGAGGACCACAAGGGCGACATGCGCTCGCTCGTGAACAAGGCCTACCAGCAGATCCTCACCACCGGCCGCGTGCAGCTTTTCAAAAGCCATCGGCCGGACTACCGTGACGGCGAACAAAAGCGCGACTTTCTCTACGTAAAGGACGCGGTCGAAATGACCCTGCACTTCGCGACCACGGCGCCGAACGCCGGCGGACTATTCAATCTCGGTAGCGGCGAAGCCAATACCTGGCTGACTCTGACCCGGGCGATTTTTGCTGCCTTGGGTCGCCCGCCGGAAATTGACTTTATCGCCATGCCCGAGCTCCTCCAGGGCAAGTACCAGTACTTCACACAGGCCGACATTTCGAAACTGCGCGCTTCGGGATACGACAAACCGATGACGCCGCTCGCCGAGTCCGTGAAGGACTACGTGCAGAATTATCTGGTGCCTCGCCGGAAACTTGGAGCCACCGCGGCCGCCGGATCCGTCTAAAGCGGCTCTGTCCGGCGTAAGGAAACGGGCGGATTACCCGCCAACGAGAGAACCCTTACGGGATCTTCTGCAGTTCATCCACTGTCCAAGGCTTCCGATCACCTTCCTTGGTACGAATCTCAGTCACCTTGGCGGTGGTCACCGGCGGGGCCTGATTACCCCATTCCTGACGGACATAGGTCAGGACCGAAGCGACTTTATCGTCACTCCAGTTGAAACCCGACCCCGCCACGCGACCGAAAGGCGGCATGGCAGAATTGTAATTCGCCCCGTTGACCGTAATCGGTCCCTGCAGGCCGTGCAGCACGATGCGAATTGCGCGTTCCTCGGAACCCGTGACCCATTCGGAACCAACGAGCGGCGGAATCGCACCCGGCTGCCCAACGCCGTTGGCCATGTGACAGGTGTTGCAGGCTGCGTTGTTGAATAGCTTCTTGCCTGCGACCACAGGATCGACGGCGACGGCGGCCACCGCGCCACCTTTTACCGGGTGGGCATTCTCGTCGTAGATGTGCGGATCAAAATGCCCGGAATAGCGATTCAGGTAAGTGCCCGCGAAGAAGATCAAGCCGCTGAAGAGAAAGAGCAGATTAAGCGGGAGGAGTTTGTACCGCGCCTTCTCGTCAGGCTGCTTTCCGAGCATGGCCTCATGGACCGAGAGGAGACTCTCGTCGGTGACGGCGGCCTGGTCGATACGGGGATCTGAATTCAACGGCGCGCTCATTTCTTGGCCTCCTGCTTCATCTCACTCTTTGCGGCGGGCGCAGCATGGGTTTCAGCATGCCCGGCAGCCGGCGCAGCTTTGGCCGGCGGCGGCAGGGGACGTGATTCCGGATAATCGTAGGCCGTATTCAGGCTGAGGAGATAAGCCACGAGGGTCTGGGCACGTTCCGAAGGTACAATTTCGTGTCCTGCCGCGACCGCACCAGCTCCCGAAACGCGCAGCGCCCGGGCCGAAGACTCGCCGACGATCTGCTTCTCCACAAAAAGGAACTTGTAGGAAGGATGAGTCCCACTGCCCACGTAGAGTAACTTCATCAGGTCCTCGGAATCCATCGCCGACGGCTTGCGTCCGGCAAGGTTGGTGAGATCCGGACCAATCCGCGAAGCGCCGAGCTGCGGACGGGCTTGATGAATATAATCACGCGCCACGCTCTGGCGGTCACCCCAACCGCGAGCCTGATCGGAACCGTAATCCGGCCGGCGAACCTGCTGGGTGTGACAGGCGGCGCAACCGAGATCCGCGTAAACCAACTGCCCGCGAGCCGCGAGGCCCGTGGTGCGCTCCGGAAAGGACTTACCCTCGGTATCGTCGTAGTACGGCGTCAAGGACCCGAGTTGGGCATGGGTTCCGAGGACAATGCCACCCCAGGACATGGCGATGGCGGCAAAAAGCCCGACGAGGAAGATGAAACCGTTCTTCATGACGCGTGCGCCTCCAGCGCGGCAGGCTGACGGAAAGCAGACTCGGCCGCAGCGGATGTGCCACAGCAGACAACGGCGCTCCGGATAAAGTTAACCAGGAGGAAAAGATTGGCGGCCAGAAGCGCGACGTTGGCCGCGGTGCCGATCATCAGCGACAGTTTCAGCTGGGTGTAAATCGTCCCCACGCCGAGCTTCGGATTCAAGAGTTCATCCCCCTGGGTCCATCCACCGACAGCGAGCGTGACGATGAGCAGGACAACGCCGAGTGACACCAACACGCGATGTCCGGAGGTCAGAGCACCGGAGGCCCAAGGACGTCCCGTGAGGCGCGGCACCATGTAGTAGATGCCACCAAAGATCATCATCGAGATACCACCATAAAGACCCAGCTGTTCGAGTGCCGTTGCGAGCAAAGTGAACTGCCATTCGACGGCGACTCCGCGGAAGGAGCTCAACGCGTCGAGCAAACCGGTGAGGGAATAGGCGACGAGGCCAAAACGAATGAAGCGAATCGCGGTGCCACTACCGTGGCTGGCAATTCTCAGGTTAAGCGCCACGACGATATAGTGGAAAAGCATCATCGAGCAGGCGACCACCGCCATGGTCGCAATCCACGCCGGAACCGGGCCGCCGACTAGGTGACGGCCACCCGTCCAGCCGCCGATAACAACCAAGGTCCAGAATCCGAGGGACGAGAAATCATAGCTCGGCATCGACCGACCCGCGACCTTGGGAACAATATAGTAGGCACCGGTCAAAGCGAGCGGAGCCAGCCAGAGCGACCAGAGGCTCTGCGTGTACCACCCGGCCGCCACGGCCTGGAGTGTCCCGCGAAGCGGGGCCCACAAGAGGACGATCTGCGCCGCAGAGAACAACCACGGGAAAAGAAAAAGAGCTGCAACACCGTACCACTGCGAGGCGTAAAGCCCACTCGTCCGACGTCCACTCCAAGCCAATACTCCGGGGAGTGCGATGGCGCCGTAGGCGATTAACATCAAGGGCTGCACATAGCGCGGAAGCTGGAAGAAACCGAACGAAGTCATGTCGCCCGTCCCGATGCCGATCAGACCGATTGTCAGGCCGAGATTCCAGAAAAGCGCACCGGCAACCGCCCAGTTAAGAACACGCAAAGGGGAACCGCCGAGGCGTCCCAACACCCAAAGGGCGACCGCCAAACCGGAGTTCGCGATCCAGCCGTACAAAAAAGACGTCTCCCGAAGCGCCTGCGCGCGACCGAAGGTCAGAAAAGAGCAATCGGCCAGAAACCCGGGCGTGTGCAGCTGAATCGACGTAATCACGCCCAGCACCCCGCTGATCACGAGCCAAGCGAGACCCGACGCGAGCAGGACGCAAAGCGGCCCGCGCGCCTGGGAGTCGATGGCAGTGACTTCGGCCGAAGTGGCGTGAGTCGAATCGTTGGTCATCTCGAAAGGGAGTTTTGAAACGCGGACGTTTACTTCTTGGCGCCGTACTTGGCCGCAGTGAGTTCCATCGCCCGGTCAATCGGGAGGCGCACGATTCCGGCTTTCTGGTCAACCCAGCCATACGAATTAGTCTGCTTGGCTTCGTTGGCGCGCAGGTCCTGCAGAGTGGCCCGACGAGCGGCATTGGTCGCCTTCCACTCGAGTTCCTTGGAGAGGTTTTCCGCAGCCGCGTTTTGAGGCGAGGTCGAGGTCGGGACGTAGAAGTGCCGCACCACGAAGACGAACGCCACAAACAGCGCCAGAATGAACACGGTCGTGATCAACGAAACCGGGCGTGCCGGCGTGTCGGATGAATCACTCATGATGGGTCAGGCTTTCCGCTATGCGCGGGTCGCGAATGGGGATCAACTTGGTGGTCGGGAAACTGCGGAGGTAAGCCCAAACGCAGACGCCACCGACGCCGGCCACGGAAGTGAGCACCCAGAGCAGGTTGATGGAAAGGAATGGGAGCGAGTCGCCGTGCGAATCCTTGAGCGCCGGAAGGACGTTGTAGCAGATGTCGATCAGGATGCTCGTCAGTATCGCGAGGGCGATGCGCCGGATGATGTGCGGTGTAACCTTGAAGCGATACGACAACAGGGCGAAGAACGGCAGGAAGAAGTGGCCGAAGAGAATAACCAGTCCGACGTACCACCATTGGTTGGTCGTACCGTCGTGATTCAATTCACGCAGGTTATACCAGAAGGTTTCCTCGGGCACGTTCGCATTCCAGATGAGGAAATACTGCGAGAAGGTCACGTAGGCCCAGAACACCGTGAAGGCGAGCATGAGCTGGCCGATGCTGTGAAAGTGATTCGAGTTCAGCACGCCCTTGTAATTTCCCCGGCCGAGCAGCCAGACCATGATCAGCACGCCGCAGCAAAGTGCACCACGGATGCAATTCGCAAAGAACCAGACACCGTACATCGTCGAGAACCAGTGGTACTCCAGGCTCTTCACCCAGTAGATGATGGCCGCCGTGAGGGTGAGGGCCACGATCGGCAGGCCAAACGCCGCCGTCTTCCGGTTCATGAAGGTCCAGCGGGTGTCGCCGTCCGCATCCTGCGAGAACGACGCTTTCCGCAGGCGGGCGGAGATCCAAATCCAGAGGAGAAAAAATGCGGCCGTACCGATGACGAAGGCCCGAACATTAAGAAAACCTTCCTTCTTTAGGTAAAGCGGGTCGTGGCCGACAGTGTGGCCGCCATGCAATTCACGGGCCGTGTTCATCCACGGCCAAACCAGATCCGATTGGTAGAAGAGCGAGACGAGGATCAGCGGCAGGAAAAGCACGCCGAGCCACCGAAAGGCCATCAAGCCGTGTTCCCACTGCCGGCGAATCACCACCGACCACGAAGCATCGACGATATGGTGAATCAGGATGAGCAGCAGCATGCCGAGGGCAATGGCTGTCCAGTAGGTGAGCCCCACCAGGTAGGAGAGTGCCACCGCCGAAGCAGGTGAAACCAGCAGCCCGAGCGCGGTGGCAGCGAGGCCGATCAGCCCAATGACGAGTGCCCGGCTCGCCTCAGGGGCGGCGGAGGACTCGGCCGGCATGGCCGTGGCGGTGACAGCGTGAGAGCTCATTGAATCCCGAGAGTTTGCCGCGCCGCGGCATCTGTAACATCAGCAGCAGTGCCTTGATGGGCCCGCTGCAGGGCGCGGATGTAAGCGACCACCGCCCACCGGTCGGCCGGCTCAAGCTTGTCGGCGTAGGGCAGCATGACCTTGCTGACCGAGCCGTTGGTAATCGTGTTGAAAAGCTCGCCCTCGGTCATGTTGCGAAGACGATCCGTGTGATAGTTGCCATTGGTGGTCAGCGACCCCATCCCGTAACGCAAGGTGATGCCATTGCCGTCGCCGGCCGCCCCGTGGCAAACCTGGCAATAGATCGTATACCGATCGCGGCCGCGCTCCAGCAATTGACGGTCGACGGCGATGGCGGCCGGGAAAGTCTTCACCCAGGCGCCCGCAGCGTCCTTGCCACGAAACAGGTGATCGTCTTCCGCGAGCATTCCGCGCATGACGGTATTGGCCGGCGGCATCCGGTCGGCGCGGCCATCCGCGAAAAATTCGCTGGAGGACTGCGGGCGGAACTTCGGCTGATACTTCATGCCCGGGAATGCCCACTCCGGGAACACATCAAGTGGCGGAGAGGTGAATGCGACGCCCCGCAGTCCAAGGATGGACACGAGCAACGCGGCAACGAAGAGAGTGACGAGGTAGACGTGGCGCATGGTCAGGCCTCCAGCTCCGAAATCGCACGTCCCCCGGCCTGCTCCAGCAGCGCCTTGGTATTCGCGAGGTTGAACCGGGGATCCCGGGCTTCGATTACAATGAAGAAGGTATCGTCCATCCCGCGCCGGATCTGATCGTACTTCAGGACCGGGTGGTAATGCATCGGCAGTCCGTTAACCACGAACATGCCAATGATGGTCGCGAAGGCAGTAAACAGAATCGTGAGCTCGTAGCTCACCGGGAAAGCGAACATCGGACTGAACAACGGTTTTCCGCCCACCACCAACTGGTAGTCAACGGCGCCCGTCCACCAGATCATCGTCATACCGGTAAAGAAACCGGTGATGCCGCCGGCGAGTGAAATGCGGGGGACAATGGAACGCTTCAGGCCCATGGCTTTGTCCAAGCCGTGCACCGGCATCGGCGTAATGCAGTCCCAGTGCCGGAAACCGGCATCACGAACCTTCTCCGCCGCGTGATAAACGTCACGGGCGGTGTCGAAGCTGGCAATCAGGCCGTAAAGTGGTGCAGCCATGGTGGAATCAGTGGGCTTGGCCCGAGGAGCCTTCGTGGGCGTGGACATCGGCCTGCGGAGTCACGGCCTTGAGTTCCGCCATCGGCATGACCGGCAGGAACCGGATGAAGAGCAGAAAGAGCACGGAGAATACGCCGAAGGTCCCAAAGAAGGTGAAGATTTCCACGATGCTGGGCGAGTAATAGCCCCAGCTCGACGGCAGGAAGTCGCGGGCGAGCGAGGTCACGATGATGACGAAGCGCTCGAACCACATTCCGACGTTTACGAAAATCGAGAGCACCCAGACCATCGTGGTGTTCTGACGCACCTTCTTGAACCAGAAGAACTGCGGCGTGATCACGTTGCACGAGATCATGATCCAGTAGGCCCACGCGTAGTGACCGAAGGCGCGATTGATGAAGGCGAACCCTTCGTACGGGTTCGTACTGTACCACGCGATGAAGAACTCCATCCCGTAGGCGTACCCGACGATCGTTCCGGTCGCCAAAGTGATCTTACACATGCAGTCGATGTGGTACTGCGTGATCAGATCCTCGAGTCCGTAGATGGCGCGCAACGGCAGCATCAGCGTGAGTACCATCCCGAAACCGGAGAAAATGGCGCCAGCGACGAAGTAAGGCGGGAAAATCGTCGTGTGCCAGCCCGGCAGCAATGAGACGGCGAAGTCGAACGAAACGATCGTGTGCACCGACAGCACCAGCGGCGTCGAGATGCCGGCGAGGATCAGGTACGCCATCTCGTAGTTGCTCCAATGACGGTTCGACCCACGCCAGCCCATCGCGAAGAGGCCGTAGAGGAAGGAGCGGAATTTGTTTCCGGCGGCGTAGAAGCGATCGCGCAGCACCGCGAGGTCAGGTAGAAGTCCGATGTACCAGAACAGGACCGAAACCGTACCGTACGTCGAAACCGCAAACACGTCCCACTCGAGGGGCGAACGGAAGTTCTGCCAGATGATGTTCGAGTTCGGAATCGGGAAGAGGTACCAGGCGTACCAAACGCGACCGACGTGGAAGACTGGGAAAATCGCCGCACAGACGACGGCGAAAATCGTCATCGCCTCGGCCGCACGATTGATCGAGGTGCGCCATTTTTGCCGCAGGAGACAGAGAATGGCCGAGATCAGGGTGCCGGCGTGGCCGATGCCGATCCAGAAGACGAAATTGACGATGTCCCACGCCCAGTTGACCGGATTGGCGTGACCCCAGACGCCGACGCCCGTGGCGACGAGGTAGGTGATACCCCCGACGGTGAAGCAGGCGATAAACGCGGCGACCGCGAAACACACCCACCACCAAGTCGGAGTCTCGTCCTCAATGATCCCGCAAATCTTGTTCGTGATCCAGGAGAAGCTGCGGTTGTTCTCAACGAGCACCGCACGCGGGAGTACCGCGGGGTTCACTTCCCGAAGGATGGCCGGAGTGACGGCGGAGGAATCGGCGACGTGAGCCATTAGGAAAGTCCTCCCGGGCGGAGCGCCATGGTTGATTCAGCGGTATGCATCTCAGTGCCCACCCTTCTTGACTTCGGTGTCATGGCCGCCGGCATGCGGAGCCGCCGCCTCGTGCGCGCCACCGTGGGTGTCCGGCACGTTTTTCTTGTTATACTCCACCCGGCTAAGCGGGAGGCTGCCATAATCCGGCATCTTGGGATTGGGATTCCTCAGCTTGCCCGAATAAGTGGTCCGCGGGCGGGTGTTGAGATAACCCAGTACCGCATAATCCTGCTCCCGGGCCTTCGCCTTCGAGACCGCGCTATTGGGATCGAGAATGTTGCCGAAGACGATCGCGTCGACCGGGCAGGTCTGCGCGCAAGCCGGCTTGACCGCACCATCGGGGACGACGACGTCACCCGGGCGGCCGGCTTGGGTCATCTTCACCTTGTGCTGAATCTTGGCGTTCTGGATGCGCTGCACGCAGTAGGTGCACTTTTCCATCACGCCGCGCATCCGGACCGATACCTCGGGATTCTTCGCCATCTTCACGAGTTCCGGCATGCCGAAAGGAGCAAGCTGGCCCATGTAGAGCTGGTCGAGGGAGCGCTGATTCCAGTCGAAGAAGTTAAAGCGCCGGACCTTGTACGGACAATTGTTCGCGCAATAGCGGGTACCGATGCAGCGATTGTAGGCCATGACGTTCAGGCCTTCGTCGTCGTGCACGGTCGCATTGACAGGGCACACCGTTTCACACGGCGCCAACTCGCAATGCACACAGGTCATTGGCTGCAGCGAAATCTGCGGATCCTCCGGCAACTCGCGATTGCCTTCGCCGCCGAATGCCCCGGCGTCTGCCGTCCCGCTGGAATAATAGCGGTCCAAGCGGATCCAGTGCATCTCGCGACCCCGCATGACCTGCTCCTTGCCCACGATCGGAATGTTATTTTCCGCCTGGCAGGCCACCACGCAGGCGTTACAGCCGATGCAGGTGTTGAGGTCGATCGACATGCCCCACTGATGGTGACCGTCGAGCTTGGGCGTCTGATAAAGGGAATTGCCGCGCGGAATCTGCGTCGCCCGCTCCGCCGGCGTCATCTTTTCGCCGTATTCGCCCAGAATTGTCGGGGAGTGTGACTCCATGCCGATCTTCGTCACGAAAGCCGGATCGTCCTGGTAGCTGTTCGCGCCTTCGTAATTGGCTTCGCGAACGATATCACGGCCTTCCATCGACCAGTGCTCCTGGGTGTTCGCAAGCAGCATGCGGTCACCGGTAGCCGTGAGCTTCCCACCTGTCGCGACGTTCATCGCGCCCGAGGTCCGCAGCGCGTAGCCGTTAAAGCCGGCACCCTTGCCAACGTGACCCGCCACCGTCCGGCCGTAGCCGAGCGGAACGACAATCGTGTAATTCGAGAGACCCGGTTGGATGTGCACCGGGCCGCGAATCTTGCGGCCACCCACCGTCAATTCGAAGACGTGCGCGTTTTCTTTACCGATGCTGAAATCGTTTTCTTCCTTCCGGACGACTTGGATCAGGGATCCCTTCGGATCGATGCCGAGATCCTTGCCGAGGCGGGGACTCACCAGGATCGCGTTGTCCCAGGAAATTTTCGTGATCGGATCCGGACACTCCTGCAGCCAGCCGTTGTTGGCAAAGCGGCCATCATCCATCTTGTGGTCGGCCACAAAACGGACCTCGAGATTGTCCTTGCCCAAGGCCACCGGCGTGGAGGACCGGAGGAGCGCCGTGACGCCCTGACGGTTGAAATTCACCGTAGCCTTCTCGTAGGCGGAACCCGCGATCAAGCCGTCGTGCAGGAACCGGCGAACGGCCTTTTCGGCATTCGCCCCCGCCGTGGCGGAAATCGTCTCAACGACCAACGCGTAGGCATCGGCGGTAGCGTTGCCAGCAATCCGCGCCAGCACTTCGATCTGCGTCAGCCCGCCAAAAAGCGGGAGAATCATCGGCTGAATCGCCACGATCGTACCGTCCGCCGTGCGGGCATCGCCCCACGACTCGAGGTAGTGCGCGGCCGCGAGATGCGTCACGTTCGCCGCCGAGGAGGTTTCGTCCAGGGAGTAGCCGAGACGGACGACTTCGCCGACGCTCTTCTGCAGCGCAGCCCACTCGAGGTCCGCCGGCGCATTGTAGGCCGGATTGCCACCGAGGATGACGAGCGTGCGGATGGACCCGCCCTTGATGGCAGCGGCGAGTTCAGAGATGGACGCCGCGGAAGTAGCGGGAACGCGCACCAGCTCCAACGTCTGGCCCACATTACCGAGGGCTGCGTTGATCGCGTAAGCCAGAGCGTGCACTTCGGCCGGGAGATGCGCGCCGGCGACCACGAGGGACTCACCGCGATGCGCCAGCAAATCCGCGGCACATTCGGCGACCCACTGCGGCTTGACGTCGAGGCCGGCGCCCAGCGCCTGCACCGAACTGCGGAGATTGGAATCCACGGCGCCGGCCAGCTGCGCCGCCAGAGCGAGCATGTGGCTGGTGGCAAGCCGCAGGCGGTGATCCGCCATGCTGCCGGTGAGCGTCAGCGCGCTCTCCGCCACATACAGGCGGTTCATGGGATCGTCCTTCTTCGCCACCCGGCGGCCCTGGGAGAATGCCCGGGCGTAGGCGAGGCTGCCGGCTTCGGCATGCAGGAAATCGCAATCGAGCGAAACAATGCGCTTCGCCTTGGCGAAACGGTAGACCGGCTTCACGCCGGCACCAAAGGCAGCCTGCGTCGCCGCGACGGGCGCCTCGTCGGAAATCGGCTCGTATTCCGACCAGATCGCACGGGGAAACTTGCTGCGCAATGCGGCCACGAGGCGGGCGCGGGTCGGCGACGACGATTCGTCCGCCAGAAAAGCGAGACCGGTGCCCTGGTTCGAGGCGTAGTTCTGGCCAATGCCGGCGAGAAGCGCGTTGACTGCATCCGCCTTGATGATCGCTCCACCCTTGGTGTGGGCGGTCGAGCGATCCGGATCGTAAAGATCCAGCAGGGATGCCTGGGCAGCAAGCGAAGCCGCGCCACCATGCGGCTCGTAGGTGGGATTGCCTTCGACCTTCGTCGGACGGCCTTGATGGGTTTCCGCGAGCAGCGGGATGGCCCATTTGCGCACCGGAAAAGCGGTCGCGTAATATTGGGGAAGACCGGGAATGACCCCCTCGACCGACTTGCCGAATGGCAGGATATTGCGTTCCGGGCGGCGGCAGCCCGCCACGCCCACTCCACCGAGCGCAAAAGACGCCGCCATCAACTTCATGAACTGCCGGCGATCAACGCCCGTCAGCTCCGAAGCACCTTCGGGAAATTCGCGCTGCAACTGCGCCTTGAAACCGGGCGTTTCGGCCAGTTCGTCGAGGCTGCGCCAGTACTTGGGCCCGGTCAGCTCGCGTTCAGAAGGCGCCGGATGTTCAAATTTGCGTTTCATCGATGACAGCCGGAACAGCTTTCCGGGGCCTTGACCTTCCAGTTGTGCAAGAATTCCTGCGCGTCCTTTTGACGCCCCTGTTCCGCCAGCGTCTTCGAATCCAGATTGAAGACATCCTTCGGGTCGCGAATCCGGTTTTCCGGATTACGATGGCACTCGATACAAAACGCCATGCTCAGCGGCTGCGCGTGGCGGACCGTATCCATTTCGTTGACCTTGCCATGGCACTCAACGCACGAAACGCCGCGGTTTACGTGGATCGAGTGATTGAAGTAGGCGTAATCCGGCGTCGTGTGAATCCAGACCCACGGAACCGGTGTGCCCTTTTCGTAGCTCTCGCGCACCGGGGCCAGCAGCGGGCTGGTGGCCTTTACGACGCTATGGCAGTTCATGCACGTCTGCGCGGTGGGAACGTTGGAATGGCCGGACTTGTCGACGTTCGAGTGACAATAACGGCAATCCAAGCCGACTTCCTGGACGTGCTTGGCGTGGCTGAAGGGCACGGGCTGGACCGGCGCATAGCCGACCCGCGTGTACTTCGGCGTCATGTAGTAGGTCACGCCGGCGGTGGCGATCCCGACGAGCACGCCCAGATAAACGATAATCTGGAGCGGCAGCTTGTTGACCGACTTCGGGAAAAGTTTCGACATGAGCGGAGAATGTCGGAGGCCGGTCCGTTAGACGGAGTCTGAGCGACGGGCGACCGCCCGCGAATCCGGGCGCACCGCGAAGGGGAGCGCCGGGGTCCCGGTGGAGTCGGCGGCAGGTGAATCGACCGTTGCCACGGCCGAGCGGGCGAACAGACGCGGAAAGAAACTGGAAATGGCGACCACTCCGAGCAGCTTGGCGAAGAATTCTTTCCGCGATGAGTTGTGTGTCACGGGACGGGTGAGTGAGGAGGAAAAATCGCTGGCGAAACAAGGGAGCGGCGTTTCGCTTGTAAACCAAAATTTCGGCGCCGGGTTTTTCGCGACCATTAATTAGGCGGTGCGGCCACTCCAAATGCTGTCGCTAATCTTGATAAAATTTCCCGGCCTTCACTCGCAACCCGCCGGGGATCGGCTGCGCGCCGGGTCCGTGGAACTACCGGCAGATCTTTTTTCGGCTCGGGGCCGAAATCGCGCACGTTGGAAATTAAACAAACACCCCGTCCCGCATCGGACGGGTCAAATCGCAGCGTTGCGCGATCTCGGGATTGTGGGTGACCAGTACCACCGCCTGGTTGTTTTCCTTGGCAAGCTGGGTCAGCAGGTCGAAGACCATCGCCGAGTTCTTGACGTCGAGGTTTCCGGTCGGTTCATCGGCGAGAATCAGGGCGGGTTCGTTCGCCAGCGCCCGCGCGATGGCCACCCGCTGTTGCTCGCCGCCGGAGAGTTGCGTGCCCAAGCGGTGGGTTTTCGCACCGAGTCCGACCGAACCGAGCAAGGCGTGCGCCCGTGCCTCCATTTCCGCCGGCTGCAACTTCGCGAGCTTGCGCATTGGCATGAGGACGTTTTCCAGCGCGGTGAACTCGAGCATCAAAAAGTGAAACTGAAACACGAATCCGATGTGGGCTCCCCGCGCGGCGGTGCGAGCGACGTCGTCGTGATTGGAAACAGTCTGTCCGTTCAACTCGATTTGACCGTCATCCGGCCGGTCCAGCAGGCCCATGAGGTAGAGCAGGGTGCTCTTGCCGCAACCTGACGGCCCAACAATGGCGCAAACCTTGCCCCGCTCCCCTTCGAACGAAACCCCTCGCAGGACGTGCACTCTCCCCTCCCCCTCTCCCAGATAACGGTGCAGGCCAGTGCAACGCAGCACGACGTCGCCTCGGTTGGCCAAAGCTGACTGGGGGCGGGTCTGGCTCATTGGGCGGTGCCGCGGACGATGTCGCCCGGCTCCAGCCGCGCAGCGCGCCGGGCGGGAATGATGCTCGCGACCATGACCATCACCACGGCGGTCGCCACCGCCTCGAAATAGTGCATCGGGTCCCACGCCACTTGGAACGTGCTCGTCGTAAAGATGCCCGTAATCGACAGCGGCAGTTGCGAAACGGCAAAGGTCACGGCCGCGCCAAACAGCGCTCCCAACGCGGATCCGATGCCCAGCACAATACCGGCCTGCCAGAGGAAAATCTGCGTAATATCGCGCCGCTCGTAACCCATCGACCGCAGGATCGCGATGTCCTTGGTCTTCTCGATCACGATCATTGCCAGCGTGTTGAACATGGCGAGGCTCGCGATGAGGGTGAACACGGTCACCGTGATCCCGCTGGAAATCTGCAGCGCGTCGAAGACCCCCAACCACACTTCCTCGCGCTTTTGCCAGGGCGTGACGCTGTGCGACAGCACCTCCGTCATCCGCAGCGCATCGGCCGGCGCCTGATTCGGGTCGAACAGGCTGACCTGGATGAACGAGGCACCGGACGGGCGTTTCAGCAGCGAACGCGCCTCGCTCAGGTCAACGTAGAGGCGGGCCCGGTCGATGTCGCGCACGCCGGTTTCGAAAACGGCTGCCACGCGGTAACGCCGGGATTCGCCCCGGGCGGTGACGGTGAACCAGTCGTTGATCGCGAGCTGGAGGCGATCCGCGATCACGCGGCCCACAATCACATCCGAGGGCGACCGCCGAAAGTTATCCAGGTTGCCCGCGGCAATTTGCTGCGCGAGGTCCGAGACCTGCAGGTGATCCTCGATCTGGACCCCATAAGCCTGCGCATCGGTCGAGCGAAACGAGCTCGTCAGCTGGACGTTGCCGTGCAGCACCGCCGAGGCCCCACGCACATTGGTGAACTCGCGCACCGCGGCAATCACCCGCCTCGGCTCCTCGACCCCCTCGATGTATTGCACGCCTTCCTTCTGCAAAATCTGAAAGTCCGAACCCCCGGGCGCACTCATGCTGCGCATGGTGTCCTGAATTCGATCCTCCACCCGAATCGCGCCATTGGTGCCGAGGAGCGTGCGCAGGAAGACAACTTTGAAGCCGCTGGTCGTGGCCTGCGTAACGACGAACAAGCCCACGCCCAGAATCGTGCAGGCCAGGCTCATCAACATCGCCCGTTTCTTCGCCGTCAGAAAACGGAAGCCGATGCGCAGGTTGTTCGACATCGCCGGAAACGGGGCGCCCAGACGGCGTCAGCGTAGAGCCTGAACCCGGACGTTCTGTCCGTCGCGAAATTGATCCGGATTCTCGACAACCACCTGCTCGCCGGGCGCCAGGCCTTTGACGACTTCCGCGGTATTGAGCGCCCGGTAGCCAATCTCGACCTGCCGGCGTTCGACCCGTCCGCTTTTGACCACGGCGACCGTGACGCCACCGACGCCGTTGAAGATCGCCCGGCGCGGCACCAGCGCCACCCGGTCCCGGCTGCCCACCGTGATCGTCACTTCGCCGGTGCTGTTCGGCCGCAAATCCGCCAAGTCTGCCTTGATCTCCAAGTAGACGGTGTAACGCCGGGTTTCCGGATCGGCGAAGGGCAGGATCTTGCTCACCCGCGCCTCAAAGTCCCGCCCGGGAAGACTCAGCAGATTCACCTTCGCCGGGTCGCCAATCTTAACCTTCGCGATGTCTTCCTCGCTGATCCTCGCCGCGACGATTCGCTCGTTGGCGTAGAACGCCCCGACGGTAGCTCCCGCGTTGACCAACGCACCGACGCTGACGCGGGCGCTCTCAATCATCCCGTCAACCGGGGCCACGACCATCATCCGTTTCAGCTCCAATTTGTGCGCCTCTTCGGCCCGGGCCAGGTTCTCGGCTTCAATCCGCGCCTGGAAGGCCGCCTCCGTCTGGGCCGTGAGGACCGCATCGAGCGCACGCTGGGCCGCATTCACATTCTCGGTCGAGGCATTGCCGAGCTCATGGAGACGCCGCACATTTTCGAGATTCTGACGCGCCTGCCCGAGGTCCGTGTTCTTCTCGGTCCGGATGCGCAGCAGCTCGCGATCGATTTCGTAACGCCGCCTGGCATCGGCTTGGGCGCGTTCCAGTTCTGTGGTGTCGAGTTTCACCAGCAGGTCGCCAGCACGCACCGCGACGCCCGGCTCCAGCCGGGCGCAGTCCACGACGCGGCCGGCGCCTTCGATCCGCAATTCCTGGAGATCTTTATCCGCGTAAACGACCACGCTCCCCGCCACCCCATCGACCGCGCGGCCTTGCTGCACGGTGGTGACCAGCGCCTCTCGCCGCGTTCCAACCAAGGTGGCGTACGCGCCCGCGCCGAGCACGGCGAGCACGAGCAGGATCTTGGTGGCGGCGTTACCGCGAAGAGGGCGCATGGTGGGAAACCGCGACGTTATTCAGGACCGGATCCAATCCGGCGAGCGAAACCAGTTCCGCCCAACGTGAGAGATACGCCGCCCGCGCGCCGGCACTCGCGGCCTCGCTCGACGACACCCTGTTTTCAGCGCCGGTCACGGCACTGCGGGCGACCCTTCCCAGCTCGAACTCCTGCTGCAACTGGCGAAGTCCATCTCCCGCCATCCGCTGCTGGATTTCATCGATCTCCATCGCCTCGGCATCAATCGCCAGCTGGCGCGCGAGCTGGTTCGCCCGCTCGAGGGTCTCGACCGTGAAGCTGGCCATCCGGTTTTCCTGCTGCCGGCGCGTGGTCAGCGCCTCCTTCTTCGCCCCGCGGGTGGCGAGCCCGTCGAAGATGTCCCACTGCGCATTGAGGCTCGCCGTCTGCCGCGTCACCGCCTGCTGGGTCACGTTGTTCGTGGTCGCGGTCGTCGCGTTGTCGAGACTCGAGCCGAGGCTCGCAAAAATCTTCGGCCGCAACCGGACCTTCGCGATCTCGTAGCGCAAATCGGCCTCCCGCGTTCGCAGCGCGATTATTTCCGATTCAAAGAGGCTGCGGCCGCCATCGCGGCTCAGCGTCGCGACGACCGCAGTGGCCGTGGCAGCGACATCAGCCGGCTTCGGGATGGCCATCGGAATGGCCGAATCCGGCAGATCGCCGAGCCCTGCCATCCGCGCGAAACGCCGGCGATCCGAGGCAAAATCCTCCTCCACCCTTGCGACCTGCAACCGCGCCTCGCGCAGGCCGAGCTCGCGGGCCTCCACCTGCGTCCGGGGCACCAGTCCGCGGCTCAGCTGCTCCCGCTCGAGCGCTTGGGCGGCTTCCGCCTGCGGGAGCGAATTGCGAGCCTGGGTTATCGCGAGTTTCCGGGCGATCAGCGCGAGGTATTGCTGCCGGAGATTCAGCGCCAGCAGTCGGTGCGCCTCGGCGTGGTTCTTCTGGGCAATCTGGACATTGATGTCGGCGATCGCGCTCTGGTTCTTGAGCGCGCCCCACTGGAAAATCGCCTGGTTCAACGTCACCAGATAGAAAAAACCCTGGTCGCGATTCTGCGTGCTGTTGTCACCCGAGACCGCGGTCTGGCTCGTCGCGAAATTGAGATTGGCCGCCAGCTTGGGAAGCCGCGGGGCATCGGCCGCATAAACCCGGGCCTCGCTCAGCGCGATTTCGATCTCGGACGCGATGACCTGGGGCGATCGCTGCCGCGCCGTTGCCAGGATTGCTTTAAGCTCCGGCAGGTAATCCTCGGGCAGCGTCCCCGCCACCAGCGGCGCCTCCGCACCGTGGACCCCATGCGGCGAAACTGACGCCCAAATTACGAGCGCCCACCCGATACTGCGCCACAGTCTGGGACCCGACAGAAACATGAATGAGGGGGAAAGTTGAAAGCGCAGACCGCGGGAGATCACCAGCGATTGCAACAGGTTTTTACGACGTGGAAACCAATGAATTCTCGACTGCCCCCGGCGGGCGGCTGCTACAAATGTGGTTGCGCGTGCGCCGCCTGTCCATCGTCGGCGAAGCCGCGTTTCCCATCGGCGGAATCTCTCCTTTGAATCCAGGAACCCAACTCGCGCCCCCCGATTCTCCGCCTCCCGCGGCGAAGGCCGCACCCGCATCAGGCCCCGACTTGACGGTCGAACATCTGGATCGCGTCCGCTCGTTTTATGAGTCCGCTCCGACCGCTTCGCTCGGCGGGGCGCGCGCCTACCGCCGGCTGCTCGCCCACTATTACAATCTCCTGATCCCGCCCGATGCCTCGGTGCTGGAGATCGGTTGCGGCTCCGGAGAATTGCTTGCGCTCCTCCACGCCGGGCGCAAGTCGGGCATCGATCTCTCAGCCGCGCAGATTGCCGCGGCCCGCCAGCGCCTGCCGGACGCGACGTTCTTCCTCCAGGCCGGTGAGTTCCTCGAGCTCACGGAGAAGTTCGACGTCATCATCATCTCCGACACGCTCAACCTTGCGGCCGACGTGCAGCGCTTGCTCGAGCGGTTGCATGCGGTTTCGCACCCCGGCACGCGGCTGCTGCTGAATTTTCAGAATACCCTCTGGCGGCCGTTGCTCTCGCTCGCCCGCGGACTCGGCCTGAAAGCTGGTCAGCCGCAGAACAGCTGGCTCGCGACTTCCGACGTGCTGAACCTGCTCCGGCTCGCCGGCTGGGCGCCGGTTTCACGGATGAACCGGATCCTGATTCCGTTCGCCGCCCTCGGAATCGGCGCCGGGTTGAACCGCTGGCTCGCGCCCCTGCTGCAGTGGTTCTGCCTGACGATTTTCATCGTGGCCCGGCGCGACCGGCGCGAGGCCGGGTCCGGACGGCGCGGCCTGACGGTGTCCGTCGTGATTCCGGCGCGCAACGAGGCCGGCAACATCGATGCCGCGATCGCCCGCACTCCGCCAATGGGGGAAGGCACGGAACTGATTTTCGTCGAGGGCCACTCAAAGGACGACACCTGGGCCCGCATCCAGCAGGCCACCGCCGCCCACCCGGAGTTGAAGATCAAGATTCTTCAGCAGACCGGCCGCGGCAAAGGGGACGCGGTCCGGGCCGGCTTCGCCGTCGCGACCGGCGACATCCTCATGATCCTCGATGCGGATCTCACGATGCCGCCCGAGGAGTTGCCCAAATTCTATGAGGTCCTCGCGAGTGGCCGCGCCGAATTCGCGAACGGGGTCCGGCTTGTGTATCCGATGGACGAGAAAGCCATGCAGTTCCTGAATCTCTGCGCGAACAAGGCGTTTGGGCTCATCTTCACTTGGCTCCTCGGCCAGCCGGTGAAGGACACGCTCTGCGGCACGAAGGTTCTGCTGCGTGCCGACTACGAGCGCATCGCGGCCAACCGCGCCTATTTCGGGGACTTCGATCCCTTCGGCGATTTCGACCTGCTCTTCGGCGCCGCCAAGCTGAACCTCGCGATCGCCGACGTACCGATCCGGTATCGGGAGCGGACGTACGGTTCGACGAACATCCAGCGCTGGCGCCATGGCTGGCTCCTTTTGCGGATGGTAATGTTCGCGGCCCGGAAGCTGAAGTTCGTCTGAGCCCCGGCACGCAGCCCATGCGAATTCCGATCCTCGACCTCAAGCCCGCCTACGAGGAACTGCGGGCCGAACTCGATGCGGCCTATCACCGTGTGATGGCGTCAGGCCGGGTGTTGCTGGGCCCGGAGTTGGAGGCGTTCGAGACCGAATACGCCCAAAGCGTCGGTGTCGCCCACTGCATCGGCGTCGCGAACGGACTCGAAGCGCTGCAGCTGGCACTGATGGCCCGTGGCATCGGTCCGGGCGATGAAGTGATCGTCCCGTCGCACGGCTATATCGCCACGTTTCTCGCCGTGACGCACACGGGGGCGAAGCCGATTCCGTGCGAACCCGATCCCGCGACCTACAACCTGGATCCGACGCGAATCGCGTCCCTCCTCACGCCGCGCACCAAGGCCATTCTCCCGATTCACCTCTACGGCCAGCCGGCCGACGTCGAGGCGATCAGCGCGATCGCCCGGCCCCGCGGCCTTTTCGTCCTCGAGGACGCCGCCCAATCGCACGGCGCCCGGCTGCGGGGACGATTTGCCGGTTCCTTGGGCGATGCGGCCGGAGTCAGTTTCTACCCGAGCAAAAATCTCGGGGCGCTCGCCGACGCCGGCGCGGTCACGACCAACGACGGCGCCCTCGCCGAGCGGCTGCGTCACCTGCGCAACTACGGATCGAAGGTCCGCTACCAGCATGAGTTCATCGGCCTCAATTCGCGCCTCAGCGAACTCCAGGCCGCCTTTCTCCGGGCCAAGCTTCCTCATCTCGCCGCGTGGAATGCGCGTCGCGCGAAACTCGCGGCGCATTACCTGAGTCGGCTGGCGGGAGTCGGCGATCTCGTGCTGCCCCATGTGCCCACGTGGACGGAGCCGGCGTGGCACCTGTTTGTCGTCCGCACCGGTCACCGCGCGGCACTGCAGTCTCATCTCACCACCCGCGGAATCGGCACGCAGGTTCACTACCCCACGTCGCCGCACCTCACGCCTGCGTATCGCGAAGCCGGCTGGCGGCGCGGCGACTTTCCGCTTGCTGAACGGCTGGCCGACGAAGTCCTGAGCCTCCCGATCGGACCGCATCTGACCGCGGAGCAAGTCGAAGAAGTATGCTTGGCGATCCGGGAATTTTTCGCCGGACTCCGCGCCATCTCATGAACGAATCGGCGTGGAATCCGCTCGCCCCGCTGCGGCCGCTCCTCCGGCACCACGCGCTGCTCCGGCAGTTTGCCCGGCGGATGATTGAGCAACGCCACCGCGGAAGTTTCCTCGGCCTCGCCTGGACGGTGTTGAGCCCGCTGTGCTCGCTCGCCATCTACACGTTCGTCTTCGGCTTCGTCTTCCGCGGCCGTTTCACCGACTCGCCGACCGAGACCAATCTCGACTACGCGCTCGGCATCTTTCTCGGCCTCGTGCTGTTCAATTTCCTCGGGGAAGTGCTTTCCCAGTCTCCGGGAGCGATCGTCACCCAGCCCAATCTCGTCAAGAAGGTCGTCTTCCCCCTCGAGATTCTTCCCGCGGCCGCCGTCGCCTCCGCGCTCTTCACCGCCGGCATCACGCTGGGCCTCGCCCTCGTGGGCGTGGCCGTGCTGGGGGACGGACTCGATGCGCATGCGTTCCTCCTGCTGTTGATCATCCCGCCGGTGGTTCTCATCGGCATGGGCTGCGCCTGGTTTCTCGCGGGGCTGGGCGTCTTCATCCGCGACATCTCTGCGGGCATGCCGTTCGTGATTCAGATTCTCGTCTACATGAGCGCGGTCTTTTACCCGCTCCGTCTGATCGAGAAAGCGCCCCCGCTGCTGCAGAAAATCGTCCTGGCCAATCCGCTGCTCCACGCCGTCGAAAGCACGCGGCGCGTGGTCCTCTGGCATCAGACCGTCGAGGCCTCCACGTTAGGCATGCTCTGGCTGACCGGCATCGTGCTCTGTCTCGGCGGTTACGCGGTTTTTCATAAACTCCGACCGGCGTTTGCCGACGTCGTGTAGGTCGGGGATGCCGGAGTCCGGCCGAGTTCAAATGTGACTTGAACGGTATCCGCCGTTGGGGTGCGATGGTCCGTTTCCCGGCCCACCAAGCCTCGATGTCATTGAATACTTGGATTCCGAAGTTAAACGGTTCGGCGTGGCCCTGTCCGTGAGGACAGGGATTTCTCCCTCGCTTCGCCTAAAGCTGTCCCGCTGCTCACGCAGCGGGCTACTTGGCCAACTTCGGAATGCAGTTAACAGATGACAACGAGGCTTGGGGTCCGAAGATTTCCATGACGCCGCTCGAGCAATATCCGCACGCCCCCGACTTCTTCCATGCCTACCGGCACTGGCTGTCGTTTCCCGACGTGCAACGCCGGGCCGGCGGCTGGGAATACGAGAGCCGCTTCTATCCCGACTACCTTTTCGTCGGTGGCGCCTCCTTCGCGATCCATCGCACCGCGTTGCAACACTGCCGCGGTGAAGGTCTCGACATCGGCGCGGGGCTCTGGCCGCTGCCCGGGGCCGTGGCCGTGGATCTCGAACGCGGTCCGGGCGCGGGCCGCCTGCTGAGTTCGATTCCGGATCACTCGCAGGATTACGTCTTCAGCTCGCACTGCCTGGAGCACATCACCGCGTGGGAAGACGCCCTTCGCGAATGGATCGCGAAGCTCAAGCCAGGCGGGCGCCTCTTTCTTTACCTGCCCCATCCCACCTGCGGCATCTGGCGGCCCGGTTCGCCGTTCGTCGGCGACGGCCACAAATGGGCACCAACGCCCGTGGGTATCCAGATGACCCTGACTCGCCTCGGTGGACGCGTCCGCGCCCACGATGACGGCCCCGATGCCATGCAGAGCTTTTTCGTCTGCGCGGAATTTGGCGGGGAGCGACGGCTGTGATCTGTCCTTTGTCGACCGCTCCATTTCGCATGCGTCCGCCAGAGTCCGCCAAATTCCTGGGCCCGCTGCGCGGGCTGGGTTGGATTCATGACCACGGGGATTGTCTGGCGATTGTCGGTCCCAGCGTTTCGCTCTCGCGGATGCTGAGAATTTACCCGCTGTCACTGGCCCCACGGGCCGGTTTAGGAATTGGCCAGGGATGGCATGCCCGATTCGCCCCGGAGCTCCGAACACTGGCCCGCCGTTCCGCCGCGCACCCGGCCAATTCCTTGTGAGCCCGGAAAGCTATCATTTCGGCACGCGGCTCGCCGTCCGCTGCGACTACTACGCCTTCCCGCGCACCGGCAGCCATTACCTCTGGGCGTGTCTGACGGGGTTGCTGGACCTGGTGTTCTTCCCAAATGAATTTGTGGACAACCCCGAGGCGCGGCAGCGGGCCGAGGAACTCAACCCCCACGCCTACTACGCGCTGCGGTTGCGCGAGGACGGAGCGCCCTTCCAGCCTGTTTACATCAACGCCGCTCCGCAGGGCGTGCACGGGGATCCGGCTCCGGCGGCGGGCGACTGGCCGGTCATCATCCTCATCCGCGATCCGCATCCGACGATCTACAGTTGGTATCACACGGCGACGGAACGCTGGGGCGCACAAGTGCCGGATCGCGTGGCCTGGATGCGCGACGCCTACGCGAAGTATCGAACCTTCTATGACGCGGCCCTGAGCATCGTGGAGCAGAACCCCAAGCGCACCCACCTCCTCCGCTTCGAAAACTTGAAGGCAGATCCGCTCGTCCTTCGTCAACTGACCGACTTTCTCGGGGTGCAGCCCAAACTCTCCCCGGAATTCGTCCACTGGTGGACTGACTTCGAGCGCATGACCAAGCCCGGCCCGCGCACCTTTCATCGCGGTGGCAACAACGAGCAATGGCGCCGCGACGCGGCGTGGGTCGCCGATCTCGAGCGGGCCGCGCCCGGTGACTTCAGCCGCTTCGGCTACCCGGCGGCGCAGCCATGAGCGCGGTGCGGCAGGCGGTTGACGAGAACTGGTTCGAAGCCACGCCGGGCTGCTGGTGCGGTGGACGCAGCATCACGGTCAGCCCGCATTCGGCCGCCTACCGCGTCTGTCCGCGCTGCGGTGCCCACTACGCCGCGCGCCGGCTCCGGGCCGATTGCATCGGCAAGTTCTACAGCTTCGAGGGCTACTGGCAGCAGCGCCAGCAAAGCAAACACCACCCGGTGCTGCTCGAGCGTCAGCAACTGCTCGAAGCCGACGGCCGCGTCACGTTCTGGCTCGACGCCATGGCGCGGCACCTCCCGCCGAAACCCGGCACCGCCGTCGAGGTCGGCTGCGCCGAAGGCACGTTGCTCCTCCACTTGCGGCAACGCGGCTGGCAGACGATCGGCATCGAGCCGGACGCCCAGACGGCGGCCACTGTCAGCACCGGCACGGGTCTCGATATCCGCGCCGGGGTGTTTCCGGAAATCTCCGCGCCGCCGTGCGATCTCTTCATCGCCAACGATGTCCTGGAGCACGTCCCGGAGCCCTTGGGTTTTCTCGCCGCCGCTCGCAACGCGCTGCGGCCGGGAGGCATTTTGTTCCTCCAACTACCGATGTTGGAGAAACAGCAACCCGACTTCGGCGCGATGACCGACAAGGTCTTCGATCCGGAGGAACACGTTTTCATCTATTCGCGCTCCGCCGTCGCGACCCTGCTCGAAACCGCAGGCTTCGAGATTCTCGACAACCAGACCGCCTGGCGACGCGCCCATGAGATCGTCGTCGCCCGCCGGTTGGAGCGGCCGACGCGCCCCGTGCGCCACCTCGCGAACCTCCCCGAGATGTTCTCGCGCCCGTGGATCGACTTCATCGACCAACTCAACGCCTTCGCCGCGCCGCTCGGCCTGCGGCAGTTCACCAACTGGTCGAAGCTCTGGGAGTATCCGTGGCTCTGGCACAATGGCCTCAGCGCCCTCAATTGGCGCGGACTGCGCGTGCTCGATCTCGGATCCGAACAGTCGCCGTTCCCGTGGTGGCTGGCGCAGCAGGGAGCCAAAGTCTCACTCGTGGAAGCCGGCCGGAACTGGGTCGAACAGTGGGAAGCAGTCCGAGCCGCTCTCGCTCCCGTCGAAGTCGACTGGCAGATCGTCGACGGCTGCCGGCTGCCGTTCGCGGACGCGACCTTCGACGTCGTGACGAGCTTTTCCGTCATCGAACATCAGGACGACAAGGCCCTCGCCGCCGCCGAGGTCGCGCGCGTGCTCAAGCCCGGTGGGGTGTTCGGAATCTCGTTCGACATCTGCGAGCCGGAACTCGGGATGACCTTCCCCGCCTGGAATGGCCGCGCGCTGACGATGGCGGAGTTCGAGTCCACGTTCTGGCGGCAGCCCGCCTTTGGCCAAACTGGATCGCCGGAATGGAATCGCGAGGACATCGGGCCGTTTCTTCGCTGGCACCGGCAGACCGCGCCGCATCACAATTACGTCACCGCCGCCGCCCTGCTGCGTAAACCGCCCGGGCCAGCCTGAGCGTTCACGATTCCGCGCCACTCCGGCATGAGACTGCTCCTTTCCAAGCCTGACTCGCTGGGCGATCAAATCATCGCCGCCGGACTCGTGCAGGCTCTGCAGCGCCTGCAGCCGGACTGGCAGATCGTCTGGCATGTGCGCGCCGGCCTGGAGGTCATCGCTCCACTCGTCGGAGCCGAGGTGTTCACTCCCGAGTTGCTGAATCCGCCGCGCGCCGAGGCAGCCCGCCTCGCGGCGCATCGGGGTAAACTGGTGCTTCTGCCTTTCCCGTTGTCACCAGGCGAACCTTGGACCGCGGATGTGCGACAGCGGGTGACTTGGTGGTCGGAGTTCCTGCAGGCGACAACTTGGGACGCGACCGCCCTCGCCTTGGTGAATCGGAACTGGGTCGGAGATCTCACGGTCTCCCGGGCGCCTGCTCCGATCCGAGTCGGGTTCACGCCCAACGCGGCCCGGCAACCGCTCGTGAACGAAGCCGACGCCCTCGCCGGACCGGCAGCGCCGCACTTCACTCGCACGCTTGCCCCGTCGTTTACGCGCGGCGAATCAGTGCAGCTTCAGGACTTGCTCGCGTTGCTGGAGCCGCGCCTCGGCGATCTCCAACCGGCACCCGCGTGGCGGTCCAGCGAGGCGGCGGCTCCGACCAACCCGGGACCGAAACGCATTTGCATCGCACCGGGAGTCGGCGGCGATTCGCGCAAGGCGTGGGGACTCCCGCGCTTTCGCGCCGTGGCGGAGAAATTGCGCGGGCCCGACACTCAGATCGTCTGGCTCGAAGGTCCGGGTGACGCGCCGTATCTCGCCGATTTGCCCGCGAACGAAACTCGCGAGCGCTTCCGCGCCGACGCACTCCCCGCCCTCGTGGCGAGCTTGCGGCAGTGCGATCTGCTGCTCTGCCACGACACCGCGTACGTTCACCTGGCGGCCGCCTTGAACGTGCCGACCGTCGCGATCTACGGTGCGGGCCAACACGCCCGCTTCCACCCGGCGAGCGGTCGCGTGAAAATCGTGACGTCCGAAATCGCGTGCGCGGGCTGTCAGTGGCACTGCCTCTGGGACCGCTTGGTGTGCGTCACCGATATCCCGGTCGAGGCCGTGACGACGGCGGCGATGGAAATGTTGGCGGGCAATGCGGCCCCGACCGTGATCCCGCTGCCCACCCCGGTGGCCGGCGCGGCGGAGGGCGAACTCCCTGCGCTCCGGACCCGGCTGCAGGCAGAAATCCTCGCGCTCAACGCGGATCGCTTCGCGCGATTGCAGATCATCCAGAGCCTGACCGCGCCGGCTGCGACCCCAGCCACACCTCCCTCGCAGCCCGGCACGCCCAGCCTTTCCGTCATTGTGCCGATGGGACGGCCCGAGCGGGTCGAGCCCACGCTCGCATCGCTCACGGCCCAAACCCTGAAGCCGAACCACTGGCAGATCATTCTCGTCGGCGTTGGCGCGGATAACGTCGCGCGATTCCATCCGGAACTTCCGATCGTGCCGGTGGCCCTCGCGGCCAATGTCCTGCCCCCACGCACCCGTTGTCTCGGCGTCGAGCAGGCCCGCGGCGACTGGTATCTCTTCGTCGATGACGACGTGGAACTGGCGCCCGACTGTTTCCAACGCTTCCAGGAATGGTTGCCCAACGCCGGCGGCGACACGCCGGTGGGTGCCGTGGGTTTTCGGCTGCCGGGCAAGTCCGGTCGCTTCTTTGAGCGCTTGACGGACCTCTCGAACTTCTGGGCGCAACAAGGCGTGTTGCCCGAGGCGCGTGACTGGCTCTACAGCGCGGCCATCCTGGTGCGGGCGGAGGCGTATCACCGGAGCGGCGGCTTCAATCCCGATCTCCCCAATGGCGAAGATGTCGACCTCACGCGTCGCATCGTCGGCGCCGGTTTCCGCCTCCGTTACGAACCGACCTTCGTGGCCCGCCATGACCACCGCCGTGACACGCTGATGTCGATGTGGCGGTACTTCTGGCGCAACGGCAACGCGGCGCGGTATTTCTTCGCCGGTCATGGCGGCGCGTGTCCATACAGCATCAAGACGGTCTGGCTGAAATCGTGGAGCGACCTGCGCATGAACCAAGATTTCCAGCGGGAACGCGACACGCCGCTTGGACTGATCACCCCGTTCGTCTGGCTGAACTACCTGATCGTCGAGGCCTCGCTGGAATGGCACTGGCAGGAATACCTGCATGAGGAGCAACGTTACAGAGCGCTACCCGCCCGGGCCCGGAGCGACACCACGTACGTCCGGGCCTTGGACGCGTTGAATGCCGGCCGCCGCCTGCGCGGCGCTCTCCGCTACGCGTGGGCCATGCTGCAGGATTTCGCCAACCCCGTTCGCCGGTGAGGACTGTTTTTGGTCGTTTGACCCCTCCTCTGCGATCGGTCCCTGCGCTCACGCGCAGGGCTACAACGGCAGCCGTTACGCCAAACCTCGTGGCCCGCTCCGTGAGGAGCGGGATGAATGCTGACCTTGCCCTCACGGTCAGGACTACACTGCCACCCCTAAATCGGGGCTTCGTAGCCCGCTCCGTGAGGAGCGGGACCCTTCATAAGGTCGCCATGACCTTTAAACCCAAATCCACGCTTCCCCGGCTGAGCCGGGAGTTCTACCAAGGGCAGGCGTTCGTCCTGTGGACGCATACGATTGAAGGCCGAACCACAGGTTGGCTGAACGATGAATTTCACCTGCATTTTCGCGAACTGCTGCTCCACACCTGCCACCGCTTTGAACTCGCGACGGCGACCTATGTTTTGATGCCCGACCACTTTCACCTCGTCTGGCTCGGCCTGGGCGCAGCGAGCGATCAGTGGTTGGCAACGGCTTTCTTCCGGAAGCACCTCGCCCCTCAACTTGGCGGGCATCGGCTTCAGGATCGCGCCCACGACCACGTGCTCCGGGATGCGGAGCGGGAGCGGGGAGCCTTGGCAGACTCGTGTGCGTACGTTTGCCAAAATCCGGAGCGCGCCGATCTGACCCGGCAATGGCGGGATTGGCCCTATGTGGGAGCGGTTGCCTCTGGCTATCCCGACCTTGATGTCCGCACGGCCGATTACTGGGCGCGTTTCTGGAAGATCTACAACCGTCTGATCGACTCGCCGAATGCCGTCCCTGCCCTCACGGGCAGGGCTACGACTGAAACCGGACCGCGCAGCCGTTGTGGCCCGCTCCGTGAGGAGCGGGAACTTCGCGACATGAATCGTTCCCCATGAGAATCGGCATTGGGTTAAACCTGCTCGCGCCGGATAATGGCGGCGTCACGAACTACGTGCTGACGCTGCTGCGGCACTGGCCGGAGTACGCGCCGGAGCACCCGATGGTGCTCTTCAGCTTCGCGCACAACGAATCGCTGCTCAGCACGCTTCCGCCCGAATCGCGCCGTCATGAAATTCGGCTGCAGACGCAGGAAGAGGCCCTCCAGCATTTCGACAAAATCGACGTCTACTTTTGTCCGTTCGGCACGCTCTGGCCGCGCCCGGTGCGCAAACCCTCGGTGCTCACGTTTCACGACATGCAGGAACGGTTCTATCCCGAGTTCTTTACCACGAAGGAACACGAGGAGCGGTTCTTCCACTACGATTGGTCGTTGCGAATGGCGGATGCGGTGATCGCGATCTCCGAGTTCACGCGCGAAATGGCCGTGCAGATCACGGGCGTGCCCCGCCGCAAATTCCGGGTCGTCCATCATGTGCCGGACGCTCTTCCCGCACCCGAACGTCCCGCCTCCGACCACGCGGCGCTCGAGTCCCGTCCGTTTGTTTTCTACCCGGCGAATTTCTGGCGGCACAAAAACCACCGGGCGTTGCTCGAGGCGATGGGCCGGGTGAGGCAGCAGGGGACGGACGTGCACCTCGTCTGCACCGGCAGCCGGCTCGGACGCGAAGCGGAATGGCAAAGCCTCGTGGACCAGTTCGGCGTGGCCGACCGCGTTCTCCATCTCGGCAAGGTCCGCCGCGAGGAGATCAGCTGGCTCTTCCAACACGCGCGCGGACTCATCTTCCCGTCCCTCTTCGAGGGTTTCGGCATTCCGCTGCTCGAAGCCATGCAGACGAACTGTCCGATCGCCTGCGGCCACAACACGAGCCAGCCCGACGTCGCCCGCGAAGCCGCGCTCTACTTCGACGCGGCGAGGCCCGAATCCATCGCCGCCGCGATTGTTCGCCTCGCCGAGGACGGCGCCCTGCGTGAGCGGCTCGTCGCCGCGGGACAGACACGGCTCCAGGACTTCACCGTGCGAAAGCTGATCGACGGCCATCTCGCCGCCTTCGCCCTCGCCCGCCGCCGCCACAATCCTCTCCGGGCCTGGTACAACGAACGCATCCTCCTCCCCCGCTCGCTCCAAATGCGAACCCAGCTCACGGAACGCGAATCACAGGTCGCTGCCGCATTGCTGGCGACGCGCGCCAAAATCCCCATGAGCTACGAACGGATTTAGGCATAAACGCGAAACACGCCCAAACTTGAACCACGAAGGCACAGAGGCACAAAGCGCCGGTTTGGACCCTGCCCGTCCTTTGTGTCTTCGTGCCTTCGTGGTTAAACGTCTGGGGCGAGAGCCCGCACGAGCCGCATGAGCACTCCGCGTTTCAGCATCGTGATGCCGACGTTCAACCACGGCCGGTGGATCGAAACGGCGTTGCGGAGCATCTTCGATCAGGGGGTGGTAGACGCCGAGGTGATCGTGATGGACTCGGTTTCGACCGACGATACGCCGGAGATCCTCACGCGCTTCGGCGCTCGGATTCGCTGGCAGCGCCGCAAGGACAAGGGCCAGGCCGATGCCATCAACCAGGGCCTCGCTCTCGCCCGTGGTGAGATCGTCGCCTGGCTGAATTCGGACGACACGTACCTGCCGGCCGCCTTCCAACACGTGCAGGCAGCCTTTGCCGCAGATCCGACGCTGGACTTCGTCTACGGCGACGCGCTCGAGATCGATCAGGACGGACGCATTCTCACCCCGAATCTCTTCACCGAGGACTGCAGCCGCGAGCGATTCTACTTTTCCCACGACTATATCTGCCAGCCGACCCTCTTCGTCCGACGCGCTGCCTTGGAGCGCGTGGGACCGCTGCGCGCCGACCTCCGCTGGTTTCTCGACTACCAGTGGCTCACGCGCTTCTTCGCCGCCGGTTTGAAGGGTCAGCGCCTGCCGCACTTCCTCGCGGCGAATCGGGATCATCCCCAAACGAAAACCAATTCCGGCGGACTGCGCCGCTGGTGGGAGATCATGAGCGTGCTCGCCGCGAATCCGGGACCGGGACCCTTCCTCCTCCGGCGCAACTGCATCTGGATCTACTCCCTCGAGTTCGTGATCAAGACGATCAACGCCGCCCCGTGGGGAGCCGGTCCCGACGCCTCGCCGGAAGGGATCAAAACCCGTGCCGTTGTCCTGAACGCGCTGAACCGCCGGTTCATGAAATTAGTCAGCCCCCGCTCCTTCGACGACATCGTCCAGCGTTACCACCGGGACGTGGCCGCGCGTGGAAAAACGGTGGGGGACCTTTGGGCTCGGGAGAGTAGTTAGGGCAGTATGGCCAATCCGGTTTAACCACGAAGCCACGAAGAACCCTGATTTAGGGGCATTTCTTCAGTTGGGGCCCTCGCCGCTCCGTGGTCCGTTCGGACCGTCGGATGAATCTAAAAACCAGCTGCTCAACCGGAGACCGAATTAACGAACTCAGTTATCGGGTCATTGGTCGGTGCCTAGAAGTGCACCGACACCTTGGACCCGGGCTGCTGGAATCAGTCTACGAAGAGGCCCTCGCCCACGAGCTGAAATGGGCCGCCATTCGATTTGTACGCCAAGAGCCGATTCACGTGGTCTACAAGGGCGCAGATTTGGACTGTGGGTTCAGGGCGGACCTCGTGGTCGAAGACGATCTCATCGTGGAACTGAAGTCGGTCACCGAAATTACCGCCGTTCATCAGGCGCAAATTCTGACCTACCTGAAGCTAAGCCGCCGCTCACTCGGCCTGCTCATCAACTTCAACGTACCCACCCTGAAGAACGGAATCCGTCGGGTTGTCGCCGGTGCCCTCTTCAAATCGGACTGATCAAGAGCTTCGTGCCTTCGTGTCTTCGTGGTTAAACGGATTGGCCGCACCGGGTTTGCCGTTGCGTCACCGATTCGTCCGCTGTGCGCTTGGTTCCGCGATTGCTGCATGACTCCGCTCGAGCCGAATACCGTCCTCAAGTACCCGCCCCTCGTGCGCGAGATGCACGACGCGCTGCGCACCCTGCTCTTCCCGCGGCTCCCCGAGCAACCTGGCCGCACCGACCTCATGGCGAAGCTGCTCGGCACGGGCATCAGCGAAGCGATGTATGTCCTCTCCGAATTGCACGCATCCCTCGGCGAACCGGGCGATGTCTGTGAATTCGGCGTGGCGCAGGGAGCGACTTCTGCGCTCCTCGCCAACGAAATCCGCGGCACCAACAAGCGGCTCTGGTTGTACGACTCGTTCAGCGGGCTGCCCAAGCCCTCACCGAAGGATCAACTGAAGGACGACATCTTCGGCCTCGGCAGCATGGAGAAATACGAGGGAGAAATGCGCTGCGATGCCGCGGAGTTCGCGGTCCGGCTTGCGCAGATCGGATTTCCACCGGAGCGCTACCGCGTCTGCGCGGGTCTCGTGCACGAGACCCTTCGGGAGGGCAGCGGCCCGGATCCGGTCTGCTTCGCGTACGTCGACTTCGATTTCTACGAGCCGATCGCCCACGCCCTCGACTACCTCGATCGGCACCTCAGCCCGCGGGGCAGCATCGTGGTCGACGATTACGACTTCTTCTCCACCGGCGCCAAAACGGCCGTCGACGAATTCATGCAGAGCCGGCAAGGCCACTTCGAGTTGATCAAGCCGATGCATTTCGCCGGACATTTCTGTATTCTCCGGCGGCGCCAGACCTGAACGTGAGAACCGACGTGCACTCACGAGGCCACATCCAACCCGCTGTAGGGCCGGCGCTCGTCGCCGGGCCTGCCTTTCCATCCGCGAAGTGGCCCGTCGGCGAGCGACGGCCCTACACCCGCTGACTCTTTACTCGTGGAACTCTGGCAACAACCGACCTTGGCAGGATTCCTTACGCGACTTGGTCGGTACGGGATCGAATTCAAGACCGTCATCGACGTCGGGGCGTCGAACGGCATGTGGACGAGGGAGGTGCTGCCGCACTTCCCGAATTGTGATTACTTCCTCGTCGAGGCGCGTCGCGAGCATGAGCCGGCGCTGGCCGCGTTCGCCGCGGAAAACTCCCGCGTGCGTTACACGATTTGCGCCGCCGCGGACAAGCCGGGCCAGGTGCACTTCCACGCGGGCGATCTCTTCGGTGGCCTCGCAGCCCACACCGCCTTCGCCGAGCACGACCTTGTGGTGCCATCGCGGACGCTCGACGAATTGGCGGCCACGCACGCGCTGGCCGGTCCGTACCTCCTGAAACTCGATACGCATGGCTTCGAGGAGCAAATCCTCGCCGGCTCCTCCAACCTCCTCGCCCACGCGAACCTCCTCGTCATCGAGGCGTATAATCACCGCATGGGATTCGGGAATCTCCTCCTCCCCGAACTCTGCGCGCATCTCGATGCCCGCGGATTCCGCTGTCTCGATTTCTTCGACCCGCTGTATCGGCCGCACGACGCGAGCTTCTGGCAGGCCGACCTCGCGTTCGCGCGGAAGGACTGGCCCGGCTTCAAGCACGGAGCGTACGTTTGACCCGAACGATGAAACCGCCTGCAGGGCCGCCGCTCGCTCAAGAATCTCCGGCCCGGCGACGCGTGTCGGCCGTATACCTCCATGGAGTGGCCTTTGTAGCCCGCTGCGTGAGCAGCGGGACTGCTTTGAGCGAAGCAATCACGGAGTCCCTGCCCTCACGGGCAGGGCTACGCCCAACCGGTTCGCCCATGATGTTGCGCCGCATCGTTGCTGGCTAGACGGCCGGGTCCGGCCTGAAGCACGCCCATGTCCACCCCTCGCCTGAGTGTCGCGCTCGTCACTCCGTCGTACAACCAGGCGCCGTTCCTCCGCGCATGCCTCGAGAGTGTGCGAGCGCAGTCTGGCGTTGAGATTCATCACGCGGTTTGGGACGGCGGCTCGACTGACGGTTCCGTCGAAATCCTGAAGTCGTTTGGGTCTCCCCTCTCCTGGCGCAGCGGGCCCGACGGCGGACAGGTTCGCGCGATCAACGCCGGCCTGCAGGAACTCCCAGGCGACATCTGCGGTTACCTCAACAGCGACGATGTGCTCCTGCCCGGCGCGGTCGCGCAGGTGGTGAAGACCTTCGCGGAGAATCCCGACGTGGACGTCCTCTACGGGCGCGCGTGGTGGATCGACGCCGGAGGAAAGCAGACCCGCGAATATCCCACCCTGCCCTTCGACGCGGCGGCGCTCGTGCAGCACTGCTTCATCTGCCAGCCCGCAACTTTCTGGCGGCGCCGCGTCCACGAGCAGCACGGGTGGTTCGCTCCGGAGTTCGATCACACCTTCGACTACGAGTTCTGGCTGCGGTTGATGAAGGCCGGAGTGAGGTTTCACCATCTGCCCGAGTTTCTCGCAGGCTCCCGCGAACATCCCGCCACCAAATCGGCCCGCGCCCGCGGCCAAATCTTTCGGGAGATCCGCGCGATGCAGTTCCGTCACTTCGGCTACTGCGGCCGCAACTGGTGGGAGCAGCAGCTGCGTTACTGGCGGGATGAATCAGGCAGCGCTTGGGCACGCCTGCTGCCTGGCAAGAAGGACGAGCGAATGTACCGCCTCGCCTGGTGGCCGTACGCGCTGTTCCGCCGACGCCTCGGCGGTCCGCTCTTCTATCGGCCCGGAGACTTTCGCTGCTGAACAGGCTGGTTCCCGGTGGCGGCGAGCATGTTCCTTTTTTGTCATTCTGAGCGCAGCGAAGGATCCATGTCTTCGACGAAGATGAGCGCGTGGATTCTTCGCTCCGCTCAGAATGACAGGGTATGACGAACCCGGCCCGGCGGCGAGCGCCGGCCCTACATCCCGCTAAGCCAGACGGCGAAGCCCAATCGAAATTCGAGAATCGAAAATCCCACCGCCTGCTCAGGGCGCGAAAAATCCGTGCTCCGCCAGCCGTTTCACCACGCCTTCCACCTGCGGCTTCAGGAGTTCCCGGAGGCGACTCTCGTCCGTGACCGGCTTGTCGCCTTCCTTCACGCCCAATTTGTCGGCCTTCACCTGCTTCACCAACTCTTCCACAATTTCAGGCTCCGTACGCGTGCCATCGCAGGCCGCGATCACGAAGCGGGCGAAAACGTCCGCCGGGACGCTAACGTGAATCAGGTTCGTGAGGAAGCGGGCGTTGCTTGCCGCCCAAAAGCGCGCCAGCCGACCCATCAGGGGTTTGGCCGGACTCGTCGTCACGACCGGGACCGGTTCGGCGGAGATCTCGAGGAATCCCTTGGAATAAAGGTTGAGCAAATTACTCTGCAATGTCGCGTCGTCGATCAGATCGCGATTGGCCGGCAGGGCGCCCAGAAACGGGCGTGACTGCGTCCGAGCCGTCGCAAGGACTTCCTGGTAACCGATCAAGCCCGGCGCCGCCATGGCAATGGCCTGAAAGGCGGCCTTCAAATAGCTGTCCGCGGTATTAATCGTCGCACCCGCCGTGCTGACAAAGCTGACCTGAACACCATGCGTGAGGTCAACGGGCGCCGCGGGACGCTTCAGGTACGACTGGTACGCGAAGCTGGCCATCACCGTCGGCTGCACCTGTCGGGTAACGGTCTGGGACTTGTGGCAGAGGAGCGTTTGCCGGAAGAACCGGTTCCGCAGGAAATCCATGTACTGCTCCTGAGCGACGACCGTCGTGCCCACCCGGTTCAAGGTATCGCGGACCTTTTCCGGGAAATTGGCCGAAAGCATCTGTGAGAGGCTGGGTTCGCCCAGATACTGCAATCCCTGGCTCTCGGCCCGGGCGACAAACTCATGGAGATAAAACGGGGTGTTTTCTTCCTCGAGGATGTCGTGGGCGAGAAAGCTGTCCACCTGCTTGGACAGGATGTCGGACTCGCTCTTGAGGAGCATGCCGAAGGCACTATTTTCCGTCGGGACCGACTCCGACATAAAGGCGAGAAGGGCCCGGGCCTGCTTCACCTTCATCGCCGGTTCGGCGAACTGCCGGGTGTGGAAGAGCATCATGTCGCGCAACGAGCGCCGCATATTCCAACCGGGCAGCGCGTTGTAGCTGATATACGCGATGCCGGTCTCGGCCAAATGAGCAGAACAAATCTGCATGATCTTCTGTCGGACCGGTTCGGGCACCCAGGAGAAGATCCCGTGGACGATGATGTAATCGAATTTTCCCTCGCTCGCGGGAAAATCCAGGATGTTTTGGCACCGAACTTCGACATTCTTCAGCCCAGCTCCTTCAATCGCTTTTTGCGCCGCCGCGACCTGGACCTTGGAGGCGTCGAGGCCGAGATAGGAAGCCTGC
This sequence comes from Opitutia bacterium, assembly GCA_947472765.1. Taxonomy (GTDB): domain Bacteria; phylum Verrucomicrobiota; class Verrucomicrobiia; order Opitutales; family Opitutaceae; genus ER46. The sequence continues at coordinate 82,704 of CANJCM010000009.1, forward strand.
GGAAAGTGTTCTGCCATCGGCAGGAGGTTGGCTCCGTCGGCACAGCCAAGCTCGAGCACACGCGCCTTGGCCGGCGCCACCGTGTTCACTCCCATCAGGCGCCCCATCGCCGCGAGTCGCAGCGGATGGCTTTGCGGAAAAGAGGCACTCGGGTAGGGAACAACGTCGTAGGCGGTGGGCGCGGCAGCGGAGTCTCCGGAGGTTGACATGACCTCCTAGGCAAACAGGCGGAAAGTCGTTGTAAAGGGACTTTGACGAAGCGCACCTCACCTTCGGTGACAGCCCTGGACGCTCGCCTCTTGGTTGGACCCAAAACAGCGGACTTTGCTGTAGCCCTTTCCGCGAGGACAGGAACCCACTTACTCGAGAGATGGCATGAAAAGGCAAAAGGGACGCTCCCTTGTCACTCTGAGCGCAGCGAAGAATCCATGTCGTCGTGGGAGCGTCGCGGATGGATCACCGAGTCGGTCGCGCCGCTTGCAACTTCGCTGCGCGCAGCAGGACGGAAGTTCAAACCTGGATTCTGAAATTGGCCTGGTAGCCCGCTGCGTGAGCAGCGGGACGACAGCATGCGGAGTATTCGAGAAGTCCCTGCCCTCACGGGCAGGGCTACGCGAGCCGTTCAAGATCGAAATCCACGCCGTCCCGCTGCTCACGACGCGGTCCACCTCACAAAGCCAAAAAAAAGCCCCGTCCCTTGGCAGGGACGGGGCTGAATTTTATCCCGCGCATCAAGCACGGGAGTGGGTATCCACTTAGACGATCAACAGCGTAGCAGACGTGCTGTTGAAGGATGCCGTCGACAGGTCCTTCAGACCGGAGATCTTCACGATTACATCCTCCGTATTCACGAAGGAACTCGCGCTATCACCGGCACCCGCATCTTGAACGACGTAGGTGTTACCGTTGTATTGGAACCACGAGACTGCGCCGTACGCTGAGCCAGCGACCGCCGCATTCGCGTAGTCTTGGAAGACCGCCGTCGTCGGATCCAGCGTGATGGCCGCCGCCTTGAAGGTCGGAGCACCGACCACCCCGAAGGTGATCTTATCGGTAGACTCAAGGTCCGTGATCGTCGCATACGAATTCACGTTCGTCGTAGCCGTGCTCACGTTGAACGAGTCAGCGCCGGTGCCGCCCGTAAGCGTCACCAGGCTCTTGCCGTTCGCGTTGAGCGTGTCGGCGCCCGCGCCACCCTGCAGCGTGTCACCTTGGTAGCCAGCCGTGAGGCTGTCCGCCGCGGTACCACCCTTGATGGTCTGAGCCACCGAGGTGTTGCCGGTGACGGTCAGAGCCGTCGTCAGCGCGGAACCGTCGATCATCGACAGCTTGGCGGTCGCCGCGTCGAAGGTCAGCGTCAGCTTCGCCGTACCCGCGAGGGTCAGCGTGGTCGCGTCCGCCGCCTTGATGTTCAAGGTGTGCGTGTCGACCGTCGACGTCGTCGTGTCCGTGGCCGTCAACTTGATCGTCTCGACGCCCGCCGCGATGACCGTACCGAGGTTAACGGTACCCGAGTTCGTCGTGATGACGTTGAGCGTGTCAGCCGTGCCCGTGGCGTCCGTCAGGACAACTTCGGTGGTGCCCGCGGCGGCGGCGTTGAGTTCCAACGTGCTGTTGGCGGCCATGCCGGAGAGCGTCAGCGCACCGGTGGAGCCAGCGCTGATGACGTAGTTGATCGCATCGAGGTTATTGAGCTTAACCTCCTGGGCACCGGCACCAGCGATGAGGCTGATCTTCTCGAAGCCCGTGATGGAGTCGGCAAACGTCGCCGTGCCCGAAGCCGTGACGGCGTCAGCCACCGCACCGAACTTGAGGGTATCGGTGCCGTCGCCGGCGTTGATCACCGCGCCGAGGGTCGTGGTACCGGCGAACAGATTAACGGTGTCGTTGCCGGCACCGGTGCTGATCGCCTTGGAAACGGTCCCGCCCGTGAGCGTCACCGTGTCGGCGCCAGAACCACCAGTGAACGTGCCGACGTTACCAATCAGCGAGGAGGAAACCGCGCCGGAGGTACCGGAAGCATCAATCGAGGTGATGGTCGTAGAACCGTTCGTGCCCAGCGTCAGGCCAGCCGAACCCGTCACGGTGACGGTGGTCAGCGCGCCCAAGCTCGAAGTTTCGCCAGTGACGGTGCTACCGACATTGGTGACCGCCGAACCGGAAACGTTCAGGTTCGTGACGCCTGCCCCACTCAACGCCAGCCAGGAAGCACCAGCGGAGTTCAGGTTGACCGTGGTGTAGGTCCCACCGAGGGAGACGCCACCCGCGTTCGAGGTCGAGGTACCGACCGCATTAACGGTCAGACCCAGCGTCGTCGCCGTGGCATTCGTGACTGCGACGTCGGCATTGCTCCTCGAGAGCGAGAGCGAGGTCAGCGCGTCCGACGAAACCGTCGAGTTGCCGCTACCCTGCACCGTGACGACTGCGCCCGTAACCAGCGCTCCCGCGGTACCGGTGAAGTCACCCGTAACGGTATCGGCCACGTTGGTCGAGTTCTTGGCCTCGAACGTAATCGTCGTGGCATTGCTGCTCGAAACGATCCAGTTCGTGTAGGTCTTGCCAGCGGCGGCGGTGATCAGCTCGGCCAACGTCGGGGTGACGTCAACATAAGTGGTCGTCACGCCGTCGAAGATCAGGGTATCACCGTTGACGGGCGCACCCGCGAGGGTCACCACGACGCGCTCCTTGGCACCGTAGCCACTGAGGGAGACGGTCGCGATGGTCTTGTCCGTGCTATCGGCAACGGCGACCATGCCACCCGCCACACCCATGACGCCCGCGGTCGTGGTGACCGTGGAAGCGCCATCCGTGTTGGCGGAGATCGTCGGATCCACGATACCCGCCGTAACGGCAATGTTGAGATTGCCGTTGGAGGCACCCGTGAAGGTGACCTTGGTCGCGGAGGCGGCGCCCGACACGAAGCTGGCGCTCAACACGCCCGAGTAGACACCGTTCGAAACCGGTGAGGTGCCCTGCGTGGCAGAGGCAGCGAGGTTGGCAAAAGCCGCAGCAGCCTGCTCGGCGGTAAGAGCCTTCGCCGCGGTGAAGGTCAGGCCTTCAATCGTGGTGGTATCATTCGCCACCATAGCCGCGAAGGTGAGTTCGGAAACTTCCTTCGAGCCAGCCGCAGCGACGTAGTTAACCTGATTGACCGGGGCGCTCTGCGTCACGGAAACGGAGGTCGTGGCCTTCGTACCCGTGATCGAGACCGCGCTCTGCGTGATCGTGGCCGCAGTCAGGTCCGTCGCCGCGTCCGCCGAAGAGGAGGCCGCAGTTTGGGTGACCGTGACGGAGGTGCCGCCCTTGGTGGTGATGCCGCCCAAGGAGAGGCTGGCCGCGGTCGCGTCGTAAGCCGCGCCCGTGGAGTTGATCGTGATCATGCCGGAGGGCTGAGTCGTGGCGCCAACATTGATGGTGCCGCCCGCGCCCGCGCCGGTCGTGGTAACGGAGACATTGGTGCCGCCATGGATGACCACATCCGTGCCCGCCTGCTTGGAGTCGGTAACCGAGATGGCCCCCGCCGGAGCGGTGGTGCCACCGACGGTGACATCGCCGGCTTCCGTGCTGATGGTCAGCATGGAGCCGCCGTCGGCGACAACCGCACCGGTAATGCCGGAGATGTTGATCGCCGTCGTCTTCGCGCCCGTAACGGTCGCGGAGGTACCCTGCGTGACATTCAGCGTCGTAACGTCAGCTTGGGAGCTGGTGTCGATCGTCGCACCACCGGCCGAGCGGAAGTTGACCGTTTCAACCGAGGAGAGCGTCACGCCACCAGGGATCGCCGTGTTGTTGCCCAAGTCCAGGAGGACGAGGGTGTCGGTGCCCTTGCCGCCGTTGATGCTGTCGAGAGCCGTCAGCGTCGGGGAACCACCGCCGATGGTGCCATTGATGGTGTCATTGCCACCGTTGCCCGTGCCGGCCGTGCCGGAGAGGCCAGGGATGGTGTCAACGCCGGTCGTCAGCGTGAAGCTGTTGGCCGTGGCGTTGAACGGATTGCTGCCGGTGAAGGAACCAGCCGCGGTGGCGTCCGCCGCCGCAATGGTCGTGCCGCCGGACGTGGTGCCGGCGGTCAGATTGACGCCGAAAGCGTAGGAGCCGGTGTTGTTGACCGACTTGCCGTTATCCGAAACCAAATCGCCGCCAGCGACGGAGACCGCGCCGAATTGCGATTGGGTGCCGAAGATCAGGGTCGGGGTCGCGGTACCGGAAGCATTGAGGTCACCGACGGTGACGACGTTCTGGACCTGAACATTGGCGGCCGAGATACCGACCGGGCCTTCAGAGCCACCGAACACGGCATTACCGGCGCGGATGCCACCGAAGGTCGAACCATTCGGGTTGGCGGGATTCGCGACGACCGTGAGGCGCGCGACGTCGGCGGTGTTGTTACCACCGGTCAGGCCACCCGCGAAGATCGGGTTGTCCTTGCCGGCATTGGCCGTGGAGGAACCGACGGAGAACACCGAGAAGTTGGTGGTCGAATCAGAACCCTGGATGGTGAAGCTCGCGAGACCGGAAACGTACTGCACGCCGGGCTGGGCGTACTTGGTCGCTTCGGCGGGGCCGGAGTAATTGTCGAGGGAGATGGACAGCTGGCCCGCGCCGGAGAACTCGGCCTGGACGATGTCACCCTGGAGGTCGAGGAAGGAGACGCGCGTGATCTGACCCGCGTCATTGGAGATCGTGATGGCCGAGCTCTTCAGGAGAACTTGGTCATACACGTTACCGTTCGCGTGAACGATGTTAGAGAACTCCGTGCCTTGCGCCGTGGTAAAGCCGCCAGCGAGAAGCTGACGCTGTTCCAGAGCCTCAAGCTTGAGGAGGGGACGAGCGGACTTAATCTTATTACGTTTAGCCATGTTAGTTGGTTTTTATACGAGCAGATTGAAAACTGCGGACTTGAGAACCTCAGATCGGCAACCCGCTCGCAAGAAGAAATCCATCATCCCTAGGGATGATTTCAGGAGTGATGAAGGGGCGTATATTTCTGTCAAACCAGCCCGGGTTGCGGATCGAAAATTGGAGTCATTCTTCGGGATGATCGATACTACGCTTCCAGGATTTGCGGACTCAGGGAAGTTGAACGAGCGACCCACGCCGGTTCTGCGGGCCACCCCTCTCGACCCGAACCCATACAGTGGAAGCAACCACAGATGGACACAAATGGACACGGATTCAGCGGGATCGATGCAGTTCAGGGCGGTTGAAATCAGGCCCACCGTCCAGTGAGCGAAGCCGGGGACTTCACCCATCTGTGTACATCGGTGTCCATCTGTGGTTCAACTGCATGGTTCCGGCTCGAGAGGGGACCCTGCGGAAGTGCCTCACGAAGGTCCCCTCTTGGAGAGGGGTGCCCGCAGGGCGGGGCGAGTGGCTCGGGGGTTGGCCAGCCCCCGCGTGATTTTGTACTTTGATTGTATTAGCACGGCAGCGGGAGGGAAAACGGGGGCGCTTATCCTTCGGTCATCCTCCGGTTATCCTTCGGCTATCCTTCCTGAGTCCCTTCTGAACTGCCGGAGCCAAGGACTACCGGCCGTGCGCTCGGAAAGAGTGCCAGCCCGATTTGACGTTGCTTCCGACGGGAGCGGCGACGTGCAATCAGCTCGATGTCTGAAGCCCTGCTGCAAGCGACCGACGTGTCCAAGGTTTACACCTTGTGGCGGCGCCCGTCGGATCGGCTGGTGGCCCCCGGGCTGAAATCGATCGCCCAAGCCTTCAACTGGCTGCCGTCCATCGGTATGTGGGCCACTCGACGGGCTGCCACGCTAGCCCGCCCATTCCCGGCGCTGCAGCCGATGACCCTATCCATCCGGCGCGGGGAAAGCCTCGGGATTATCGGTCGCAATGGGTCCGGCAAGAGCACCTTATTACAGATCCTGGCCGGTACGCTCACGCCGACGACGGGACGCGTGGAAAGAAATGGCCGCCTGGCAGCGCTGCTGGAGCTGGGTTCCGGCTTCAATCTGGAGTTCACTGGACGCGAGAATGTCTATCTTCAGGCCGGCATCTACGGGATCCCCGCCGCCGAGATGGATGCCCATTTTGCCGAGGTGACTGCCTTCGCCGAGATCGGCGAGTTCATCGACCAGCCGGTGAAAACGTACTCGAGTGGCATGCTCGTGCGGCTGGCGTTTGCGGTTCAGGTCATCCTCCGGCCGGATGTGTTGATTGTCGACGAGGCCCTCGCGGTCGGGGATGTCTTCTTCCAGGCGAAGTGCGCAGCGTACTTTCGCGAACGGCTGGCGGCGGGCATGTCGCTGATTTTTGTCAGCCACGATCTGGTCTCCGTAAAAGCACTCTGCCGCGAAGCGATTGTGCTCCACCGCGGGGTGGTCCGATTCCGCGGCGACAGCAAGGAGGCGGCGAGCGTCTATCACGCCGTGCACGCCGCCGAGGCCCGCCAGGCGCTGCCGAGTCGACCGAGCACATCCAGCCCCACTCCACCGCGACGCAACTGGACGACGACCGACGAAGTCGGTACGCGCGAAGTCGAGTTCACCGCGTGTGACGTGACCGACGACACCGGGCAGTCACGCCGGCATTTCGGCGAGGGTGAAGTCATTCGCGTGCAACTCACGGTCTCCGCCCGCGACCCTGTGCCGGTCCTGCATGCCGCGTTTCAAATTGTCGATCGGCACAACCGTGCGCTGTACGGAATTTCGACCCTGCATCAAGAAGCCGAGGGTATCGCCTTGGCCGCCGGGGCGGAGACGGTCCTGGAAATCGAAATCCCCGGTCGTCTCGGTGCAGGCGAATACCTGGTGGACGTGGCGCTCGGCTGGGGCGACCGCGGCGACGGCGCGTTCACCCATCATGCACACCGGCTCGGTGGAATCGTCTCGATTTCGGTGGGACGCGTAACGCCGCGCGCGACTTTCCTTGGACCCGCGAACCTGGAAGGAAAACTTAACTGGATCTCTCGTTGAGGGATGCCGGTTCAGTCAGGGCCGAACGGGCGCGGCAGACCACGTCGCTCCAATCCCCCGGTGCATTCTGACGAAAGAGTCGGGCGGTCGGATACCAGGGGCTGTCAGAGCGATCACAAAACCAACGCCAGTCCGCGCCATAAGTAAGCAGCACCCAGGTGGGACGACCAAGAGCCGCGCTCAGGTGCGCGACGCTCGTACACACGGACACTACCAAATCGAGCAGTTCGCAGACCGCGGCGGTGTCCGAAAAGCTCTCGAGATGCCGATCGAGGTTGTGCACTCCATGAGCCTCCAGTAGGGCATTTTCGGATTCGGTCACATCTTTCTGGAGACTGAAATATTCGGCGTCCGGCAACAGGAGCGGGATCAGCTCGGCGAGTTTCGTGCTTCGGTGGCGATCGTTCGCCTGGCGGGGATTTCCGCGCCAAACCAAACCGATTCGACGCCGCTGGCGGGGCCCAAGTCTGGCCCGCCAAAGCGCGACGGATTCGGAACCCGCTTCCAGATATCGCGCCTGGGCCGGGATCGAAGCGAAGTCACGCGTGAAGACCGAAGGCAGCGTGAGGAGAGGACACTCAAAGTCACAGGCCGGCCGCGGCTCACCTCGCGGCAACAACGTGGCGATTCCGGCCAAGGTCCCCAGCAGCGGTACCAAAGCGGGCTGAACTTCGAATACGACCCTCGCGCCCCTTGCCGCAAGCAGGGGTAAATAGCGGCAGAACTGCAAGGTGTCGCCGAGCCCCTGCTCCGCGTAGACGAAAATGCTTTTCCCCTCGAGCGACGCCGTGCCGGTCCAACGTGGATACGGAAACTCGGGCGGAGTCAGACCGTCCAGGTACCAGCGCTGCTCATAAAGAGGCCATCCCGGCGAAAACTCACCGCGCAGCAAGTGAATGAGCCCCTTGTTCCACAGTGCTATATGCGAGTCGGATTGGGTGACGATCGCCCGGTCGTAGTCCGCCACCGCTTCATCAAAACGCCGAAGCTTCTGCCAGGCTCCCGCCCGATGTTCATGGAGGCGGGCTGACCCGGGCTGGAGTTCCAGGCCGCGGGTGTAATCAGCGATTGCCAGTTCCAGCCACCCGGCAAGCGAACGGGCGTTACCGCGATTCAAGTACCCGGCGGGGTTTTCGGGTTCGAATTGAACGAACCGATCAAAGTCCGCGATGGCCGCCGGCGCCTGTTTCAACGCGAGCCAGAGGGTGCCGCGATTGAGATACGCCGCGGCATGATCGGGGCTTGATTCGATCACCCGGTTATAGCCCGCCAGGGCGGCATCGAGCTGACCCAGATTGAACAGCGCGTTCGCGTAATTGTAGCGGGCCTCGACATAGTTTGGTCGCAGCGCGAGAGCCTGCTCGTAACTGGCCACCGCATCGTGAATTTTTCCGAGTTCCTGGAGTGCGATCCCGCGGTTGGAAAACGCCTCGGCATAGTCCGGCCGGAGTGCAATCGCCCGGTCGTAGCTCTCCACCGCCTCGGAGGATTGCTTCAACTCGCGCAATGCCGTGCCGCGATTGCAGTGCGCCTCGGCGTAGTCCGCCCGGAGGGAGATCGCCCGATCGAAACTGGCGAGTGCGGTCACGAATTGGGCCAGCCGCACGAGCGCGACGCCGCGATTGCACCAGGCTTCCGCATAGGACGGCTGAACTCGAAGCGCTCGTTCGTAGTCGTCGACTGCCGCCTGCCAGCGCCCGAGGGCGAAGTAGGCATTGCCACGATTATAGCTCGCGTCACCGGCCTTCGGGTTTAGCTCCAGGGCCTTCGTATAGTCCCGCACGGCAGCTTCGAGGTCGCCCAGCCGATGGTATGCGCTGCCACGGTTATAGTAGAACGCAGGGTTCCCCGGCTGCCGGTGGATGGCCCGGCCGATCAGGTCAATCGCCTCCCGGTATTTCTCCCGCTGAATAAAAAGCACGCCGAGCAGGTGCAGGGCGTCCGGATGCCCGGGCTGCGCTTCGAGCACGTCCTCGTAGAGCGCCTGAGCCCGGTCGAGTTCACCCTGCTGGTGCAAGGCGAGCGCCTGGCGGAGCTGCGTTTGAACGCGCACCGAGTGCTGCCCGGAAACTGGTTTCGATGGACGCGGGGGCATGCGGAGACGGACGGTGAATCAGGTTTCCGACGGAACAATACCCGCCAGCGGGTTCGCCCGCCGGCCGCTGCTTTTTTTCTCCCGGACGGTCATGCGGGCCGGCAGAGTCCAACGAACTGCAGCCGGGTCTTTACGCCCGCCTTGTGCAGGATGTGGCGGATATGGGTCTTCACCGTGGGCAAGGCGATCTTGAGCTGGGTGGCAATCTCGCGGGCCGAGCTGCCCCGGACAATCAAGCCGGCCAGTTCCGTTTCGCGCCGGGAGAAGCCAAGCTGCTCGGCGATGCGCGCGAGCGTGGCATCGCTGCTCGAAGCGGCCTGGGTTTGCAGGGTCGAAGTGAGCATCAAATACGGCCGCACGCCGAGCGCGCTCTGGAAGGCGAGATAGCGCACCGCCCCCTCGATCCACCGCGCCGGATCGAGCGGCTGCTTGAGCGACGAGACCGAGCCCTGCGTCACCACCATGCGCCCGGATACCGCGGGAAATTTCACCTCGCGAAAGGCCTGAAACGAATGATCGCACGCGTCGCGCCAGACATCGGGGAGTTCCGACTGCTTCGGCAGATTCAGGTTCTGGAGCGCGACGACGCCGTGATTCCACACGTGCATGTGCTCCTTGAATTTTCGGTTCTCGAAGAGCACCCGCAGGCGGTTGTCGAGGACACAGACGCCTTCCGGATGGAGATTGCCGACGAGCCGGAAAAGTCCCGCTTCGAACTGGTGTTCCTGATCCTCCGCGATGGCGAGAAAGCAGCGATCGAGCACGCGTCCGACCTGCACCAGCAACTCCAATTCCGCCGGCGCAAAGTCAGGGGCGGACCGGTCGCGATAACAGAAGAGCACAAAGTCGCCGGCCTTGTCGCGGGGCACCCGGAGGAGCCGGCAGCGCTCCGTCGGATTCGGGGAAATCTCGCGCGCCAGCGTCGTGAGCACCCGCGGCGCCGGTCCTTGCGCCGGGTAGATTTTGTCGAAGCCCTCCTTGGAAGCCAGCGCCAGCAGCGGGCTGGCCGCGCTGCGAATTCCATTCGCCATGAAGACGGGACGACCATCGACCGCGGCCGTCGGCGGAAAAATCACGGCCCAGGCCGACAAACCGAACTGGTCCAGCGTCCGCCGCAGCCCCTGCTGAAATCCCGCCAGATTGCGCTGCAGCGCGAGATCCAGCAGGCATTCATTCAGCGCGGAGGTGACGACCATGC
>CANJCM010000010.1 GCA_947472765.1 Opitutia bacterium
AGCGGGCCGTAGTCGAAGAAGCCGTTGAGTCCGCCGTAGATCTCCGAGGACTGGAAAATGAAGCCGCGACGTTTCGCGAGGGAGACAATGGCGTCCATGGAGACGCCCGGAGCAGTGGATTCGGCGGACATAAGGTGCGGGAGTTAGCCCGGGGGGGGCGGGGCGGTCAATTCCGCGGTTGCACCGGAAGGCCGGGCAGATCGGAGCGGATGCCGGAGGACGGACGAGTGGCCGTGAACCCGGACCCGTGGCGGCGTTCTATGAAGGACGCCATGATCCATTCCGACGACACCTCCATCCTCGCGCTCAACCGCCTGATTGTAACCGGCCGCGACGCCGAAAGCGGATTTCGAGCAGCGGCGACCGACACGCGCGACCCCGTTCATGCCCGGCTGTACGGCGAATATGCGGCGCAGCGAGCGCGGTTTGTCGCCGACCTCGAGTCGCGGGTGAAAGACCTCCGCGCGGAGCCGGCGAAGACGGGTTCAATCGCCGCAGCCTTGCACCGCCAGTGGATGGACCTCGAGGCCGGGACGTCGGATCATGTTTCGCAGACGATCCTCCATGAAGTGGAGCGCGGCGAGGCCCTGGCGGTCACGGCCTACCGCGAGGCGCTGCAGCTGAGCGGCCTCGATGAAATTTCCCGGGCAATGGTTCAGGTTCAGTATGAACAAGTGCAGGCGGCCCACGATCGCGTGAAGCAACTCCGTGACCGCGGCACCCTCGCGGGCCGGTGACGCAGCGATCCCGAACCAGTTTGTCATTAATTAGATGACATCGGGGATCGGTTTCGTCCTGCCGTGGGCCCGGCATTCCACCAGCCGTGCCATGGAGGGCCGGTGCCCTCACCGGCCACGGCAGAAGGTGGAACAGTCCATCGGCGGATGAAGAGCCCCGCTCTCCATTCGGCACCGCGTAACTGCGGCGGCCCTTCGTCCGTCTGATCCGCATCCTCCATCTGCCATGAAGACTCTCCTCAAGACTTCCCTGATTGTTCTCGGACTCGCCGCGGGCGCGCTGCCGCTGCTGCAGGCCGCCGACGCCACGGCTCCGGCCAACCACGAAAAGCGTTATCCGCGCCTTCGGGCGCTGCTGAAACATCGCGCGGCAATTCGACACGAAGTGGCCCGCCGCCTCGATCTCACGGCCGAACAGAAGGCCCAGCTCAAGGCCGGCCGCGAAAAAACCGTCGCCACGCTCCGGGCGCTGCGCGCCGATCCGAATCTCACCCGCGAGCAAAAACGCGCGCAGGCCCGCCAGACGATTGAGGCGGCGCGGACCGAGATGCGCGGCGTGCTCACGCCCGGGCAGCAGGCGAAGCTGAAGGAGATGCGCGAGAAGGCGCAGCAACGCCGCGGTAAGCACGTCTGAGAGGCCTCGCTGCGCTCGGACGCGCGCAGCGGGAGCAAGTGGGCCCGCTGCCTCCGGCTGCCGACCCCTTTCATTCTTTTCCGCCCCTGCGAGCGCGAGCGAGGGGCAGGTTAGTCGCCGGGTGCGCACGAAGCGTGCCCCTGCGAATCGCGGATTCGGTGGAGGGGCGTGGCTCGACCACGCCCGACTCACTTCGAGCCGACCTTCGGCAGTGACAGAATCGTCTTCCGCGTCGGCTTGGGCCAGTGTTGCGTGGTGGCGTTGCGCAGCGCGGTGCGCGCGGAAGCAGGCCGGCATCGTGACGCAGAATCCGGCCAGCGCCGCGGGAAAATGGGTGACCTTTTTCAGCTCCGCGGTTGGCGGGCGAAAGAAGTGGGCCGGAGCAAGGATCCACGGATGCCGGAAGATGCCGGACCGATGGACGGAGCGTTTCGCTCGCCGGGCTCATCCCATCTGCCCGGCATCTGCGGATCCCCGGATTGGCCTCCTCAGGTCCTTCCCGCCGGACCAAATGACGCGCTGGCTAAATCTCCGATCGTCTCCTAACTGATCCCACCCGCATGAAAACGAGAGCCACCGCCCGTTGCCTATTGGTTTTAGTTGCCACCGCCCTTGCGACCGCCCCGGCGGTTTCGCTCCGCGCCGCCGACGGCAAAGCGGCCGCTCCGGTCGAGAAGGAAAAGCGCGCGCCGCTCCGTCTGAATGTCGATCGCAAGCCGATCAACCGGGACGCCCCCGACCGCGTCAGCTACGCCGGCATCGTGAAGCGCACCGCGGCCAGCGTGGTTTACGTCTACTCCACCCAGAAGGTGAAGATGCCGGCGGATGACCTGCACAACGACCCGACGCTGCGGCGGTTCTTCGAGCAGAATCCCGACCTGGCGATTCCCAATCCCCAGGCCCCCAACTCCCGCAAGAAAGGCAGCCGCACTCCTCCCGAACGCACGCGCCAGGGGCTGGGCTCTGGCGTCGTGATTTCCGCGGACGGCTATGTTCTCACCAACAACCACGTGGTCGAGGACGCCGACGAGGTCCGCGTCTCGATCGGTGAGTCGAACAAGCGCTACGTGGCCAAGATCATCGGCCGAGATCCGCAGACCGACATCGCCGTGCTCAAGATTGAGGCGAGCGGACTTTCCCCCGCGACGTTCGCGGACAGCGAGCAGCTCCAGATCGGCGACGTCGTCCTCGCGATCGGCAACCCCTTTGGCATCGGCCAGTCCGTCAGCCGTGGCGTCGTCAGCGCGCTCAGCCGCGGCGGCCTCGATGTCAGCCTCGAGATCGAAGACTTCATCCAGACCGATGCGGCGATCAATCCCGGCAACTCCGGGGGCGCGTTGATGGACACCGACGGCCGCGTTGTTGGCATCAACACCGCGATCCTCAGCGGCAGCGGCGGGTTCAACGGCGTCGGCTTCGCGATTCCGATCAACCTCGTCCGCTTCGTCGCCGAACAAATTGTGAACAAGGGCCGCGTCGAGCGCGGCATGCTGGGCGTCCGCATTCAGGACCTCACCGAGGAACTCTCGACCGAGTTTGGCACCGAGAAGGGCGCGCTGGTCGCGGAGCTCACGCCGGACAGCCCCGCGGAGAAGGCGGGCATCAAGGCCGGCGACGTCATTACGAAAGTCAACGGCACCGAGATTCGCGACGGCCGGCATCTGACGGTGCTCGTCAGCCAGAACGCGCCGGAGTCCGAGGTCGCGGTGGAATACCTGCGCGAGGGCAAACCGACGGTGGCGAAGGTGAAACTCGGCCTGCGTCCGAACACCGCGGTCGCCGGGACCCAGGGCACGGCTCCGCAAGACGAGGGCGTGCTCAATGGCGTCAACGTGGGCGACATCACTCCGCAGATTCGTGACGAGCTGAAACTTCCCGCCCGGATCAAGGGCGTCGTGATCACGGAAATCGACCCCGACAGCGCGGCCGCCCGCCAGGGGCTGCGCGAGGGCGATCTCGTGCTGGAGATGAATCGCAAGCCGGTCACCAACTCCGACGAGGCCGTGCGCCTGAGCGAGCAGATCGAGGGGCCGAAAGTCCTCCTCCTGATCTGGCGCGGTGGCCGCACGAGCTACCTCGTGATCGACGAGTCGAAGAAGTAACGCCGCACCCGGCGGCCGTTCGAACCGTCGTATGGAGGGCGGGTGCCCTCACCCGCCAGCCCGTCGGCCTCCAAGTTCAGGCACAGTAGGATGCGCAGCGGGCTGCATGGCCGGTGAGGGCACCGGCCCTCCAGGGTACGGCCCCGCTCAATCGTGCGAAGTGGCACGGGTCTCCCGACCCGTGTGAATCGTACGAAATTGTTTATGCCCTTCACGGGTCAGGAGACCCGTGCCACTGCCACTGCGTGGGCCACTGGCACTGCCAACGTGGGCAGTTCACGTCCCGCGCTTCTGCGCTGGCCTGCAACAATTCGCCCACCGGACGCGTCTTCATCGCGCATGAGCACCGAGTCCGGCCCGGCTTTGGAACCCACCCCGCCGCTTCCCGCCCTTGAGCCTGCGCTGGTTTCGCGCGCGCTTTTCGCCGCGCTCATCCTCGCGGTGGTGCACTTCATCTGGCTGCACGCGCACTTCGCGCCGGCGGCGATGAGCCCCGACGCCAACGGCTATGTGGTCCAGGCCCGGCTGATCGCGCTCGAGGGAAAGACCGGCTTCACGCCGACGTCACCGGCGCAATTCGTCGGCATGCACTGGCTGGAAACCGACACCGGTGTATTTCAAAGCCGGTATCCGGCGGGCCTCGCGCTGCTTTTCGCGCTGGTTTGGAAGCTCGGCGGTTTCACGGCGGCTCTGCTCGTGAATCCGCTGCTCGCGAGTGCGACGGTGGCAGCGGTTTTCTTTTTCGCCCGGCGCTTCGTTTCCGAGTGGCTCGCCGTGCTGGCGGCCGCCGTCTTCGCCGTGGTGCCGGCGGCCAACGAGCATGCGCTCGCCGCGGATGCGCACACCTCGACGGCGTTCTTCCTCGTTACCGGGCTGATCGCGCTGCTGCGTTTCGCGGAGGAGCCGAAGCCCGGCGTCGGGCTGCTCGCAGGCTTCCTGCTCGGGCTCGTGCCGACGATGCGTTATCCGGAGGCGCTCGCTGGCGTGACGATTGCCGCGTGGTTGGTCTGGCGGGTGCGGCCACTGACGCGGCTCTGGCCGGCGGTGGTCGGAGCGGCGGTACCGGTCGTCGCCCAACTCGCGCACAACGCCTCGGCCTACGGAGCGTTTTGGCGGACGGGTTACGCGCTGACGAATGAGCAGACCGGGTTCGGCTGGGCATATTTCACGAGCCACGTGCTCTCCTATTTGCAGGCGCTCGTTTCGTTTCAGGGACTCGGCCTGTTCTTCGCGCTCGGCCTCGCGGGCCTAATCGGGCTCGTCGCGGATCGGCCACATCGTGCGGCCGGCGTCCTGCTCGCGGGGATCGTGGCTCCGCTGATCCTGCTCTACATGGCGTATTACTTTGGCGGTGGCGGCGGAAACCTCCGCTTCCTGATTCCGACGCTCCCACTGCTCGCGGTGGCGGCCGTGTGGCTGCTCGCGCAACTGGCGGTGCCGACGCGAACGCGCATCGCGATCGTGGCGGGGCTCGCCGCGTTGCAGCTCGGCGTCGCGGGCTCGGTTTCGTCCACGATGCTGGCCCAGACCAGGACTTCCCTCACCGCCGCCGCCCGGGCGCGAGCCTTGGTGGAAAAGGAAATGCCGGGAGGTGGTGTGCTGATCGTTGAGCGGCAACTTGCGGAGAGCCTCGACGCGACCGGTCAGTGGCAGCTGGTGGAGGAAAGCCTCGTGCAAGGTGGCGGCCCGCGTGGCCCGGGTGGAATGGCGCCCGCCGGATTCGGTCCCGGTGGCGGATTTGCGCCCGGTGGCGTGGGCCCAGGTGGAATGGCACCGGGCGGATTCGGCGGTGGACCCGGTGGGATGGGCGGCCCCCCCGGTTTTTCGATGGATCCCGATGCACCGAGTCCGCAACAGGCCGGCAAGAATCGCGCCCAACAGGAACGTTATCGCGATCTCAACGCGACAGAGCGACGGGCGCGAGTCTGGCAGGACATCGCGACGTGGGCTGCCGGCCGGCCTGTCTATTGGCTCGCGCGTTCCGTCGAAGCCGCGGAAGCGGCGCTGCCGGAGGGCGCTGATTACCAGAGCGTCGGCGAACTCGATGCGCCGACGATGATGGGTTTCGGCGGCGGCGGGCCCGGCGGCCCGGGCGGCGGGATGATGGGACCCGGTCCCGGCATGGGCCCGCAGGCGGGCAAGCGCGGCGTCGTCGGCGGACGCGGTGCATTGGGTGGACGCGGGGGCTTTGTCCCCGGCGGTCGCGGCCCCGGCATCGGCGGCAACGCCCCCGGCGGAGCACCGATGAAATTGCGTCTGCTCCGACTCTCACTGCCCTGAGTTTAAGCAACGGCACCGATCCCGAAGCAGGGGGGCGAACCACTAATTTTCACTCACGAGACACTCACTCGATCACGGCGCAGCCAGTTCAGCAAGTTAGTGCCCCGTTAGTGAAAGTTAGTGGTGCCCACGGTCTGGCTCCCGGGTCCCTGGTTTCAGGCTCAAAATATTCCGGCCACCTCAATACCGCTGTCCCACTTTGCGGTACGCGCGGCTCAGCAGCCAGGCGGGTCCGATCAATAGGAACGCGACGTCGTGCAGAAACGACGGCCGCCTTCCTTCGATGCTGTGACCGATGAACTGGCCAATCCACGCCACGGCGAAAGCCCCCGTGTAAATCCAGAGCACCGGCACCGGCACGAGCATTTCCGTCAGCACGAGCAGCAGGTTGCAGAGCGCCATGAACGCCAGCATCCCCGCCGCAATCGCAGGCGAGAGCCGGAGATAGAACAGCGAGGCGAGGGCGATCGCGACGTGGGTCCAGTTGAACCAAGCGAAGCGATCGCTCAGCTCTGCGGGTACTGGCAGCAGCGAGATGAAGCCCAGGACGCACGCGAAGATCACCGGCACGCAAATCCAGTGGATCAGCTCGTTGGTGGGATGTCGGTGGCTTTCGCCGTAGGCGGCGAACCACTCGTCGGCGGTTTTGCGGGCAGCCATGGAATCAGACGCGGAGGAAAATCTGCCGGCGATGGAGGAACCACGCGAGCACGAGCAGCAGCGCCACCGACGCGAGCTCGATCAGGAGTTCGCCGGCGGCGGGCGAAAATGCGGCACTGACGCTGAGCTGCACGCTGCCGCCCACCAGCCGTTGCGCCGCGCGGGCCGAGCCCAGCAGGTTGTTCGCGAGATAGAGGGTGATCGGGTTCATGCCGATCCAGACAAACGGCGCACACCAGGCGCCGCGCCACCGGCGAACGTCCACGACGTAGTAAAACGCGGCGAGCAGCAGCAGGCTGTAGCCGCCGGTGACGAGGACGTACGACGAGGTCCAGATTTTCTTCACCACCGGAAACTGCAGGTGCCACAGCCAGCCGAGGACGAGCAGCACCACCCCCGCGACGACGAGGCGCCGGAGCCTGGCCGCGTCGTCAACCTCACGCTGTCGCAGCAGCAGTCCCGCGAAGACTCCGATCAAGCAGGAGGCGATCGCCGGCAGCGTGCTGAGCAGTCCTTCGGGATCCCAATAGACGTAGTGCTTCCGGCCGGGCAGGTGCTCGAAGTCGAAGTGATTCGCGAGATTCAAGCCGGGCGAATAGCCGCCGGTCACGCGTTTGTCTGCGGCCGCGTTGTAGAAAACCTTCGCTTCCGCGGGAGTCGGGAGGCGCGCCAATCCCATTGCCGCGGGCAGCGTGGTGCGATCCAGCACCACCGGCCGGAGGGAAACGAACGACAGCAGCGCCCAGTAACCGGCCAGCAGCACGACGCAGGTTCGCGCGAGCGCCCGGGGCGTGAAAAAGCAGAAGAGCAGGGCGCTCGCGGTGTAGACGAGGGCGATGCGCTGGAGCACGCCGAGCAGCCGCACCTCGGGCCACGGATTCATCAGCCCGCCGTTGTAGAAAATGCCGAGCAGGAAGAGCACGGCGCCGCGAATCAGGATCCGCCGCACGGCCTGCGGACGGCCGCCCTGCTCGAGCGTGCGGCTGAGCGAGAACACCAGCGACACGCCGACCATGAAGAGGAAGAGCGGGAAGATGAGATCGTAGAACCCGAGTCCCGCCCACGCCTTGTGCTCGAATTGCCCGGCGAGAAACGTGAATGGTGGCGCGTCCGTGGCCTCGCCGAGTTTCCGCATCACGGCGTCCGCGCCGAGAATCCAGACCATGTCGAACCCGCGCAGCACATCCAGCGAGAGGAGCCGCGCGGACGCCGCCGGCGGCGACGGAACCACATCTGCGATCGGGGCAGGGGAGGACATCGGAGGTGGGCCGACGGTGTTGAAGCTGCCGTCTCGGGTCAACGGAAGGCAGCCCGGTGGCCAAGTGGGCTGGTGGCACGGGTCTCCCGACCCGTGGTGGCCGTACGGAGATTTTCCATGTTTTCACGGGTCAGGAGACCCGTGCCACGGCGGCTGCGTTAACGAATAATATTACGCGAACGAGACCCCAGCCGATGGAGGGCGGGTGTCCTCACCCGCCAAAAAACCTAACGATTTGCTCGTTGGCCGGTGGGGGCACCGGCCCTCCAGGGTACGGCCGCCGCACTGCTCCGCCCTGCCCAAAAATGAAAAATCCAAAATCCCCTCAGCCTCTCCCGCCGCGGAGCACGACGAGATGGTCCACGCCCTTCGACTCGAACTCCCGCCAGTAGCCGTCCTCGATTTCGTCGAGCCGCTGGGTCTGCGCGTCGTCGAGTTCGTCGGACAGCTTCGTCGGTCCGAGCTCGGAGCGGAGGTCGCGCTCGGTGAGCCGCGTCACGAGTTCGCTCCAGAAGGCATCCTCGACGAACTGGTCGATTTTATCGCGCACCGGTCCATCGGTGAGTTTCTCGTTGGGAAACAACTGGCCATTGACGTCGGTCTCCACGAGGTCCGCGCAACCGAATGGTTCGGCGAGCGCATAGGTCTTCTGGGCAATCTCCGCGTAGCGCTCGGGCATCGTCGCGGGATCGTCCGGCCGCGAACCCGTCACCCACAGTCCGAGATGCACCAGTTCGAGCAGCCGCGTGTATTCCTTCGCCGTGAACGAGACCTTCATGGTGGCAACAGAGGATGCGATCCCTCCCCTCGCGCAAGGGCGGATTCACGGCGTCCCTCCCTGAGCGAAACCCAAGCCCCGTTGTCATCTAATAGATGACAACGGGGCTTGGGGGAGATTGGGGCGCACCGACGCGAAACCGGAGCGATGCAGCGCAAACAACCACAGATGGACGCAAATGGACACGGATTCAGAGGCAGCAAACCTGCGCAGGGCGGTAAGAAATCAGGCACACCGGCAGGTACACGATGTAAGGGGCCTTCACCCCTCTGTGTGCATCAGTGTCCAGCTGTGGTTCAACTGAGTGGTCCCGGTTGAAAAGGGCCGGGACGTGGACCGGGAAATGGAGATTCAAACCGAAGAGGTTTCGCTGGCGGAGGCGCCGTGGCTGATTTAGCTCGTGCATCATCCCCATGAATCTTCCCCCTGCTCCTGCTGCCTGGTCGCGTCGTGAATTCGTTGCCTCGCTCGCCGGTGTCGCGGCGGCCTCGGCGACCGGACTGATGCCGCGGGCCCTCGCGGCCACGGCGACTCCGGCCGCCCAGCCGACGGTCATCCATGTCTTCTCGAAGCCGCTGCAATGGCTGTCCTATGACGAGACCGCCGCGCTGATCGCCGAGGCGGGCTGTGGCGGGATCGACTTCGGCGTCCGCCCCGGCGGACACGTGTTGCCGGAAAAGGTGAAGGAGGATCTGCCCCGCGCGGTCGCGGCGGCGCGAAAGGCCGGACTGCGCGTCGACATGATCACGACGGCGATCACGGATGCGAGGGCTCCGCACACCGAGACCGTGCTGCGCACCGCCGCCGATCTCGGGATCAAGTTCTACCGGCTCGGGTACCTCGACTATGATCTCAAGGCGGGCGTCACGGCCTCGTTGCAGAAACACAAGGCGCTGCTCCGCGGGCTCGCGGATCTCAACGCGAAGCTCGGAATCCACGGCGCGTATCAGAATCACTCGGGCACCCGCGTCGGCGGTCCGGTGTGGGATTTGCACGAGCTCGTGCGCGACTTCGATCCGGCCGCGCTCGGCGTGCAGTACGATGTGCGGCACGCGACCGCGGAAGGCGGCGAGTCCTGGCCACTCGGCTTCCGGCTGCTGCAGCCGTGGATTCGCTGCACCGACATCAAGGATTTCCGCTGGCAGCAGTCGCCGGGGAAGCTCGTCGTCGAGGACGTCCCGATGGGCGAGGGCGTGGTGAACTTCGATCGCTACTTCAAGCTCGTGCGCGAGCTGAACGTCACGGGTCCGATGTCGCTGCACTTCGAATACCCGCCGTTCGAGCGACTCAAGGAGCCGATGCCGCCCGCGCAGAAGCGCACCGCGTTTGCCGCCGCCATGAAGAAGGATGTCGCCGTGTTGAAGGATCGCATGGCGCGCCAGGGCGTGGCGTAAGGAATTCCGCGCGGAGTCGGCGGGGCTAGCGCGGCCGCTCCGTGACCGGACTTTACCGTGAAGTGCCGAACGGCAGCTCGAAATTACCTGCCACCACTCCGCGGACCGTCAGGTCCTCGTCCAACTGTTCCCAACGCAAGGCCGTACCGCCGAGTTCGAGCGAGACGCCTTGCAACTGTTGGTCCGATGCATCCCGGAGCCGTTTGAAACGAGCGGCCGGAAAACCGAATCTACGGCCATCCTGAAGTTCCAGAAACACCGTGCGCTTCTCGATCCAGACGCGCCGGGCCGGCACCTCCCTTGCCCGTTCAGCGGTCGCGTTGGAATTCATGGTACGCGGAAAGTAAGGTCGAGTGGTGGGCGAAGACAAGTCGCTCAATCGCGCGCAGCGTGAGAACTCGCAGACCCTTCGATGAAGCGAGCCGCACGGGTGCCAGCCAGAATTTGCACTCCCCATCGGGCGTTCGAACGTGGATGTGCGGAGGCTCGTTTCCCTCGTTGGAGTAGAAATGAAAGCGAAGGGATCCGATTCGCAGAACGGTCGGCATCCACGTAGTCTGCCGCGCGACGTTATTCACTGAAGGTAACCATGGCCCCGATTCAGGGGGAGCCCGGACTCCCGGCCGCTTTGACCCTTGGTCTTTTCCCGGAATGAGCTCTCTTTTTCCTTCGTCCATGGCTTCACCGGCTTCGCCCAACCTGCGTCCGATCACGATTGCCCGCGTCAGCTCGAACTTCGAACGCGAGCCCCTGCTGCGCCCATTCGGTTTCAAGGGCGGGTACATGTCGGAGATCTGGCAGACGGCCGTCATGCTCGAGAGCGACAGCGGCCGCCGCGGGATCGGACTGGGTTCGCAGGGCGTGCTTTGGAGCGATGCGGAGGTCTTCGCGGCGCACGCCGAGAGCGGTGGCAATGCGCTGATGTACGCCGTGACGGAGTTTGCCGCGCAACTTGTTCGCGGGCGCTCGTTCACCGATCCGGTTGAGCTGCTCGAGTCGATTCGCGGCGACGTTTACACCTACGCCCGCTCGGTCACGCAGCACGTTGCGCTGCGCGAAACCTTCGTGCTGAACGCGCTCGTCGCCGTCGATAACGCCGCCTGGCTGCTCTTCGCGGCCGAGCACGGCATCACGAATTTCGACGACCTGATTCCGCCGGAGTATCGTCCCGCGCTCGCGCATCGCCACGAGCGGATTGCGAGCATCCCGCTGATGGCGTACGGCGTTCCGGTGCCGGAGATTCGAGCCGCGGTGCAGGCGGGCTACTTCTTCATGAAAGTGAAGCTCGGCCAGCCCGGCACCCAGGCCGAGATGCTCGAGTTGGACAAGGCGCGGCTCAGTGCGATTCACGCGGCAATCGGCGCCGCCCGCACGCCCTACAGCGCGACGGGCCGGCTCCCGTATTACTTCGACGCCAACGGCCGCTACGAGAGCAAGGACACGTTGCTGCGACTGCTCGATCACGCCCGGGCGATCGGGGCCTTCGATCAGATCGCAATCATCGAGGAGCCGTTTCCCGAGGAGCTCGAAATCGACATCCGCGATCTCCCCGTGCGAATCGCGGCCGACGAAAGCGCGCACACGGATCGCGATGCCCGCGCGCGGATGGACATGGGCTACCAGGCGATGGCGCTCAAACCGATCGCGAAGACGCTGAGCATGACCCTCAAAATCGCGCGGCTCGCCCACGAGCGCGGCGTGCCGTGTTTCTGCGCCGACCTCACCGTCAACCCGCTGCTCGTCGAGTGGAACAAGGCCGTGGCCGCCCGGCTGGCGCCGTTTCCCGGGCTCGGCCTCGGTCTGGTCGAAACGAACGGGCACCAGAATTATCGCGATTGGGAGCGGATGCGGAGTTATCTGCCGCTGCCCGACGCTGCGTGGACCCGCGCGACGAAAGGCGTCTTCCAGCTCGACGCCGATTACTATGCGCGGAGTGGCGGGCTCTTCCTCCCCTCGGCGCACTACGAGGCGATGTTCCCTCCGCGGGTTTAACCACGAAGGCACGAAGACACAGAGAGTCGGATTTTCCCGGCGTGTCGGTTGTGCAACCGGCTCAATCGTGAGGCCCCGAGCGGGATCCGTTGGAGCCTGAAACCAGGAATCGGGGAACCGATCCCGTGGCTGCAAGTGGGGTCGCCTGAACGGCCGCTGTCATTCTGAGCGCAGCGAAGAATCCACCGCCGGAGTTCGGAACGGCCCAACGTTTGTCCAGACGACCTTCGCCGGTCAGAGACCGGCGCTACCCCTGAGCCTCTGTGTGCTTTGTGCCTTCGTGGTTAAACCGGATTGGAAGTTCTGGGTTTCCTGGCTTCGGGCTTAACCCTCGGCGCCGGTCTGCGTCCCACTTCGAAACTCGAGAATCCAAAATCGACAATCCCACGCGGTCTTCCCAGTTTTCGGCACCCCACGGGCACCCGCCCGTTCATCCCCAATCCCCATGATTACCTGTTCCGATCTTCGTCGGCCGGCGATGCGTTCGCTCGCCGTGCTCGCCTGCCTCGTCACCGCCGCGATCGCACCCCGACTCGGGGCCGCCGAGATGGCGCCCGCCAACACCCTCACGGCCGCCGAAAAATCCGTCGGCTGGCAGCTCCTCTTCGACGGCCGGAGTTTCACCGGCTGGCGCGCCTTCACCGGCACCGCCGTCCCGCTCGACAAATGGAAGGTCGAGGAGGGCACCCTGCACGCGCTGAAGGGCGTGCACCTCGCGGGTGACCGCAAGAGCGACATCATTACCGAGAAGAAATTCACCGACTACGAATTCAGTTGGGACTGGAAGGTCGGTCCGCGCTCGAACAGCGGCATCAAGTATCTTGTCACCGAGTCCCGTCCGAACACCCCCGGGCCCGAGTATCAGATGCTCGACGAGCCGCCGGCCCAGCCGGGAGAAAAGAAAAAAGGCGACGCCGCCCACCGCGCGCTCAGCTCGACGGGATCGTTCTACGAGATTCTCCCGCCGGCCGCCGACAAGCCGCTCAAGCCCGCGGGCGAATGGAACACCTCGCGGGTTGTCGTGCGCGGCAAGGACGTCGAGCACTGGCTCAACGGGAAGAAAATTCTCTCGTTCAACCTGGACAGCCCGGAGGTCAAAGCCGGGATCGCGAAGAGCAAGTTCAAGGACGAGCCCGGCTTCGGCGACAAGATCGCCGGCCACCTGATGCTCACGCACCACGGCGACGAGGCCTGGTTCCGGAACGTGAAGGTCCGCGAGATTAAGTGAGCGGCGATGAGGTCTGCGGCTTAAGCGCAAAGACGCCAAGCCGCGAAGTTCAGTGATTGAATGTAGCGCCGGCGCTCGCCGCCGGGCGGTGTCGGCAGGATCATTTCGCGGTAACGGCTCTGCCCCACGCTCACGCCCACCGCCACGGGATCGTTTCCCCGCTTCCTGGCTTCAGGCTCAAGCCGCCCCGAATCGCCGCAGACCTTCGTGCCTTGGCGTCTTCGCGCTTCTTCCCTCGCCGCGCGTAGGAATCTCCACCAAGCTTTTCTCGCCTGGCCGTTTTCGCCGCCTCACCCTTTCCTTCCCTGCGACATGCCGCTCCGCGCCGCCTTTTCCCGTTGTCTCCGCACGACCGTCCTGGTCGCGGTGGTGCGTGGACTGGTGCTCGCCGATGCGCGGGCTCTGACGGTGTTCGAGCTGCTCACCGAGCCGGAACTCACGCACAAGAAATTCGCGTCAAAGTTCGAGCGCTTCGAGTACGAGTTCGATCCGCTGGTTCAGCCGGCGGACGTTTTCCTGCGGCGGGAGATCGGCGATTGCGACGACTACGCGATTCTCGCCAACCACATCTTGAAGCAGCGCGGCTTCCAAACGCGGATCCTCCACATCCGGCTCGTCGGTCGCGTGGCGCACGCCGTTTGCTACGTCGACGAGGCAAAGGCCTTTCTCGATTTCAACAACCGGCGCTATTTCCGGAACGTCGAGCGCAGTGGCCGGCGCCTGCGCGAAATTGCCGACGAGGTGGCGTCGTCCTTCAAGGGCAGCTGGACCTCCGTCTCCGAGTTCACCTACGACTACAAGGAGGGCAAAAAACACTTTGCCCGCACCGTGGTTAAAACCGAACCTCCGGAGCGGGACGCCGACGCCGGCGTCCCCTGAACCAGCTCCGCTCCCCCCGTGCCCGACCGATTTCTCCGCCGCATCCTGGCTTTTTTCCTGCTGATCTCGGTCATCCTGATCGCGGTCGCGGTGAATGCCGTCCGCAACATCAGCCGGACCGTGGCGACCAGCGACTGGGTGAATCACACGCACGAGGCCATTCTCGAGGGCCAGGCGCTGCATGCCTCACTGCACATGGGCGATGCCGCGCTGCGCACCTATCTGTTGATCGGCGAAGCCCGCGACCAGGCGGCCGCGCGCGAGGCCTTCGCCGAGATGCTGGAACACCTCGAGGTGTTGCGCGCCCTTTTGAAGGACGACGCGGCGGCCAGCCCGGAAATCGCGGAGCTGGCGAAACTGACGACGGTCCGCTCGGAGTTTGCCACCTCGCTGATGCAGCGCCGCGGCGCACCCGGAGAAACGCCCGCGTCGCTTGTGGCGGCAGATATCGCCTCCGGATCGACCGCGGAAATCACCCGCCGGCTCGACCGGATCAAGAGCCAGCAGATGACGCTGCTCGCGGAACGCGACACGGCGTCGTACCTGCAGGCGCAGACTACCCGGTGGACGGTCTGGGCGGGTGTCATCCTCGACTTCCTCCTGCTCGCGGGGGTGGCGTGGTTGATCAAGGATGACCTCGAGGCGCGGCGCCGGGTCGTGAAGACCCTCGAGTCGGCCAACCGCGATCTCGATGCCAAGGTGCGCGAGCGGACGGCCGAGCTCGTGGCGAGCAACGACCAGCTTTCAATCGAGAACCTCGAGCGCCGCTGGGCGAACCAGGCGCTCGAGCATCAGCATCGTTATGACGAGCTAATCATCAATTCGATCAACGATCTGGTGCTCGTGTTGACCAAGGTGCTGAACATTTCGCGGCTCAACCCGGCCGTGTTCGAGCGCACGGGCTTCTCCGCGAGCGAGCTGATCAACAAGCCGTTGGCGTCGCTGGTGGAGCTGGCCGAAGACCCGGGCGCGAGCCGGGTCGCCCACGCGCTGAGGACCGGCCATGAGCTGCGCGCGACCGGCCGGGTGCAGTGCAAATCCGGCGGGGCGCGGCCGGTGAAAGTGGCGGTCTATCCGCTCCGCGATGGCGACAAGGTCGTCGGCGGTGTTGTGACCCTCGAACTTCTGACCGACGATCGAAACCGAACGACTGGAACCACCGCGCCATGAACAAACACATTTTGCTGGTCGACGATGAGGTCACGATTCGGGAGCTGCTGGCGCAGTATCTCACCCGGACCGGCTACCGGATCACGGCGGTGGGCACCGCGCAGGAGGCGGAGAAGGTTTTCGCCAGCGATCCGCCCGCGCTGGTGATCACGGACCTGCAGCTCGAGGAGTCGGACGGTCTCGTCATGATCGAGCGCATGAAGGCGAAGCTGCCGAACACGCCCGTGATTCTTCTCACCGGCGTGCTCTTTGACCCCGAGGTGATCGAGAGCACCATCAGCAAGAAAGTCTCCGCCTACTTCCAGAAGACCACCCCGCTGGCGCAGATCGTGAAGGAGATCAGAAGGTTGATCGGGTAGGTGGGGCGTTGGTGGAAGTTGAGAGCTGGGAGTTGAGGGCTGAGAGCGAAAGGCGTCGGGCTCGAGGTAGCGCCGGTCTCTGACCGGCGAAATCGGGTACGCGAAACATACTTTCGCCGGTCGGAGGCCGGCGCTACTTTCGAACCGCCTTCGCCCGATTTCTTCCTTCTTCCCTCTTACTTCTTCCTTTTTCCGCCATGTCCTCCGACCTCGTCGCCACGGCCAAAACGTACCTCAAGAAGACCTACGGGGAGGACACGGTGACGATGACCGTGACCAAGAACACCGTCGTTAACGGCACCGGCGCGTTGTCCGTGGATTGCACGGTGTCGGTCGAAGGCAACGAGTCCGACTGGAGCAAGGTCTTCCATTTCAAGAACGGCGTCATCGTGGACATGGATTACCGGATGCGCCGGTAGGGCGCGGCGGCACCTGCTCCGATGGAGGGCGGGTGCCCACACACCCGCCAGACGTGTCGTGCACACTTCCGCGGCCGGTGGGGGCACCGGCCCTCCATCGAAGGCAGAGTTCACTCAACGCTTTTGGATCGCCGGATACGGACGTCCCGCGACCAGCCGCGTGCCATCCGAGAAACCCTCCGGCCGGCCTGCCAGCCGCTCCACCAACCGCGCGCGCCACGCCTTCAGCGTCGCGCTTTGCACCGGGCTTCGCGCGACGTCGTGCAACTCCGAGGGATCGGATCTTAGATCGAAGAGCTGCTCGGCCCCGTCTTTCGGCCGCCAGATGTATTTCGTCCGTCCGTCGGTCAGCGCATGAAAGGCCTGGGCTTCGCCATACGTGGGGGAATGCTCGAAGTGCAGCCAGGGCCGCACGAGCGCGGGCTCGCCGCGCAGAACCGGCACGAGACTTCGGCCGTCCATCCCGGCGGGCGCAGCGAGGCCGGCGAGTTCGAGCAGCGTGGGCATGATGTCCTCGAGGCCGACCGGCTGGTTGCTGTGCGCGTGATTCGTCAACCGGAGCTGCGGCGAACCGGCGATGACCAGCGGGATGTTCGCCGCGCCTTCGTAAGGTTCGCATTTCCGAAAGTAGCCATGATCGCCGAGCATCTCGCCGTGATCGGACGTCAAAACGACCACCCACGGCCGGCCCGCCTGTTCGCTGCGCCGGCGGAACTCGGCGATGAGTTCGCCGACCTGCTCGTCGATTTGCTCGATCAATCCGAAGTAGCCCGCTTGGGCGCGGCGCAGCGTTTCACCTTCGAGCCGGATGCGCTGGCCGTTGGCGCTGCCGGCCGGGGATAGGGCCGCGACGTCGACCCAGTCGCCCATCGCCACGGGCGGAAGTTGGCTGGCGAGGTAGCGCTGAAAGAGCCGCGCCGGAGGAAACAGCGGCGGATGCGGGGCGTAGAATGAAGCGGTGAGAAAGAGCGGCTGGCGGGAGGCCGTCGCCGCGATGACGCCACGGGCTTGTCGCACGATCCAGGCCGTCGGGTGCAACTCCTCGGCCAGCGGCCAGGGTTCGGCCGGCCAGCGATTGTTGTCGAGCCGGAGGCGTTCGACGATCGCCCGGATCCCACCGCTCGCCGGATTCGCCTGCTTGAGGGCCTCGTCGTAATCGTCGCCGGGAATGTAGGTGGATCCGAGAATCTGCTGCTGGTAACCGAGCGCACCGCTCTTCGGATCCTGGTGCATGTTGCGGCCCACGAGCACGGTCGCATAGCCGGCCTCGGCGAGGCGCGCGGGCAGCGTCGGTGCCGTCAAGGGTCGCATCGCGTAGCCGACGACGCCGCTCGCCTGCGGGGATTGACCGGTCAGCAACGCGTGCCGCGCCGGAATGCACGACGGCGCGGTCGAGTAAGCCCGACGGAAAAGCGTCCCGCCGGCCGCGAGCGCGTCGAGATTCGGCGTCTTCACCACCGGATGCCCCACGACCGACAGGCTGTCGCCGCGCATCTGATCGGGCATGAGCAGAAGGATATCCGGACGGACGGCTTCCGCCGCACTGACTGCCGGGGACGAAGTAAGAAGGAAGAAGGATGAAGTAAGAAACCAAACCAAGGCGCGGGCCGCGCCCGCCTTCGGCACTTTTCCTTCGAGGTACATCGGTTCTGTTTCTTCCTTCTACCTTCTTACTTCTTACTTTGCCTTTCGAGCTCGGCTCGAAACGCCTTCTCCTTCGATTCCACGTACGCTTTGTAGCCCGCGGGGTCGAAGAACGGGTTCGCGGCGCCCGGCTTCAACTTCGGAAATTTTTCCTGCATCCCGAAATAGTCGCCGTGCGCTCCAAGAAAGAGATCGCAAGGCAGGGACTTCAGGATCTCGAAGGTCTTCGCGTAGTCGGTCGCGATGTTCGGATACTTCGGGTGGTTCACCAGCTTGTAGCCCTCGTTGACGTTCGGGCTGCCGATGATGACGGCATTGTAGGTCTTGCCGCCATCGGTCACGCGCATCGTCCAGGTCGTACAGCCAGGCGTGTGTCCGGGCGTCAGTCGGGCCACCAGCACCGCACCGCCCAGCCGGACTTCGTCGCCGTCGTGCAGCACGCGATCCACCTTTGTTGCGGGATAATGCGTCGTCGGCACATGTCCGTAATTCGGATCCGAACGGCCACCAGTTTCGACGACGCTCACGTCCGGCTCCATCACGTGATACTTCGCGCCGGTGAGCTGTTTGATCATGGCGCTGCCGGCGTTGTGGTCCCAGTGGCCGTGGCTGATCAGGAGAATCTTGATGTCGGTGAACTTGAACCCGAGCTGCTCGACGCTCTGCCGAATCATCGGGACGTGTTCCTCGAGGTCCGAGTTGATCAGGATGTGCCCTTCGGGTGTCGTGATCAGGTAGTTCGCGAGCCCGCGCGTGCCGACGTAGTAGAGATTGTCGGCGATCTTGAATGGCGGAAACGGCTGGCTCCAATCCGAGCTCGATGGGGCGGCCGCCGTCGCCGCGTTTACGATCAGGGCGAAAAGAAACGAGACGAGCAGCTTCATGGTGGCCGACGGAATACACGACGCCCGGCACGGTCAATGATCGGCCGCCACCCCGGGTTCGTTGTCATCTAACAAATGACAACCCGGGCCTGCTCCGCTGGGAAAGGCGGCCGGCGCGTCATCTAACACCTGGATTCCGAAGTTAAACGGATTGGCGTGGCCCTGTCCGTGAGGACAGGGACCTCTTGATCGCTTCGCCTCAAGCCGTCCCGCTGCTCACGCAGCGGGCTACAAAGCCAACTTAGGAATCCAGGTAATACGTGACGTGCAAGGTTTGGAGGTCAGCCGTGGGCATGGGCCGGGTAGACAGGGGCGCCAAGGATATCCCCGGCAGAAGAACGCGCATGGAAAGATGTCAGCTCGCGATTGCCGCCGCTCGGTTTCTTCCTTCCTCCTTCTTACTTCTTCCTTTCTCCCGATGTCTCCCGTCCTCTCCACCCTCGCCGATCTCATCCGGATCAACAGCATCAACACCGCCTACGAGGACGGCACGTCCGAGGCCGGCGTGGCGGCGTACCTGAAGGAATTCTTCCAGCGCGAGGGCATCGAGACATTCGAGCAGGAAGTTTTCCCCGGTCGCTCCAATGTGATCGCGCGGCTGCCGGGAAAGAATTCCGCGCGGCGCGTCGTGCTCGAGGCCCATATGGACACGGTGTCCGTGAAGGGCATGACCATCCCGCCGTTCGAGCCAACGGTCAGCAATGGCCGGATGCATGGCCGCGGCTCGTGCGACACGAAAGCCGGGCTCGCCGGCATGGCGCACGCCCTCGTGGCGTTGAAACGCGACGGGATTGTGCCGCCCTGCGAGATCTGGTTCGCCGCCGTCGTGGATGAGGAACACGCGTACCGCGGCGTGGTGAAGCTCTGCGAAGGTCTCACGGCCCATGCCTCCATCGTCGCCGAGCCGACCGAGCTCCGGCTCGTCGTCGCCACCAAGGGTGTCCTGCGCTGGCGGATCCACACCCACGGCAAATCTGCCCACAGCTCGAAGCCGCATCTCGGCATCAACGCGATCGAGCACATGTCCCGGCTCATCCTCGCCCTTGAACCGGAGCATGCGTCGCTCTCGCAACACGTGCATCCGCTGCTCGGCCCCGCGACCGGCAACGTCGGCATCATCAAGGGCGGCGTGCAGGTGAACTTCGTCCCCGCTTCCTGCGTGATCGAAATCGATCGCCGGCTGCTCCCCGGCGATAACGTCCCGCAGATCTTCGCGCGCTATCAGACCCTGATTGACGAACTCGCCGCGCGACAGTCGGGCTTCCACGCGACGATCGAGCAGCCGCCCCTGCTCGTCGACGAGGCGCTCTCGACGGAAGTGAGCGAAGGCGTGGTCAAGACGGCGTCCGCCGTGCTGCGGGACGCCGGACTCGACGGCACGCCGGCCGGCGTTCCGTACGGCAGCGACGCCAGCAAGCTATCGCGGCAGGGCGTGCCCAGCATTGTGTTCGGCCCCGGCAGCATCGACCGCGCTCACGCCGCGGTCGAATACGTGGAGACGGATCAGGTGCTCCAGGCCTTCGAGTTCTACCGCGACTTTCTCAAGCGCTTTGAGTGAGCGCCCGGCCGAGCGTCGCGAGCAATCGCTCGACGTCGGCGCTGGTATTGTAGCCGTGGAGCGAGACACGAATGCGTCCCGCCTGGTGCATGACGTGAATGTTGCCCTGCTCCAGCGCAGCATGGAGCGCCGGGGCACGCGGATGCTGGAAGGCGACGATTCCTGATGTGTAACCCGGCTGAGCGGGCGCCATCGGCGTGATCCCGAGTTCGCTGAGACCGCGATGCACGGCGGCGACGAGCGGATCGGCATGGCGGGCGATCGCGGCGATTCCGATTTGTTCAAGATAACGCAGCGAGGCGTTGAGCGCGTAGAGTGCGGCGAAGCTCGGCATGCCGACGGCGAAGCTCGCCGCGCCCGACTTCGGCACGGCGCGTTCGAACCGATCCGCGGCGAACGCATTCTCCAGGTGATGCCAGCCGCCGGCGTGAGTGGTCAGCTCAGTGGCGCGTCCCGCCGGCACACCGACGATGCACCCGCCGTGCACGCCGAGGGTCCATTTGTGCGTGCTTGAGATCACGATGTCAGCGTCCCCGCAGTCTAGTTCGATCCGGCCGAAGGCCTGGGTGATGTCGACCGACAAAATCGCCCGCGGTGCGAGCTGGCGCACGGCATCGCGCAACGCCGGCCAGACCACGCGGTGGCCGTTGAGAAAACTCACGAGTGAGACCTGCACGAGGCGCGTCTTCGCGTTGAGCAGGGGCACGAGGTCCGCGATCGAGAGTTCGCCGCCGCGCGCACGCCAGAGTTGGACCCGAGGAGCCGCGGCCGCGCGGAGCCAGGTCGTCACTCCGGCGGGGAAATCGAGATCGGTAATCACGACTTCGTCCGACGGGGTGAGCTGCAGGGCACTCGCGAGGAGGTTGTACGCCTCGGAAGTGCAGGAGCAGAAACTGACCTCGTCGAGTTGCCGGCCCAGCAGCCGGGCGCTGACCTCCTGGCAGGCTTTCCAGGTCGCGTAGTGTTCGTCGCGTCCGCGCATCCCGCGCTGTTTGTGCTCCCAGTAGGCGGCCAGCGCTTCGCCGACGCACCTCGGAGGAATGCTTTCCGCGGCGGTGTTGAGATACGTCATGCCCTCGAGGGTGGGGAAGTCGCGGGCCCGGGTGGCGGAGGTGAGCATGGCGGCGGAAAAGTAAGAATTAAGCAGGAGGAATTAAGAAAAAGCGGAGCGGGCGCGCAGAAGGCGCGCCCCTACGAAATCAGGGTAGGGGCGGGGCTCGTCCACGCCCGATTGCGTTACGTTCTTCCCGCGGTCCCGGTCGGCGTGGCGGAGGTCGGCGCCCAGGTCAGGGTTTCAATCTTCGGCACGAGGAGGACGTAGGCAAAAATTCCGGCGAGCAGCACCACCGACGCGGCGGCGAACGCGAGCAGATACGACTGCGTCTGGGTTACGATCCACCCGGTGAGCAGCGGCGAGACCACCCCGCCAAAATTGCCGATGCAGTTCTGGAGGCCGGTCCAATTGCCGGCGGCGCGGCGGCCGGCGAGCGATTGCGTGACAGCCCAGACGTTCGACGTGTAGATGCCGAGCGAGGCGCAGGCGGCGACGAGCAGCGCCACCGAGAGAGAGGCGTTGGTCACGACGGCGGCGGGAAACATGAACACCGCGCAGAGCGAAAAGCCGGCGATGAGGAATCCCTTCCGGACCCGCGTCGGCGACATCCCTCCGCGAATCCAGCGGTCGGAGAGCCAGCCGCCGAAGGCCGTCGTTCCCGCCATCGCCCAGAAGGGCAGCGAGCCGAGCACCGCCATCGAGGAGAGCGAAAACCCGCGGGCGTCGACGAGGTACGAAGGCAGCCACGAGAGCAGGAAGTACCAGACGAACCCGAGGCAGAACATCCCGAGCGACGTGCCCCACACTTCGCGGCGGCGCAGGAGTTCGAGGAGCGTGATGGCCGGTTCGGGCGGAGTCGTTGCAGCGGCATCCACCCCCGGCCGGCCCTGTGACGGCACGAGCGCAATCCACGGGATGAGCCAGAAAAAGCTGGCAACACCGAGCACGAGGAAGAGTGCGCGCCAGCCGTACTCCGCGACGACGAGTCCGCCGAGCAGCGTGCTCAAAGCCGGGCCGAGTTTGGATCCCGCATCGATCAAGCCGTTCGCGAGACCGCGCCGATCCTCGGGCAGATGTTCGGCGAGGATGCGCGAGGTCGCCGGGTACGCGACGCTTTCGCCGATGCCGAGTAGTAGCCGCAGCGCGAAGAAGGCGGCGAAGGTGGAGAAGAAACTCATCGCCAGCGTGGCGGCGGACCAGAGCACGAAGCCGCCCGCGTACACCCACTTCACGTCGTAGCGATCGACGAGCCAGCCCGAGACGAGTTGGAACAGGGCGTAGCTCCAGAAAAACGCCGAGAACAGAAATCCCATCTGCGTCGGATTGAGCGCGTACTCGGCCGCGAGGGCCGGCTTCGCCACCGAGAGGCTGCCGCGGTCGAGGTAGTTGATGCCGATCGCGAGGACCAGCAGGACGACGAGCGTGGTGGGCTTGGCGCGACTCATGGGGTGGGTGGCGGACGCGGAAGTTGAAGGCCCGCCGAGCGGCGGTGCGAGCTTTGGTGTAGGAAACCAAGGTCCTAGCTGGATTGAGCCTGAAGCCAGGAACCCAGGAACCGAGCCGCGAGCCTTGAACAGGAAGACCGGGGAGATCGGAAAGAGAAGAGTCGGTACTCCGGCTCCGCTCGGTGCGCTCTGTGCACCCAGTGTAAAACCTCCGGAGATTTTTGACCACGGAGTGTATCGAATGCGCAGAGTGGGAATTGCAGGTTCCTGACTTCCTGGTTTCAGGCTCCATCGAATGGATCGAGGCCGGCGTTTGAGCCCGAAGCCAGGAAGTCAGGAATCGAGCCGCGAGCTTGGAACAGGAAGGTCGGGGAGATCGGGAAGGAGGACTCTGCGCTCCGGCTCCACTCAGTGCACAGAATGCACGGAACCGGAATGGGGTGTTTCCTCGCTTCCTGGATTCAGGCTCACCCCCCGGATCGGTGGCTCGAGCCATGAGCTATGCGGCGCTACTTCTCGAGCGCCTGGCCGAACTGCAGCGAACTCAGGTGTCGGTAAAGGCCGTCGGGGCGCGCGGACAATTCGTCGTGCGTGCCGCTCTCGACGACACGACCGCCGTCGATCACGGCGATGCGATTCGCGTCCCGGATCGTCGCCAGCCGGTGCGCGATGATGAAGGTCGTGCGTCCCTCCATCAGCCGATCGAGCGCGAGTTGCACGAGGCGCTCGCCTTCGCTGTCGAGGGAACTCGTTGCCTCGTCGAGGATGAGAATCGCGGGGTTCTTCAGGATGGCGCGGGCAATCGCCACGCGTTGCCGCTGGCCGCCGGAAAGCTTGATGCCACGATCGCCGACGAGTGTCGCGTAACCCTCGGGAAACGCGCGGATGAACTCGTCCGCATTCGCCAGCCGGGCGGCCTCGCGGATCGCGGCGTCGTCCGCGCCGGGCCGGCCGTAACGGATGTTCTCGGCGATGGTGCCGCCGAAGAGCAGGACGTCCTGCGGCACGATCGCCATCTGTCCGCGGAGCCAGCCGAGCGGATAGCTGCCGGCGTCGCGACCGTCGATCAGCAGCCGGCCGGACTCGGGGGCGTAGAACCGGAGCAGCAGCGCCGTGATCGTGGACTTGCCGGCGCCGCTGGGACCGACGAGCGCGATCCGTTCGCCGGGTTGTGCGGCGAGATTGAGATCGCGCAGCACCTGAATCTCCGGGCGTGACGGATAGCGGAAGTTGACGTGCTCGAAGGCGACCGCGCCCTGGAGTCGAGCCGGCAGGTCGAGGCGGGCGCGGGTGGCGGCATCCGGGTCCACGGCATTCTCGGCCGGCTCGCGCAACAGTTCCCTTACGCGCTGGGTCGCGCCGACGGTCTTCTGAATCTGGCTGAACAGCTCGGCTGACTGGCCCATCGCGCCGGCGACGAAGATGGTATAAAGCCCGAAGCGCGTCATCTGTCCGGCCGTGATGGTGCCGGCCTGCAACAGTCCCGCGCCGAACCAGAGCACGATCACGATGCCGCCGAACAGGGCGACGATGAAGAACGCGACGAACACCGCCCGCCAGCGCGCCGCGCTCAGGGCGGCCGCGAGCACGCGGCTGTTGGCCTGATGGTAGCGACCGAGCTCGAACGCTTCATTGGCAAAGGCCTTCACACTCGCGATCGCCTGGAGCGTTTCCTCGACGATGGTGTTGGTGGCGGCGAGTTGATCCTGGGTCTCGCGCGAGTAGCGCCGCAGCCGCCGGCCGAAGAAAACCGCCGCGGCGATCAGGAAAGGCAGCGTGCCGAGCATGACGAGCGTCAGCCGGCCCGACGTGAGCGAGATCAGCGTGATGCCGCCGACGAGAAACAACGATTGCCGGCAGAGCTGCGGCAGCGCGTCGATCAATGCGCCCTCGATTTGGGCGATGTCGGTCGAGACGCGGCTGGTGAGTTCACCGACCCGCCGCTGGCCGAAGAACGCCATCGGCAGCGAAATCAGCCGGCCGTAG
The DNA here is from genome assembly GCA_947472765.1 of Opitutia bacterium. Taxonomy (GTDB): domain Bacteria; phylum Verrucomicrobiota; class Verrucomicrobiia; order Opitutales; family Opitutaceae; genus ER46. The sequence goes on from CANJCM010000010.1 coordinate 24,462, forward strand.
CAATCGCGCCGCAGATCGGCGAGGGCGCTCTGGCCGACGCGGTTGAAGGCGAGCGAACTGTTGAAGGAGCTGAGCGCCTGGAGCGTAACCGAGCCGGCGAGCAGCGCCGCGACCTGATTGAGCGTGAGTGCGCCGAGCAGCGGCACGACCGCGCCGCCGGGGCGCAGGGCCGCGTCAATCATCGCACCGGCGAGCAGCGGAAACGCGAGCCCGAGCGACGCGCTGACGAGCAACGTGGCGAGTCCGGAATAGAACCGCGTGCGGTACGGCCGCACATAGCCGTAGAGCGACAACGTCTCCCGCAGGCTTTCGCGGTTGAGCTTGGCCTTCGGTAGCCGGTCGAGGGCTTGATCTTCCGCGGAGGAATCGTGGCGCGCCATGGTCGCAGAAGCTGTGCGGGCAGTCCGGAAACACAAGGGCGGCACTAGAGCAGATTAAATCGAAGTGTAGCCGGTAAGACTTCGCGGGCGCGCACGAGGCGCGCCCCTACGATGCGACGTTGCAAGATCCGCTGTAGGGGCGTGGCTTGTCCACGCCCGCCGGCTACGCCATCTCTTAATCTGCCCTAGCCGACCGCTCGAGTCCATGATCGTCGCCCAATCCTCCAATCGGTTTTACAGGAGTCGATCTGAGTCGAGCCGAGTTCGATCGCGGCTTCTGCACGTCGGACAGATCGAGCTCGGGAGGGCCTTCGGCGTATCGATCGAGAAATCCCTGTCCTCACGGACAGGGCCACGACGAACCGTTTAACCTCGGAATTCAGGCCCGATGTCGCAGGCGCTGCCAGCCGAAGAGCGCCAGCCCTGCGCCGATGAGGATCGCGCCGTAGGTGGCGGGCTCGGGCGACGGGCGGATTTGCCGGTCGAAGGATTCCCAGTGGGATAGGTTGTTGCTGAAGCCGGTGAAACTCACGCGATTCTGCGGGGCCACGCCGCCCACGTCGAAGCTAGCCGGCGTCTGTTTCATCGTGCCCGTGTTGAGCCCGTAGAACGTGCCGCTGGCGAAGAAATAGTCCTGCAGGTAAACCCAGTTGTTAATCGTCAGGACGGCGTTGTTTTCGATGATGACGTTGCCGGCGGTCAGGAACGTGGCGGCGTTGTTGCCGAAATCGAGGACGGTGTCGCCCGAGATCCGCAGGGTGCCGACCGTAAGGTTGATGCCCGCGAGGGTCAGGGAGCCGCCGGCCAGCCGCAGTTCGCCCGCGAAATTGAAGGAGCGATCGAACACGAGGGCACCCGTGCCGATTTTCTCGAAGACGCCGGTCCCGGCCAGCGTGCCGCCAAAGGTGGTCGAGGCGTTGTTGCCACCGACGGTGAGCTGGCCGCCGGCGATCGTGATGTCGCCCGCACCGGAGAGCGATGCGACCTCGGCGGAGTATCCGCCGAGTTCAAGCGTTGCCCCGCTTGAGATGGTCAGGGTCGTGGTGGCGGCGAGGGCAAGGTTGGCGCCGAGGCTGAGCTGGCCCGCCGCGAGGTGGGTGGCGCCCGTGTACGAATTGGCGCCGGTCAGTGTCAGATTTCCCGCGCCGGTCTTGGTCAACGAACCGGAACCAGAGATGGTGCCGGCGAACGTGCCCGCGCTCGCCTGATCGAAGACGAGGGCTGCGCTGTTGGTGATGGCGCCCTGCAGGCTGGTGGTGTTGCCCTGCAGGGTGCCGGCGGCAACGGTCGTGCCGCCGGTGTAATTGTTGGGGCCGGTGAGGGTCAGCGTGCCGGCCCCGGACTTCGTCAACCCGCCCGCCCCCGAGAGCGCGCCCGCCAGCGCCACGTCGACGCCGTTCGTGTCGATCGTGCCGCCGGAAGTGCCGAGGGCGATCGTTCGCGCCGAACTCAATCCGGCGGTGGTCCGGAGCGTTCCGCCGTCGAAGATCAGGCCACCGGCCACGCCGCCGAGGTTCGCGTCGGCGGCAACGCTGACCGTGCCGGAGTTCAGCCGGGTGCCGCCGCTGTAGGAATTCGTGCCGCTCAATTGCAGCGTGCCGTTGCCGGACTTCGTCAGGCTGCCCGCGCCGCTGATCGCGCCAGTCATCGTGGTATTCGCTGCGCCGGTGAGCGTCAGCGCGCGGCTGCCGAGCGCGACGGTTCCGGTGAAGGCGAGAGCGGCGTTGGTCGCGCTCCACGTTTGATTGGCGGCGACCGTGATGGCGTTGGTGATCGTCTGGAGCTGGCTCGAGGTGTTGGCGACCGCCTGCGTGACCGACGTGCCGTCAATGGTGAGCGTGCTGCCCCCGATGGTGAAAGCGCCCGCGCCGCTGTCGAAGGCGATCGAGTTGATGCTCCACTTCGCATTCGCATCGGGTGTCAGCCGGGTGCTGCCGGTGAAAATCAGGTCCGCGGTGCCGGTCTTGGGCGGCGCGCCGTCTGGACTCCAGTTAGCGGCGTCTGCCCACCGATCCTTGCTGGCATGCCCGCCGTCCCAGACGAAAGTCGCCGCCCGCGTCGGACTGCCGGGGCCGCCGAGCCCCAGCGCAGTAACCCAGAAGAGTGTGGTTCTGAGTTTCATGGATGGCGGCAGGTGAAGGGCCCGGGCGGGTAGAGGACGATGCGCGGCGAGTCTACGCCCCGGGCCGCCGATCTACTATGGGGCCTAACCCTGCAACCCGCCGCCTTCGGCCGGCGTGTCTGGTGGGGGCAGGTCGGTCGTCCGTTTCAGGGGACGAACAAGGCGCTGCACGTGGAGCCAGGGCCGGGCCTCGCCGGGATGGCGCATTACATTCATCTCAATCCCGTGCGGGCGAAGCTGGTCCGGGCGGAGCGGCTGTTGCAGCCTGCATCATTTTGCCAGCAAGAACCGGCCGGCGTGCCTCGAAGCGGCGACGATTCTCGCGGAGGCGACATCCCCCTTGCTTGTTTCGCCCGCAGACGAATCGTGGCGCGCCATGGTCGCAGAAGCTGTGCGGGCCGCCGCGAAACAAAAGGACCGGACGGCGTTGATGGACCTGCGGCGCGGGTGCCAGCGCGGGCGCGCACAAGGCGCACCCCTACGATGCTGGCTTGAACGACGTCCGTCGTAGGGGCGTGGCTCGTCCACGCCCAATCGGCTACAGTTTCGACCCGGCAGCCACGCAGTAGTCACGCCACATCGCCTCGTATGCTGCCTCGATCGTGCGGGCGAATCCCGCGGCGTCGCACAATGGCGATCCCGCCATCCGCACTCGGAGCGTGCGGCGCAGTTCCGCCAGCCGCGGTACATCGGTGGCCCACGCAGCGGCGAGGTCGACGTAGGCCGGAGTCGAGTCGGCGATGGCTTCTTCGAGACCCACGCGGGTCAGGAGGCTGGCGCCGACGCGGGCCGAGTGGCGATCGCCCCGCAGCGTGATCACGGGCACGCCCATCCACAGCGCCTCGCACGTGGTGGTGGTGCCGTTGTAGGGAAAAGGATCCAGCGCCACGTCGACTTCGGCGTAGTGAGCGAGGTGGTCGGCGGCGGCGGGTTGCATCGGCGCGAGCCGGACCCGGCTGGGATCGAAGCCATGATCCCGTTCGAGGCGGCCAAGAAAGGCGGAGGAACTCGCCGGGTCGGAGAATAATTTCCCTTTGAGGAGCAGCCGTGAATTCGGCACCCGGCGAAGGATCGCGCTCCACGCGTCGAGCGTCGCGGCCGAGAGCTTCGTGGTGTTGTTGAAGGAGCCAAACGTGATCACGCCGTGACTTGTCACCGGCGGACTCGAGGGCATGGGTGCGTCCGGGAGCGGACCAAAGCAGAGAAAGCCGTGCGGGAGGCGGATCAGCTTTTCGGTGGCGAGGGCGTCGCTACCGGCTGGATCGGTGATCGCATCGACGATCCGGTAATCAACTGCCCGCAGTCCCGTCGTGTCCGGGTAGCCGAGCCACGCCACCTGGATCGGCGCCGGTTTGCGGGCGAACACGGGGAGCCGGCTGCGCGCGGTGTGGCCGGCGAGATCGACAAGGATGTCGATGCCGTCGTCCACGCTGCGCGCGGCGAGTTCCTCGTCCGAGAGCCCGACGGTTTGGACCCAGCGGGAGCAGAGTTCGCGGAGCCGGGCCGTGACGGCGTCGGGTCGCGGAACCTCGGCGTAGCAGGTCACCTCGACCGCCTGCGGATCGTGGGCGCGAAGCAGCGGTTCGAGGAAGGTGGCCACCGGGTGCTGCTGTAGATCCGGCGAAACGTATCCGATGCGCAGCGGACGATGGGGCGCGGGCGGCGGGTGAAAACTTCGCGGCGGCGGCACGGCCGGTTCGCCAAGCTGGAGATGCTCCGCGAAAATTTCCCGGGCCGAACTGCGCGACGTATAGTGCACCGAGAGCAGGATGTTCGAGCGCACCGTCGGATTGTCCGGCTGGAGGGCGAAGGCCCGCCGGTAGCACTGCTCGGCGGCGGTGGGATCGAGATATTGCAGCGTGCGGCCGAGGTTGTTCCAGGCCTCGAAAAAGCGCGGATCGATCTCGATCGCCCGGCGGTAACTCGCGACGGCCTCCTGCCAGCGCCCGAGATCGGCCAGGGTCGAGCCGAGATTGTTGTGAGCCTTGGGAAACGCGGGATGCTGCGCAATCGCCCGCCGCAGCGGCGCCTCGGCATCCTCGGGGCGGCCGAGCCGCTGCAGCGTGGAACCGAGGTTGTTCAGGACTTCGACCCGATCCGGCTGGAGTCGCAGGGCCGCCCGCAGGATGGGCTCAGCCTCCTCGGGGCGGCCGAGTTCAAGCACGAGTCCGCCGAGATTGTTGAACGCATCAGGGTAGTCCGGGTTCAACCCGGTGGCGCGACGAAACTGCGCCTCCGCGCCCGAGCGATCGTTCAGGGCATGCAGAATGAGGCCGAGATTGTTCGCGGCCTCGGCGTCGTCGGGGAGAAGTGCGACGGCCTGGCGAGCGGCCCCGGCTGCCTCGGCCGATCGACCGAGCAGTTGCAGCGATGCACTCAGGACTTTCCACGCGAGCGGATGAGTTGGGTGCCTCTGGGTGAAGGGCCGCGCGCTTTCGACGACCGCGGCGTGCTCGCCAGCGCGGAAGTGCGCGAGGATCGTACCCTCGTCGACGCCCTCCGGGCCGCCAGGTGCGGGCGCCGTCGCCGGTGTACCCGCGTGGCGCAGCCGCGCTTCGGCTTCGCGAATGAACTTCGGCGCGATCCCCCGCCGCTGGCCCAGCCGGATGGTCTGCTGCGCGAGATCGAGGCGGTTTGCGGCGATGAGTCCCTGCAGCTGGCTCTGCCAGAACGTGACGTTGGCTGGCGCGGCTTCGACCGCGGCCTTCAGATGAGGCAGTCCGGCCTCGGGTTGACCCACGGCTACGAGCAGGAGGCCGAGGTTGTGGTTGGCATCGGCGTGCCGGGGTTGCTGCGCGAGAATCGCCCGGTAGAGCGGCTCGGCCTCGGCCAGCTGGCCGGCGCGGTGCGCGGCGATGGCGCGCGCGAGCAACGCGGCAACCTTGGGCGCGCCGGAATCAGCCATGGCGAATTGAATTCATCCGCCCCAGAGCTGACAGCCCGCGCCGCCGGAGGGAAGATCGGTTAATTCCGCGCGGGGTCGCGACGCGGCCCGCGGCACGGGCGGAACGAAACGGACGGAAGCCGGCCGGCTCAACCGCGGCTACTCGACGTTGATCGACAGTTTGCCGGTGCGGTACTGCTCCTCCCAGACCTTGAGGCAGTCCGCGATATACTGGTCGAGCGGACGACTCTCGCCGGTGTGCTCGAGGAGCTCCGGGAGCCAGCGCTTGCCGAAGCGGACGTGCTGGGTCTCGTCGGCGATGTCGTAGCGCACAAACTGTTCGCTCAGCAGGTCACCGGACTTCTGGTGCGCCTCCACGCGGCGGTGGCGATACGGAAACGCATGCACCTCGTTGCCCATCGTCAGCATGCAGTACTGCATCACGGGCGGGAACTGGCAGCGCCACTTGAAGATCTGCAGGTACTGCGGTGACTGATACGGATCCATCCGGTGGTGGCGCATCCACTCATAGCCCATCAGCGCATGGCGGACCTCGTCGTAGAGGTGACGGGCCGAGTCGAACTGAAACTCCCACGGCATCTTGGTAATCCCGAACATCACGACGGCCACGGTTTCCGCGGCGAGCATCTCGGTCGAGTAACGCTCGAACTCCTCGACGGTATGGGCGTCGTGGTCCTCCTCCGCCGGCATGGCCGCCACGTCCGATCCGAGGTTCGTGAAGCGTTCGTCGCGGCGTGCCTCGCGCGGCGCGACAAACGGAACGCGTTCCAGCGCGGCCGCCGGGGTGGGTCCGCGGCTTTCGAGCCCGCTGACGCCGCCCGCCGCCGAGAGCAACGCGCGCATGTAGCGCTCCCACGCCCGGGCCGCGGGCGAAATGCGACCGGCCTGTTCCGCGTCCTTCAGGAGCGGCTGGAGGCGCAGCCGTTCCGCCTTCAGGTCCAGCAGCATGTGCTGAATCGCGCGGACGCTCGGCAGGTCGCTGTTCGGAAAGGTCGCGGTCTCGTGATTCTCGAGCGCGGCGATCAAGCTCGGCGTCACCACGCCATAGTAGGCCAGCGCGAGGGCGTATTCGTCCGGGGCGTGCAGGCATTCCTCCATCAGGCGGACCAGCGCCACGTCGGCGGGTCGCTGGAAGGCCGGCGACTGGATTTCACGCAGACGCAGGTAGAGCGCGTTCACGTGCAGCGAGTTTTCCCAGATCGTGCGGCCGAACTCGCACTTCAGTTCAAATCGCGCCGCGGCGGGCAGCCAGCCGGCGAGGATGCGCATGGCCTCGTGGACCACATAACGATACCGATTGAGCAGGCGGCGGTTGGCGTCGATGTCGATGGCGGGCGCGACGGTCACATTCATGGGTTGCGAGGAGGATTGGAGACTTCCGCCGGTGAAGTTGCCGGAGCCCTGCACCCAACAGGAGGTTTATAAATTGATAAAACCGATGATTCCGTGATAAATCGGCTTTTCACGCACCGCACCCGGCAAATGAAACTCCTCATCTGTGGCACGGGAAGCTACCGGGCTGGCGGCACCATCGGGCCGGCCCGCTGGCCGCATCACGACTTGCTGATCGTGACCGGGGGAAGCGTGGAACTCCGCTGCGGGGCAAGGGAGCTGGCCCTGCGGGCGCACGATGCGGTGTTGATTCCGCCGGGGACCGACTTTGTCGGGAAGGCGGGCTACGCCGGCGGGGCGATTTGGGTGCAGCATTGCGTGCTGGCGGCGGGGGATTTGCCCCCGGCATTCAGCCGGGCGGCCGGGCCGGTGGTGTGCCGGGGCATCGCGGGCAGCGAAATGGTGCGGGTGCTGCTGCGCCGGTTGCACGGACTGCGGGAGCGCGAGTCGGCGGCTGACCGGCGGCTGCGCGAAGCTTTGTTTCGGGCGCTGCTGCTCGAGCTGGCGCAGCCGGCGCCCGAGGCCGGAACGTCCGGGCCCGGCGTGAATCGCCTTCAGCCCGCGATCGAGTGGGCGGAGACGAACCCCGGAGCTACGCCGGGATTGCGCGTCATGGCCGGACGGGCCCGACTCTCCGAAAGCCATTTTCGCAGTCTCTTTCGCAAGCTCCGGGGCCAGCCGGCGGGGACCTGGCTGCGCGAGCGCCGGATGGAGGAGGCGGGGCGGCTGCTGCGCACCACCGAGCTGACGTTGAAGGAAATCGCCGCGCGGCTGGGTTACGGCGATGTGGTCAGCTTCAATCGCGCTTTCGCGCGCCATCATGGGACGCCGCCGGGCCGGTTTCGCCGGACGAGTCCGAAGGCGGTCTGACCGCTCGCGGCGGGCTTTCGGTCAGGTTGATCAAGTTGGCGAGCCCGCGAATCGGGCGGAGCAGCCACGCGCCCCGCAGCAGGGGTTCGTCGGCGGGAGCCTGTTCCGGCAGGCGCCGCAGGAGCAGGCTGAGGACGACCATGACGAGGAGCAGGATGATGAAGAACGCGACGAAGACGGGCTCGCGGACCGCCCGGCCGCTGTCGTCCTTCAGGAAGAGGCCCCACACGACCGGCGCGACGCCGCCGAGGCAGGTGATGGTGGCGCTGTGCAGCGACACGGGGAGGGCACGATCCTCGGCCGGCACGAGGCGGACGAGGTAGTTCAGGTTGGCGGACGTCCAGCAGCCACCCGCGAAGCCCTGGACGAAGAAGAGCACGGGTACGATCGCGTTCAGGGGCTCGCCCACCTTCAGGAACGCGAGCCAGCCCACGGCGACGAAGCCGTAGCCCGAATACGAATACCGGAAGAACGGCTTCGCGCCGACGCGATCGATGCGCGAACGCATCACGATGTTTGCCGTGATCACGCCGAGGTAGGTGAGCATCGCATAAATCATGATCGCAGCGGCGGCGGTGCCGTGGGCGGTCTTGAGGTAGAACGCGGTGAACGGGGCGAGCGGCGTGATGGCGATGAAGAGCGGGACCGACTGATAGAGATACGTCCGATACAGTCCCCGTTGCGTCAGGAGCCGCGGCGTTTCGGTCAGGATTTTCTCCAGGCTGATCAGCTTGGGCTTCGGCACATCGGGCAGCCGCTTCAGCTCGCGGTAGGCGGCCAGCGCTCCGAAGACGGCGATCAGGTACTGCACCTGAAAGGCCGAGTAAGGCGGCAGGACGATGAAGATGGCCGCGCAGAGCATGAGGATGCCGAGTCCTGCGACGGCGGCGAGGAGCTGGTCGGTCGACCAGTAGCGGCCGCGGACGTCCTCCGGCACCACCTGATACAGCCACGGTGTAATCGCGGCGGTGCCCATGGCGCGGTAGATCGCGTAGCAGAACATCGCGATGACCATCCCCGAAATCATCCAGCCCGACGGGTGCGCCGGCGCGAGCGCGGCGAGTCCCAGCGGCACGAGCAGAAACCAGGCGCGTGCATTCCAGCCGAAGAGGGTGAGCCGCTTGTAGCCGAGATGCGGCAGCAGGGCCGTGGCCACGACCTGGACGGGCGTGAGCAGGAACGTCCAGGCGAACACCAGCCCGACCTGGAACGAGTCCGCGCCGAGATGCTGCATGAAGAGCACCGTCGGCGTGCCGATCACGACCTGCCAGTTGAGCGCGTGGAAGAAGGCGAAGTACAACCCGTGCCGATACGGGTAGAGCTCGGGATGGCGGGTGCGCGTCGGAAACAGCATCGGGGGACGGGCGGCGGCTCAGCGGCGCGAAGTCGACCAGAGGGCGCGGAGATCGCGGGCGACGACGAGGGTGTCCTGCCAGGTGTCACCGTGCGTGCTCAGCCCGTAGGCGGGCGCCGCGTGACCGAGTTCCGGCACCGCGATCACCGGCCCGGTGGCGCGCTGGCGCTGCAGATGGTGGAAGAGCGGGGCGATGAACTCGTCGCGCCAGGCGAGATATTCGGGCGTGCGCCGGCCGCGCGCATTGAGCACGGGGAGCTGGGCGTGGTGCGCGTTGAACGGACGGAGGTGAAACTGCTCCGCGTGCGCCAGGGCGGAGGGTTGCTGCGTGGTGAGCGTTGACCAGGTGACCGCCGGGACGAGGTGGCGGACGACGGCGACATGGGAGTAGTCGAGGCAGACGGGGAGGTCCTCGCCGCAGCTTTTCCGGTAGGCGGATTGCAGCGCGGTGAGCGTCTCGGGCAATTCCGTGAAGGTGGCACGATGGGTCTCGATGGCGAACGGCAGCTCGAAGCGCCGGGCGGCGGCGCGGATCCGCCGCGCGAGACTAAGCGCGACGCGCAAGGGTGTTTCGGGCCGGCCGATCTGGATGCCGATCGCGACGGCGCCGAGATCTTTCGCTGCCTGGAACGTCGGGACGATCGACTCCGGCGTCGCGACACTGGTGATCGCGAGGTAGCGCAGGTTGCCGCGGGCGGCGATGGCCGGGATCGGAGGCGACATCACGCCGTCGAAGCCGGCCGCGCGGATGGCCGCAAACTTCCGGGCCCAGCTCCAATCCCGGGATTTCGTCGGGTACTCGCGGAGTGACCACAGCGTGGCGAAGAGCTGAAGCGAACGGGATGGATGAGCGACTGACATCGGGCACGAGCTTCACGATTTCCGGCCGGTACGCGAGCGGCTGGATTTTCGAACGGCGAGTTCGACGCACACCAGCGTCAGCGGCCGGGGGCCGTGGTTGTGCACGGTGATTTCATTCCAGCCGTCATGGATCAGGTGGGTGGGGTAACAAAAATTCCCTGCCGCGTTTTCCCGCGTGTGCCGGCGATAAGGTCCGCAGGGAAACAGCAGGTCACGGGTCGGCGTGCCGGCGGTCACTTGAGCGTGGCCGTTGAAACTCGTCGTCAACCGGCGACTCAGGGTGGGCCCGCGGCCGATGACCTGCACGACGAGTTCCAGCCGGGCACGGGGCGGCTCCGCGCACATGGGCAGCCGGAACTTTCGGCTTTCCCCGGCCGGAATCTCCGCGGGAAAAGACATCGGCGCGTCCCACTTTTCGTGGTGGTTTCCCGAGGCGGTGTTGAAGGCGTAGTGCTTTTCCTTTCCGCGCAGCGTGGAAAGATCGGCGAGTTCGCGGAGAATCTCGTACGCGCCGCGCTGACCCGGCACGCGGACCTGATCCGCGACGAAGAAATTGAATTGTTCGAGTCCGTCGACGGGCAGGACCAGCTTGCCGGCCGCGTTGCCCCGCAGGAGCGGCGGGCTGGCCGGCAGATAGCGGGTGCCTTCCACGACGACTTGCTTCGGACGGCGCCGGGCCGTGGTCGCCGCACTGTCACCCGCGAGCTGGAGTTCCTGATAAGCGGGCTGCTCGACGAGGGCCGGCGCGGTGGCCTTCAGCCAGTTCGGTGCGCCCTCCATGCCGGCGTAAATTCGAATCTCGGGGCCGAGTTCGCGGCGGAGATCGTCCAGCGGCATCGTCCAGGACGTCTGCCAGTAATTGCTGAACGAAACGAAATCGATCAGCCGCCGCCGGACGATCGCGCGCAAATCGATCCCGATGCGGCGCAGGTAGTCCAGGTTGCCCGGCACGCGCAGTCCCAGCGGCAGGGTTCGTCCGCGGCGGCGGGTGAGCGCGCGGAGGTCGGCGATCCAGTCCGTGATCGCATCCGTGTCGCGCTGGCTGGCGGGAGCTTCGACGCAGAGTGGGTGACGCAGCCAGTCGAGTTCGACGCCATCGTAGTCGTACCCTTCGACACCTTCCCGGATCAGGGCGAACATGTGAGCGCGTACCGGAGCGCAGGCGTAGTTCAGGCCGAGCCAGGCGTGGTCCTTCCGCCCGCGTGCACCCGGGACCCGGCCGGACAGACGGTAGCGCGCTTCGCGAAAGAGCCGGCAGTTGACCGGGCTGTCGGGGGCGCCGGAGAAGTGCGTCGCGTTCATCCGGTAGCTCAACCACGGCGTGATCCCATGCCGTCGGCAGGCGTGCGCCGCTTCCGCCAGCCAGTCCGTGCCCGCCTCCTGCAGATCGAGGTAGCGGTCGAACAATTCCGTCATCACCTCGATGTAGCGTTTCACCTGCGGGCGGGTGAGTGCGGCGTTGGCCGCCGCGATGCGCGAGATGAAGCGACGGTCCCCGCGCCGGTAGCCCTGGAAGACGTGTTCGAGTCGCGCTGACGGATACCAGGCGACCTGCGTGTTCGGATTGATCAGCAGCGTGTCGACGCCGCAGGTGGCGAGCTGGGCGACGCAGCGATCGATCGCCTTGGCCGAATAGGGACCGCCCTCTGGCTGCCACAACTCGGGATTGTAGAAGAAGAAATTGCAGTCGCCGTTGAACAGATTCCGGGGCGGCGGCCGGGTGACGATCTTCATGCGGGGAGGAGGGTGAGCAGATCCCACTCGGCCGGACGGTGAAAGGAGAGCTCCCGCAGCGGCGCTGTTGATGAATTCACCGCGGTGGCGCCGGGGCCACAATCGTAGCGGCATACCGCAGCGCGCAGGATCGTATCGGGCCCGAGTCGATCCAGGCCCAGCACGCGGGCGGGAACGGACAACCGCGCGGCCCAGTGGTCGCCGCGGACCACGGCGGAGCTCGTCAGGCCGGCGTCGGGTCCGAGGCTGAAGCGCTCGAGGGGTGCGGCGCCGGCGCGAAGTTCCGCGAGTCCTCCGGCCGGCCACCAGACCTGCAGGCGTTGGTTTTCCGGCGTGACATGAAACTCGCCGTAGTCGGTGCGGCCATCGACCTGCACGAAGGCCTCGCCAACGTCGCCGAGTTCCCACGTTGGCTCGTTGAGCCGTCGCGCGCGGTTCCCGGCTGGCACGCCGAGAAAAATCCATTCGAAGACGAGCCCGTCGGCGCGCCAGAAGATCCGCGCCCAGCCCGGCCGGGATTCATTGGCGGGGCGCTGCCAGTTCTGCTGCAACGGACGCCACGTCGTTCCCGCAGCCGGCGGAATCGGGAGCGCGCTCTGATCCGGTGGCGCCGGCCGGACCGGCCACGCTGCGGGCGACGGACCGGCGGAAGTCATCGCGGCCGGCCGACTATTTGGCGGTGTAGCCGCCATCAATCGGCAGGTTCACGCCGGTGATGTAGGTGGACGCGTCACTCAGCAGGAAGACAACCGCGCCGCCCATTTCGCGAGCCTCACCCATTCGGTTCATCATGGTCATCTTGTTGTAGCGGCCGAGGAAAGGCTCGGGCTGTGGCTTCTCGGGGTTGAAGATGCCGCCGGGAGAAACCACATTCACGCGGACCTTGCGCGTTCCATAGAGCGAAGCGTAGTGGCGGGTGAGATTGATCATGCCGCCCTTGTGGAAGAAGTAGTCCGGAACGGTGCCCATGGTGGTTCCCTCGTAGACCGGCGGATTGCTGCCGATCATGCCCATGATCGAGGAAATGTTCACGATGCTGCCGCCGGTGGGCTGGGCGGCCATGGCGTTGGCAAACGTGCGCAGGGTGATGAAGAGCCCCGTCGCGTTCACCTGCATGGAGGCGACCCAGTTCGCCACGTCGTCCTGCTCGTTGCGCATCGGGCGGCTGACGGCGTTGAAGACGATCCCGTCCACTCGTCCATGTCGGGCGAGCACGCGATCGCGCAAGCCGGTCACCGACGGTTCACTCGTGATGTCGACTTCGTCGATTTCCACCTTGCGACCGGCCGCCTGTTCCCGGTCCGCGAGGGCTTGGAGCGACGCCCGATTCCGCGACGCGATTACGAGGGTGGCACCGGCCGAGGCGAGCGACTCGACGAGCGCGCGGCCGAGCAGACCGGTGCCGCCGAATTGAACGATTACTTTTCCTTCGAGCGAGAACGGCGTGAGGTTGGGCATGGCAAGAGAATCAAGGGCGGCGGGATCCGCGGGCGTTCCAGCACGGCCGGCCGGCTCGCGGAGGGGAGGTGGGTTCGAGCGAGCCGCTCGCGATCAGACGTACGGCGAACGGGCTGGCGGTTTGCTGCCGTCAGGGAGCGCGGCGATGTGATTGTGCACCAATTCGAGGCGCTGCTTCACGTAGCTGGCGACCCCGACCACGTCGGCGCCAATGCCGATCAGCCGGTGGCCCTCGGCGGCGAGTTCGGCGAACGGTGCGATCAAGCCGGCGGTCATGGCGAACTTTCCCGCCTTCACCGCGGCGGCGGCCACGCGTTTGCGGGCGGCGACCACCTCAGGTGCATCGAGCTGGCCGGCTTTGCCGACGCGATGGCTGAAATCACCCGGTCCGAAAAGGAAACCGTCGAAACCGGGCACGGCCGCGATTTCCTCAACCTGGCTCAACGCCTCGGGGGATTCGATCTGGAGAATGACAATCCGCTCGGTGTTCGAGTGGTGCAGGTAGTCCGCCAGCGGGGTCAGGCAGAAGTTGCCGTCGATATTGCCGCCGTCGAGGGCGCGCCGCCCGACCGGATGAAACCGGACCCAGTCGACGATCTGCCGCGCTTCCTGGGCGCTGGCGACGTGCGGCACGATGATGCCGGTGGCACCCGCCTCGAACGGGCGGATGTAATCGCTGTAGCTGCCGCGGCCGACACGGACCAGCGTGTCGATGTTGTGCACGCGGCCGGCACGAATCTGGTTCTCGAGCCCGACCCAGTCGTTCGGCACGTGCTCATTGCAGAGCCAGACGGAATCGGCGCCGGCGAGCGCCGCGATCTCGATCACACGGGGATCGGCCAGATTGATCTTGAGCACCGTCGGAAACTGTCCGGCTCGAATCAGCTGCAGGACACGGCTGGGTCTTAAAGTCATTTTCAGAGGAGGTTCTTGATTTCGTCGACGGTGACGCAACGGGAGTTTTCCTGACGGCTCACGATTCCGGCGATGAGGACGCACATCATCTCGACGGTGTGAGGAAACGGATGCGGCGCGCGACCCGTGCGCACGAACTCAATATAACTGAGGAGCTGGTTGCGGAAGGCGGTGTAGGTGTCGGTGAAGCGGAAATGGGACTGACCCTTGGTGCCGCAGACGTGCACCGTGCCGAAAGTCGCACCTCCATCGTAGATGATGGGCAGCGTCACCTGCGTGCCGCTTTGGTGGACGAGGTGGGCCACCTCGACGCCGGGACGGCTTTCGAGCCGGACCGAGAGGAAGCCGGGTCCAAGGAGGACGAACGCGGGCTCCAGCACATGAATGCCGTAGCGTTCCCAGGTCTTCGCGGTGACGAGCGACATCCAGCGGAGATCGCCGAGAGAGCCGCGGTCGGCGGCGAGCCGCGCCAGTTCGGGAGCGTAGCGCAGTCCGCTCGAGGAGAGAACCTTGGCGCCAGCCCGTTCCCACGCGATGAACTGCTTCAGCTCCGCGAGGGTGGTCGCCATCGGCTTGTCGACGAACACCGGCAGGCCGGCCTCGATGAAGGGTCGGGCGCGGCGGACGTGGTCGGAGCCGTCGTCGGTCGCCACCAGCACGGCGTCGACGTGTCCGATGACGTCCTCGGGTCGGGCGACGATATTCGGGATGAGTGAAGCGCGGGCGACGGCCGGGGCCTCCGCGGGATTGTCGGTCCAGAGGTGCGTGACCTGGACGCCGGGGACTCTCACCTGCTCATGCGGCTGCGCGCCGAGGTAGTTCGGGATGGCGGCATACGGGCAGCGCGCCATCTCCGTGCGATCGTAGCCATTGATGATGGCCGACCAGGAGTATGGGTGGCCGTTGCCATCGATCATCCCCAGCATGGCGAGCCGGAGTGGCGTGGTCGGGGCGGAGGAAGCGGGCTTACTCATGGATCGAGGCGCACGAAACACGTCGACCCGAGTCGGCGGAGGCGAGCGCGGAAAGATTGAAACGGAGGGTGGCCGCGGCGGCTTCCAGGGAGCACAAACGCGAGGGCTGACCTGCCAGCAGATCTAGAAACGCATTCGCCTGAAGCGTGAACGGCCCGTCGCGATCGAGCGGTGGAACCTCATGCCAGGTCCAGCCGGGCGCGCCGAAGGCGAAAGTTCCCCACCGTTGCTGATGCAATTCCACCTTCACGCTGCCGCCGGCGGCGTTGAACTGGAAGGTGGTTTCGTTGGGCGACTGAAACTGGTTGAGGCTGAAGTTGGAGAGAACCGCCCCGTGCCGCACGGCGGCATGCGCGGTGTCCTCGACCTCCACCCCCGGCAGCACTTGGTGGGCGCAGTCGCAGAGCACGCTCTCGCTCGCCCCCACCACGCTCTCCACCCAATTCACGGAATGCGTGAGCGCGTCCTGAATCGCGCCGCCGCCCATTTTGCGGTCCCGATAGTAGGTCTGGGCAAAGGCCGGGCGAAACGTGGGGAAGGATTGACCGCTCACCACCGTGACCTGCCGGACCGGTCCGAACTCGCCGCGCCGCAGGAACTCACGGGCGGCGCACAGGATTGGATACACGTGGAGGACATAGGCGACCGCGGCGAATCGCCTCAGGCGGTCGCGCGTCGCAATGAGCTCGGCGACCCCCCCCAGCGATTGCGAAAGGGGCTTCTCAACCAGCACATGCGCACCGGCTTCCATCGCCTGCCGCGCCATCGAGACGTGAAACGGGGCGGGAGTGCAGACGACCACCGCATCAAACCCCGCCTGGAGCGACTTCTGCCAATCGTCGCTGACCGGGACCGAGTAAGTCGCCGCCATCTTCTTCAACAGGTCTGGATTGGTGTCGCAGGCAGTGACGCTGGCGCGCCCCGTTTTTATGAAGCACCGCAGGTGGCGTTCGCCAATGCTGCCGCAGCCAATGACTAGAAGGTTTAAATCGGGCATATGCAACGAGCCGCCGGGCTTGATTTTAAGTTGCCCTTCACGCCCGGCCGTGGCAAGGATCGTACAACAAGAGCTGTTATGTATACAAGTGCATCCTAATTTCTATGAAGAAAGTCAACTCAGATGTCGCTTACGACTATATCCGCAAAAAAATCATCAGTGGAGAATACGCTCCGGGGAACCCGCTGATGACGGAGTCGCTTTCGAGTGAGATCAAGGTGAGCCGCACGCCGGTCCGGGAGGCGCTCTACAAGCTGAAAGGGGAGGGGCTCGTCAGCATCAGCCCTCGCTTAGGCGCCAGTGTTAAGAAAATGGATGTCAAGGAATTCAGGGAGACTTGTGAACTTCGATTGGCATTGGAAGGCCACGCTGCCGGACTCGCGGCCGTCAATCATAGCCAGGCTGATTTGCGGGAAATTCGCTTCGCCCTGGAGGCGATGCGGGAGCTCACGGAGAGAATCATCGCCGGGAAGGATGAAACCAACTTCATCGACGATCTCGTTCGCGAGGATGTGCGTTTCCACGTCGGGATCATGACGGCGGCAAACAACGACCTGATGAAACGGGAGATCCTGCGGCTCAACATGGTTAACCGGCTTATGATTGGACCTTTAAACATCCGGCAGCCGGCGAAGACCAAGGCTGAAACCGACGAGAATCGTCGCCGGGTGCTGGCCAGCCACGAAGAAATCTATGAAGCTATTGCCCGGGGCGATGCGGGGGCCGCGCGGGAAGCCATGGAGCAGCATATTCAGGATATCGTGGAGAAGACCCTTCATCTCATTTCTGGATCCGGTCGAAGCGAAACCCGCCAGCTCAGTGAAGAAGAGCTGGCGTACAGCGGGTAGGCCTTCGGGAATTGCGTTGACGAAAAACGCATTGTTATACCAGTGTATGCAATCTTAGCGTCACCTATGACAAATATCACCAAGCCGTCTGCCGCGTCCCGGCGGATGATGTGTATCATCGCGGCGCTCGCCGCTTCAGTTGTCGGGTCAGCTCAAACTCCCACCCCACCGGCCGCGACTGGGAAGGATGATGTGGTCCAGCTCAACCCCTTCGTTGTCACTTCGGAAAACGACACCGGCTATCGCAGTGAGCGAACCCTCGTCGGCAGCCGCACGGCGAAGAGCCTGCTGGATCTCGCCGGGACGGTCTCGATCATCAATGCGCAGCAAATCGCCGACCTGAATGCCGTTGAAGTCCACGAAGTGCTTCAATTCGGCGTGGCCGGGGTGACGCAGAACCAGACGATCAACGACGACGTCAACATCCGCGGTTTCCGCACCACCTTCTCGCTGCGTGACGGCGTCACGAAGACGAGCTTCAAGCGCAACCCGATGTTCGACGTCGAGCGCGTCGAAGTCATCAAGGGCCCGGGCGCGATGCTCCTCGGCAACAACACGTTTCTGGGTGGCGGCGTGAATTTCGTCACGCGCCAGCCCTCCCACCGCAAGGGCGGGGATGTTAATGTGACCTTTGGCGACAACAGCTACGTCCGTCTCGCCGCCAACTCCACGGGTCCGCTGATCGACCAGGGCAGTTTCAAGGTCGATTATCGGGTCACGGTCGGCGGTCTGATGTCCGACAAGGACAAGGCCATCGAGGAAGAGGATCAGAAGTTCATCGGCGCCGCGGTAACCGCCTACTTCGGGGACAACACCCGGGTGATGCTCAACGCCTACCGCCTGCAGGATAACGGCTATTTTTACTGGGAGGACTTCCTCGACTATAACACCACCCTGGGTACGGCGGCCAAGCCGATGGACGCTGCCCTGAACAGCTATTCGACCAAGGGCTTCTCGCCGGGTCGCAGCAAGGACGCCTACTGGAACAACCGGGACACCTTCGTCAACCTGACCTTCCTGACGAAGCTGACGGACAATGCGAACCTCCGGCTCGCCTACTTCTTCACCGATCTGGTCGACCGCCGGCGGATCGTGCGCGGCATTACGATCACCGCGAACAACAAGACGCTCCTTCGCCAGGACATCCCGCTGGCGATCGACAACTACGCCCACAACGTCCAGGCGGACTTCAATCACAAGCTGCAGACCTCTACGTTCACGCTCGACAGCACCCTCGGCGCGGACGGAAGCACGCAGTACCAGCGCCAGGACCAGTCGGTGAACACCGCCATTCCGAGCCTGGACACGTCCGCCATCAATCTGGACGCGGACGAGGCGTATTTCTCCGTGCCGCGCGCGGGCGCCGGGCTGGCCCACACCTCCCAGCAGATCAACCGGCCGCAGAGCCTTTCGACCTACTTCCAGGAGAATCTCTCCTTTTTCAAGGACCGGCTGATTCTGATCGGCGGCCTCCGCTGGTTCTATCCGTCGGGCACCGACAAGAACAACCTGACCGGGGTGGTCACCGATCGCGTGAGCGACCGGCTGAAGACCCACAAGTACGGTGTCGTCGCCAAGCCGATCCCCGGCGTCTCGCTCTACTACACCGATTCCCAAAACGTGTTCTCGCAGGTGGGCCGCACGGATCGCTTCTCGGGCAACGACCAACTCGGCGCCCCGTTGAGCAACCAGGAAGGCAAGATGGAGGAATATGGCGTGAAGGTTGACTACAAGTTCAACCAGGCCTTCTCCGTCTACGGTTCGCTCGCCCATTACGACATGTCGCTCACCCACGTCCGCACCTTCGGTGTTCTTCCGGAAGGCGTTCCGGCGGGTTCCATCGGTATCGTTGAATCCGCGGCCGACATGGCGCAGGGCTGGGAATTTGAATACGGCCTGCGCTACGGTACGTCCGATGGCGAACTGAACCTCATCGGCACGTTTGCGGATGGAGAGTCGCAGATCGCGGCCGACCCGACGCAGATGGCCGCCGACTTCGTGCCGCGCAAGACGAGCCTCATGGCCCGCTACGGCTTCAAGTCCGGCCCGCTGAATGGCTTCCACTTCGGCGCGACGTACTTCGACCAGACGAAGAAGCGTAATGCCAACTTCTGGATCGATTTCCCGGCCACCTACAACGTCTTCGCCGGCTATCATTGGGGCAAGCACTGGAGCGCGCAGCTCAACCTGAA
The DNA here is from genome assembly GCA_947472765.1 of Opitutia bacterium. Lineage (GTDB taxonomy): Bacteria > Verrucomicrobiota > Verrucomicrobiia > Opitutales > Opitutaceae > ER46. The sequence continues at coordinate 43,464 of CANJCM010000010.1, forward strand.
CAACGTCACGGACGAGCGCTACATCGTCGCCATCGCGGCGAACGGCCTCGTGCAGACGGAGGCGGGTTCGGACATGAAGCTCGCCCTCAAGTACACCTGGTAAGCTTAAGGTGAGACCGGCCGGTCATGGTGTGCCGGCCGGTCCCCCCAATCTCGCGCCTTCCGGGCAACCGGCAGGCGCTTTTTTCTTCCGGCCACCGACGCGAGGCGTGTTGCCCGCGTCCCAGCGCAGTTACCGCCATGAAATTCCCCGGGCTCTTCGCTTCCCTCGTCCTGCCGGCCGCGTTGTTCGCCGCCGACGTCCCTCAGCTCGGCACGGATCTCCAGCTGATCGCCGACCGCTCGATCGTTGACCACCTCTCGGGCGGGGCCGCGCTGCGGTTGGGTCAGCCCGTGGAACGGGAAGTGATCTTCAAGACCGAGAAACCGTGGGAAGGCACCGCCTTCTTCATCAGCTCGATCTATCAACACGGCGGCGTGCACCACATGCTGTACCGCGGGATCAACGAGGCCTCGGGCAAAGAGGATGCCGACAACGTTTATCTCTGCCTCGCGACCAGCCGGGATGGCATCCACTGGGAGCGGCCGGAGCTGGGCCTCGTCGAATTCCAGGGCTCCAAGGCCAACAACATCACCGCCGCGACGGGCGGGAAGGCCCAGACCTTCATGTTCACGTTCTACGATCCGCGTCCTGGCACGCCGGAGGACGAGCGGGTCAAGGGCATCGACATGCGCGACGGCGAGCGCCGGGCCGGCGGCGCCGGCAAGGGTTTGCGCGCTGCGATTCTCGGCTCCGCCGACGGCCGCGTCTGGCGCGATCTGAATCTGGGAGCCGACCTCCAGAGCGACTGGCCGAATGCCTTCGATGGCGGCAGCGTGTCCTGGTCCGAGGTCGAACAGCAATTCGTGGGTTATTTCCGCTGGTGGGACACGGAGGCGCCGCGCCATCCGCGCACCCTCGACGACTGGATGATCATCCGTCCGGGGATGCGTTCGGTGTTCCGTTCGGTGTCGAAGGATCTCAAGAGCTGGTCGAAGCCGGAGCCGATGTCCTTCGGCGACACGCCGCGCGAGCAAATCTACGAGGCGCCGACGATCCCGTATTTTCGCAATCCGCGGCTGTATATTTCGCTCGCGAGTCGTTTCAACCCCGGCCGGCGCGCCCTAACCCTCGAGGAGGAGCGGGCGCTCGCGATCAAGACGTTCCCCGGCAACAAGACCACGCCCACCTACACGTTCGCGCACGACGCCAACGACCTGGTCCTGCTCGTGACGAAGCCCGGCCTGCTGGCCTACGACCGGCCGTTCATGGAAGCCTTCCTCCGGCCCGGGACGGACCTCGGGAACTGGGGCTCGCGTTCCAATTACACCGCGCTCAGCGGCAGCTTCATCCAAACGGGTCCGTCGGAGCTGTCGTTTTTCGTTTCCCGGAATCATCTCCAGAAAACGAACTACATTCAGCGCATCTCGCTTCGGCTGGACGGCTTCGTCTCCGTCAACGGTCCCTACGCTGGGGGTGAAATGGTCACGGTTCCGTTCACCTATACCGGCGATCATCTTGAGGTGAACTTTGCCACCAGTGGGGCCGGCGAGGTTCGCGTTGAAGTGCAGGACGCCGACGGCAAGCCGCTGCCCGGACTGGCACTCGAGGATTGCGATCCGCTCATCGGCGATCGCATCGCGGGCAGCGTGCACTGGCGCGGCCAGAGTTCGCTCGCGCGTTATGTCGCGAAGCCGATCCGGCTGCGCTTCCAGCTGGTCGATGCCGACCTCTATTCCTTCCGGTTTCCCGGCGCTCCGGCGCAGCGCTGATTGCTGACTCCGATGTGCGCGTCCCGGAACAGCCCACGTCGTGACTTTCTGAAGACCGTACTCGCGGCGGGAGCGGCGTGGTCACTCGCCGGCCGGGCTGCGGCGGCGACAGTGCCGACCGGACCACCAGGCAGCCTCAACTCGCTTCTGCCGGGCTTCGACCGGCTCAAGCCGGAGGACAAGGTCCGGCGGATTGAACGACTCACCGCGCCGGCGCGGGTGCATCCGACGGGCATCATGATTTGCATGCCGTACATCGCCCCCGAGGGATTGCGCGCCGTCCGCTCCTCGGACTTCGAGGGGATGGACCAGTTTACCTTCAATTTCGGCCATCAGTTCAAGTCGGACACGGACTTCTTCACCAACGAGAACTCGCTCACCGCCTCCGGCTCGCACCTCGCCGCCCAGAGTATCCGCTTCCTCGCCACGGGAGAGCAGGAGGCGCTCACGGCGGCGCGAGTCGCCTACCGCTCGATCCGAATCGTCTACGAGTTCGGCGTTCAGGCCGGAAATCCGGGATTCCTCGGCAAACCGTTTCACTTCGAATATTCGGTCCACACGACCGGCGACCAGTACCTGCACTCCCTGTGGGGCCTGTGGACTTTCCTCCCGATCGCCTCACCGGACGAGCAGAAGGAGATCCGCGCGATGCTGATCGCGATGGCCGACTACCAAATCAAGGTCGACTACACGATTTTCAACCGGACGGGCGGCGGCTGGAACTACCGGCTCGATCCAACCGACTACAACGCGATCATGGCGGCGCTGGTGGCGGCCGCGTATAAGGTATCCGGCGACAAGAAATACCGCGACGCCTACGAGTTCGTCGTTCGCACCGGCCAGTGGCAGACGAAACGCCGCGTCGACTACATCATCGGCAAAATTCAGGACGGCAGTTACGTCGCCCGGCCCTGGGATAAAATCGCCGGAGCGAACGTTGAAGCTGGCGAGTTCGCGCACTGGGAGCAGATCCAGCACTGCCAGTTCACCGCCATCTCGGTGGCGATCATTCACGAGTGCGTGCCGGACTTGTTTCCCGCGGAGGAACTGCGCCGCGTCCTCGCGTTGTGGTGGGCGGACCAGCCGGTCGGATTCGATACCGAGCGCTGGGATTATCTCTACTGGTTCATCGTCTCGGCGAAGGACCGCTCCTGGCGACCGGTGGAACTCACGCCGCGGCTGCCGCGCGAACAGTGGCTGGGCGGGCATCCGATGCTGTCGTTCGCCTCGAAGTGGGTCTACGGTGATTGCCTCGCCCGCTTCCAGTGGACTGCGATGGTCGTGGCGCGCCACTGCCCGGAGAAACGCAAGGAGGCGGCGACGTTTGCCGCCGAAACGCTCCGGCGCCTCCAGCCGCGCCACCTCGTCTGGATCTCGGATCCGGATGGCCGGCAGGTGCCGCCGGAAGTGAATTATTTCACCCGCTTTCTCAGCAGCGAGGTGCCCGAAAGCATGATCGCGTCCTACTGGGAGGGACGCCGGCTCAAGCTGTGGGCCTGAGCATCACTACCGTCATGAACATTGGCTTCCGAACTTTTGCCTTGGTGATGCTGGCGTTGGTCTCCGTCCAAGCGGCCGAGCGCGAGCGCCCGCTGGGTCAGCTCAAAACGAGTCAGCCGCTCGCGGATCGGATCACGACACTCGACCGTTTCGTGCACGAACATTACTATGACGCTTCGGGGCTGATGTACTCGCACTGGAACTGGCGGGAGGAGCGGCCGTTTGCGGCCGGCGATTTCGGCCCGGGGGATTCCACGATGCCCGGCCCGGAGCCGCATCAGTGGATGAGCTATGAGAACAGCCCGTTCATCGCGGGCCTCTTTCTCGCGGCGCAGTCCTACCGCTATCAGGCGACGAAGGATCCGGAGGCCCTGGCCTATGCCCGGCGCGCCTACGAAGCCGTGGACAAGGACTACCGCCTCAACGAAGCGAGCCCGGCCGATTCCGGTCCGGTGCAGAAGGCGGGCATCGTCGAAGTTGCGACCCGGGGCGCCGGGCCCACGGGAGGCTTTTTTTGCAAGCCCTACTACGGCGAGGCGACGGATCACACCAGCACCGAGCAGCATTTTGGTCCGCTGTTCGGGCTGTATCATTACTGGAAGATCGCGCCGCCGGAAACGCGGGAACGGATTCGCGAAATCTTCAGTGCCGTTTCGCGACGCTGGCGCGCGGGCTACCGCATCAATTACTTTGGCGAGACCTGGAATCTCGAGGAATCCTACCCGCGCGCGCAACGGCACATGTTCGTCTGGGCGGTGATGCAGCGTCTGGCGTACGAGATTACCCGCGAGCCAGCGTGTCTCGAGGAGTTCCGCCGGCTCGATGCCCTCTATGGAGGCATGCCGACGCCCCGCGAAACCGCGCTGGGTCTGGGCCGGCCCAGCTACATCAGCACCGAAGACCGGCAGTTCCACGTGCAGATTGTCATGGGCGCCGAACTGCTGGCGGAACTCGAGCCCGCCTCCCGGGACCGCTATCTCCGCGGGATGCGGGCCTGGTGGCAGTACTCGTCGATTGGCCAGCGCGACGATCTGGCCGCCTATTACTTCATCAAGATCGATAGTCTGACCGGCGCCTGGGAGAAACTTCCGGCCTCGATCAAGCCGCGCTCGCAGTGGCGTTCGTCCTACATGTTTCAGAACGTGACGCTCCCCGTCTGCTGGGAGGGAATTCGCGAGCGGCAGGCCTTCACCGGCGCGATCGTCAGTCGCCATTTTCCGGAGGAAGCGGTGGCCGCCCGCGAGCGGGTGGACCGGATTTTTGCCGGGCTCGCGAAGGACCATTTGAAGTGGTTCTCCGATCCCGAGGGCGTCGTGCCACCGCCGTTGCAATGGACGCTCAATGTCCTGCAAGGCGACGCGCTCGCGTTCTACTCGCTGGGCTACTGGTACGCCCGCGCCAATCACCTCCGCTGATCCACGCGCCCCAAAACCACCACGCTCTCCCGCCCGAATTCTCCCCCGCCCTCCCATGAACATCCGCCACCTTACGCTTCTCTCCCTTGGAATTCTCACGGCCATGGCCGCCACCGCGGCCGAACCGCTCAAGATCGGCAACCGGCTCGAGCCGTTCGTCGATCGCTTCCTGATCGACCGCCTGGCGGGCGCGACCCACCAGCTGCATCATCCGCACTACGAGGGCATCGCCGTGCCCTTCAACGATCCCTGGGATCGCGACGCCTCGGGCTACGCCACGATCCTCCACGACAACGGCCTTTACCGGCTTTATTATCGCGGCGGGCCACGCGACGCGAGCGCCGGTCAGTCCGAGGGCTCGACGTCCTACTTCTGCTACGCCGAGAGCCGCGACGGCCTCACCTGGGTGAAGCCGAAGCTCGGGCTGGTGGAGTTTGAAGGTTCCAAGGCGAACAACATTCTCCTCGCGCCGTCGCCGCGCGAGGATCCGTGGACGCAGAGCATCAGCCCGTTCATCGATACCCGCCCGGGCGTGCCGGCCGAGGAGCGCTACAAGGCGATCGGCGGGCAGTGGCCGCAGGGCTTGTATGTGCTCGTGTCGCCGGACGGCTTGAAGTGGAAGAAGTGGCGTGACGAAGCCGTGTTCAAGGACGGCGCTTTCGATTCGTTGAACGTCGGTTTCTGGTCGGAGCTCGAGCAGTGCTACGTGCTCTATTTCCGCGTCTTCACCAGCTGGACGGACTACAAGAGCAAGGCCTTCAACCTCGATGGGTTTCGCAGTATCTCCCGCACGACTTCGACGGACCTCATCCACTGGACGCCCGCGCAACGGATGAGTTTTGGCAACACCCCGCTCGAGGAACTCTACACCAATCACACGCGGCCGTATTTCCGGGCCCCGCACATCGCCCTCGCGACCCCGATGCGTCTGATTCACAACCGCCGGTTCCTTACCGATGCGGAGATGGACGAACAGAAGATCGGCAAGGGCTTTCGCGGGATCTCCGGCCACAATCACAGCATCCCGAACGAGGTCGCCGACACCGTCTTCATGACCACACGCGGAGGTGCGGTTTATGACCGCACGTTCCTCGAGTCCTTCGTCCGGCCGGGCCTCGACAAGGGCAACTGGGTTTCGCGCAACGGCGTTCCCGCGACAGGCCTGATTCAGACCGGGCCCAACGAGATGTCGATTTACGTGGGCCAGAATTACGTGCAGCCCACGGCCCACCTCGGCCGCTACTCGATGCGGCTGGATGGCTTCGCTTCCGTTTCCGCCGGCTACGCAGGCGGAGAGATGCTGACCAAGCCCATCGTCATCGAAGGCGCGCGGCTGCTGCTCAACTACTCGACCTCCGCCGCCGGTGGTCTGCGCGTGGAAATTCAGACGCCCGAGGGCCAGGCCATCCCGGGCTACACCCTCGAGGAGTGTCCCCCCATGGTCGGTGACTCCGTGGAGCGCGCGGTCAACTGGGTCACGACCTCCGATCTCACCCCGCTGCGGGGCCGGGCCGTGCGCCTCCGGTTTGTGCTCAAGGACGCCGATGTCTTTGCGCTCCGCGTGGCCGCACAATGAACCGTTTCACTCCGGCCTTCGCGGCCCTGCTTACTCTCATGACGATATCCTCCGCTTCCAGTCAGCCGGCTTCCGGCTGGAAATCACTCCCTTCGCTGCCTGATCCGGTTGGCTTCGCCGGCATGGCGGCCGGGGTCCTCGGCGACCGGCTCGTCGCCACCGGCGGTTCCCAGTGGGATCTTCCGATTTGGCTCAAGGGCACGCGTGCCTTCACGGATCGCATTTTCGTCCTCGATGCGCCCGACGGCCGCTGGCGTTCGGCCGGCGCCAAATTGCCGGTGCCGTCCGGGCACTTCGCGACGGCGGCGACCGCGGATGAGATCTTTCTCGCGGGCGGCAACATCCTCACCAGTTCCGTGGCGACCGTTTATGCGATCAAGGCTGCCGGCAGCGACTACGCGATCACGCGGCTGCCGGACCTGCCGGCGCCGACCGGCTACGCCGCCGCCGCGATCGCGGGCGGGCGACTTTTCGTCATCGGTGGCGTGCCGGATCCGTCATCGACGGCCGCGCGACGCGAGGTGTGGTCGCTCGATCTCGCGGCCCGGAAGTCCTGGCAGCGCGAAGCCGATCTACCCGGTGCCGGCGTGATCGTTCCCGCGGCGGCGGGCCGGGGCGACGAGCTCTATGTTTTCGGCGGCATGTCCTACTCTGCGGACAAGAAGCCGTCACCGTCCCGAGCCGTCTCCCGGCTGCCGCGTTCCGGTGGCGCGTGGGAAGTTCTCCCCGAACTGCCCGAACCGCGGGTGGCGTGTGTCAGCCCGTGCCCCGTCTTGGATGATGGCCGGATTTGGCTCATCGGCGGATACGCCGAAGTCTGGGGCGGAGCCCAGCGGGAGCATCCCGGATTCAGCGCGCAGACTTTGTTGTTCGATCCCGTCCCGCGCAGCGTGACTCCTGGTCCGGTGCTACCTCGTGCCGCTGAATCGAACCGCGATGCCGCCGGCGATCCCGGTCCCGTTCCGATGGTGGGCGCCCCGGCCGTGAAGTGGCGCAACCACATCGTTGTGGTCGGGGGCGAGGTTCGCATTTCCACGCGGACCAATGCCGTCCTCGCGCATCCGCTGCCGGTGCGTTGAACGCGCCCGAACATTCCGCCGCATGAAAATCACCAAGGTTACCACGCATCTCCTGACCACGCGCTGGACGGACGATCCGTATTTCCCCAACGCCCTTCACTCCACCGCGATCTTCCGGCTCGAGACCGATGCCGGCGTCGACGGCCTGGGCGAATCGACTTGGGGCTACTTCGCCCCGGACGCCGTGCCGGCGATGGTCGATTATTTCCGCCCCGTCCTGCTCGGCCGCGATCCGATGGATCTAACCGCGATTACGCGTGCGCTGACGGATGACTCCGTCTGGTGGGCGCGCTCCGGGGCCGGCAAGAGTGTCATCAGTGGACTGGAGCTCGCGCTCTGGGATCTCAAGGGCAAGGCCCTCGGCGTGCCGGTCTATCAGTTGCTCGGCGGGAAGGTCCGCGAGTCGGTCCCGGTCTACGCTTCGGGGGGGCCGTCACTCTGGCCGATGGATCAGACGGTCCGAAAAATCGAACACTACGCGAAGCTCGGTTATCGCGCCGTGAAGCTTTCGACGGGGCTCTACGAATTGCCGCCGCCTTCCCAACTCGGGCACCAGGTGCGGATGAAGCAGGTGCCCTGTGCGCACTCGCGCAAGCTCGAGCGGCTCACCGAACTGTTTACGCTGTTGCGGCGTGAATTCGGCCACGACATCGATCTCGCGATCGATGGTCACCAGGGCGGCGTGCCAAACCCGATCCCGGTCAGCGAGGCCGTGGCCATCGCCGAAACGCTGGCTCCGTACCGGCTGCGGTTCTACGAGGAGCCGCTGGCTTACACGAATCTGGATGGCTATGTGGAATTGCGATCGCGCTCGGCGATCCCGATCGCCGGCGGTGAAAGCCTCTGCGGCCTGGATCAGTTCCACTCCCTGATCGCCCGTGGGGGCGTGAACATGATTCAGCCCGACCTCGGCTTTGTCGGCGGCCTGCAGGAAACCACGCGGGTCATGCACCACGCGGAGGCGTCGAATCTCTCCACGGCCATTCACACCGGCGCCTCGATGGGTCCGTCGCTCGCCGCCTCCTGGCATCTTGCGGCAGCGTCTCACTCGGTCGACTGGCTCGAGCACGTCCAGGCTGCCACCACCATCCAGCGGGCGATCATGATCGATCCGTTCACGGTCAAGGATGGCGCGGTCGGACTGCCGACTTCACCGGGACTGGGCGTGCGACTGACGCCGGAAATCATCGAACAATTCCGTTTCGTTCCCCGCTCGGGTGAACGCACCTGACCCGTGAAAATTCTGCTCAACTCCCCGTACGTTTTGACTCCGGGCGATGCCGACGCGCTGCGCGCGACCGGGCCCGGGATCGAGATTGTGTCCGTGCCGTTCACCCCCGATCCCGACAAACTGGTCGGGGCCGACGTCGACGTGCTCGTGACCGAGCAGGTCCCGCGCAATCTCGCCGCCTGGCCGAAGCTTCGCTGGATCCAGCTGCTCTCGGCCGGATCGAATCAGGTGGTCGGCCATCCAGTCGCGGCCACGTCGATCCCGGTCACCACCGCCAGCGGCTGCCACGGCGTGCCGATCGCGCAGTACATCACCTGCAGTGTGCTGATGCTCGCGCACCGCATGCCGCAACTGCTCGAGTTCAAGCCGACCCGCAAGTGGCCGAACCGGATCGCGCTGGCCGGCTTCACCCTCCGCGGCCGCACCGCGGGCATCCTGGGTTATGGCAGCATCGGACGGGAAAGTGCCCGCCAGCTCGCCGCGCTCGGTATGCGGATCATCTGCTACAAACGCGACCCGGCGGTTCGCGCGGATCCAGGTTTCAACGCGTGGCCCGGCACGGGCGATCCCCAGGGAGAGTTGCCCGCGGCTTGGTACGGTCCCGGCCAGCTCGGGGAAATGCTGCCGCAGTGCGACGTCGTTGTCGTCACCGTCCCGAGTACGCCGCAAACGGTCAGTCTGATCGGAGCGCGGGAACTCGCGCAGTGCCGGCCCACCGCCCATCTCATCCACATCTCGCGCGGCGGGGTGGTGGACGAGGCGGCGCTCGCCGACGCGCTGCGGGGCAACCGTCTCGCGGGTGCGGTCGTCGACTGCTTTGTCCGCGAACCGACGGTTCCTGAGGACCCGCTCTTCGACGTCCCGAACCTCGTCATGACGCCCCACATGTCGGGCGTGTACGACGCGTTCTATCCTGCCTTCAACCAGCTCCTCCGCGAAAACCTCCGCCGCCTCCTGGCCGGTCAGCCGGTCCTGAACACGGTGAGCGCCGCCGCGGGTTATTAATCCAGCTTCGCCATGAAAATCACCGATGTCCGCACGACGCTCCTCACGGGCCCGTGCACCAACGATCCCTTCCTTCGCGAAGCCCGCAAGCGTCGCAGCGCGGCCTTCATCGAGATCTTCACTGACGGTCCGCACATCGGGCTGGGTGAAACTTACGCCGGCTATTTCTGCCCCGAGGCGGTGCCGGCCATTGTCGACTTCTTCAAACCGATCCTCGTCGGCCAGAACGTCGATGACATCCCGGAGCTCTGGCAGCGGATGTATCACTGCGGCAACTTCTGGTGCCGGGTGGGCCTCGGCACCATCGTGTTGAACGGGATCGAGGCGGCGCTTTGGGATCTCAAGGGCAAGCTGCTCGATCAACCGGTGCACGCGCTGCTGGGCGGCGCGAAATACGATCGCCTGCCGGCGTATGCCACGGGCGGTCCCAGCAATTATCCGAAGGAGAAGCTGGCGAAGAAAATGGATCATTACTTCTCGCTCGGTTTCCGCGGCCTCAAGGTGGGAGCCGGGAGCTTCACCGCCGGCGAGGGCTGGTACATGCCGATGGCACCGGCGGAAGCGGCGGACTTCGAGGCGGACAAGGTCGCGTTCATGCGCCGCCACGGCGGCGCCGACGCGTGGATCATGATGGACGCCCACATGGGCAACAATCCCGTCGCGACGTGGACGCTCGAGACGGCCACGGCGGTGGCGAAGGCCCTCGAACCCTACGGCCTCGTGTTCCTCGAGGAGCCGCTGCACTACACCGACCCGTGGGGTTACGCGGAGCTCTGCAAGGCGACGACCACGCCGATCGCCGGCGGCGAATGTCTCACGGCCGCCTACGAGTGGCGCGTGTTTGCCCGGCAGGACTCCTTCGACATCGGCCAGCCCGATGCGTCGTTCACCGGCGGCCTGCACGAATTCCTCGTCGTCGCGAAAATGATGGCGGAGCGCGGCCGGCAAGTGGCCACGCACGCCTGGGGTGCCGGCGGATCGCTGATGCAGAACGTCCACGCCGGCTTCGCCGCGCCGAACACGCGCATCCTGGAAATCGCGCCCGACTATGCCGGCCTCCATTCCGAGGTCATCGATGGCGGTCTGATCATCAAGGATGGCTATGTGCTGCCGCCCGATCGCCCCGGCCTCGGCATCGTGCTGACCGAGGAGACGCGCCGCCGGTACCCGTTCCAGCCGGGCAGCGGCGAATTCAACAGCGTGCCCGGAAAAATTCTCACCGACTGATATGAAGCTCATCGTCGATGTCGCCCCCCAGCCCGACGTGCTCGCGAAGTTGCGCGAGCAAACTGATCTGGAACTGATCACGCTCGACCCGCCGGCGCTGGCGGTGCGCGCGGTGGACGCGTCCCAGCTCGGCGACGCCGAGGCGCTCTTCTGCACGTTTCCGCCGGCGAACCTGGCCGACCTGCGCGCGCTGCGCTGGATCCAGATCGCCTCGACCGGCTACACGCAGCTCTTCGGCTTGCAGCTCGTCGAGCGGGGAATCCGCGCGACGAATGCGCGCGGCTGCTTCGACGTGCCGATCGCCGAGTGGAATCTCGCGATGATGGTCAACCTGCTGCGCGACCTGCGGCTGATGATTCGCAACCAGGACAGCGCGGTCTGGGATCGATCGGCGCGGTTCCAGCGTGAGTTGCGCGGATTGACCGTCGGACTGTGGGGTTATGGCGGCATTGGCCGCGAGACGGCGCGACTGGCGCGGCAATTCGGTCTGAAGGTCCACGTGCTCACGCGCAACGGGAAGACCGGGCCGCGCGGTGAAGTCTACGCCGTGCCGGGCACGGGCGACGCCGACGGCACGCTGGCGGATCGCGTGTTTGGCGCGGGTCAGGAGCAGGAGTTTCTCGGCGGCCTCGACTTCCTGATTCTCGCGCTGCCTCTCACCAAGGCGACCGAGGGCCTCATCGGGGAGCGGGAACTCCAGGCTCTGCCGCGTCATGCGTTCGTGCTGAACCCGGCCCGCGGGCCGATCATCAAGGAAAAGGCCCTGCTGCGCGCCCTCGACGAAGGGTGGATCGCCGGCGCGGCGCTGGACACGCACTACCACTATCCCATGCCACCGGAGCATCCGCTCTGGAAATATCCGCAGGTGATCTTCACGCCGCATATTTCCGGCTCGAGCCTCAGCCCGCGCTTCAACGACCGGTTGTGGGACATCTTCCAGTTGAACGTCGGCCGCTTCCGCCGCGGCGAGCCGCTGCTCAATGAGCTCACGGCCTTCCAGCTCAGCGGCAACTGAAACGGCCGCTCCGCATGAAGTCTTCCGTCCTGGGTTTTGCGCTGCTGCTTTCCGTCCTCGGTCCGCTCGCCGGCACGGCTCCGGCCAGTGACACCGGTGCGATCGTGCACCGCGGGTTCGAGGCCTTCCGGCGCGGCACGCTCGGCGACGCCGGTGCGAATACCTACGTTTCGGCCAGGGGTAATATTGAGACCATCCACCGGTGGGACCTGAACCGCGACGGGGAGATCGACCTGATCTTCACGCAGGACCACAACGCCGACTATGCGCCCGACGCGATGATCTACTGGGGCGGGGCGGATGGTCCGACTTCGCTCCAGCCCGAGCTGCCGGAACACCGGTCGCCCTACACGCTGTTGAAACACGCCGAGCAGGCGCTGAAGCAGGTCACGTGGCTGCCGAGTCTCGGGGGAGGCCGTTGCCAGGTCGCGGACCTGAATAACGACGGCTACCTCGATATCATTTCGGGCAACATGATGCACAATTTCCGGCAGGACATGCCGGCGTATGTCTACTGGGGCAGCGCCCAGGGATTCCGCGAGAGCGAGCGGACGATCCTGCCAGCCTACATCGCGAGCGGCATCGCGGTCGGCGATCTCAACGAGGACGGCCTGCCGGAGGTGGTGCTGGCCAACCAGGGTTTCGAGCGGGGCTTCGATCTTCGCTTCGGGCCGATGCTCAACCACCTCGAGTCCTTTGTCTACTGGGGCCACCCGGCCGGGTTCGACGTCACGCGCCGGAGTTCGCTTCCAACGATCGCGGCCACCGACGTCGCTATCGGTGACTTCAACGGCGACCGGCACCTCGACGTCGCCTTCGTGAACAACCTGCACGAGGAACAGAGTGCCTACATCTATTGGGGCGACGGCAGCGGGAAGTTTTCCGAGGCCGCGCGGCAGGTCGTGAAGTTCGCGGCGGACGACAAGGGCCGGGTGGTGATGAACACCGCGCTGGCTTCCGACGTGAACAAGGATGGGGTGACCGACCTCGTCGTCTCCGGCAATCGCCACGCCCTGCTCTTTCTCGGGTCGAAGAGCGGTCTTGGCGCCGCCCCCGTCGCCGACCTGCCGGCGGAAAACAGCCACGCCCTCGAGGCAGCGGACCTGAACCGCGACGGCTGGCCCGACCTCGTCGTCGCCAACGCGGGCGCCGAGCCGGCGCGGCCGAAGTCGACAATCTATTGGGGTGGCGAAAAGGGTTTCAGCGCCGACCGGACCACACCGCTTTCCACGCTGGGGGCGATGGCGGTCAAGACCGGCGACCTGAACCGCGACGGCTTTCCGGATCTGGTGTTCGGCAACATGAGCACGAGTCAGGGTGTGCCCACCCAGATTTTCTGGGGCAGCGCCGGTGGTTATTCAGACCTTCGCCGCCGCGAGCTGCAGGCCTTCGGCGCCATCGGCGTGGGCGTGGCCGATTTCAATCGCGACGGAAACCAGGACCTTGTGTTGCTCAACCATCTTTCCAGCAGTGGCGAGACGAGCCTGCCCACCTCAATTTACTGGGGAAACAAGGAGCACGCTTACTCGGACGCCGCCGTGACCCACCTGCAGCCCGGTGGCTACATGATGTACACGGTCGCCGATTTTGATGACGACGGTTATCCCGATCTCGTGCTCGTTCATCAGGGGCATGCGTCGGTCTGGTGGGGCGGCGCGGCTGGCTACCAGGCGGACAACCGGACGGAGCTGCCGATCACGGCGTTGCCCGGCGGCGAAAGCGTTTTCGGATTAAATGTCGCCGACCTCAATGGCGACGGGCACCTGGATCTGGTTTGCACCGGCTGGAGAGGGGCGAACACCCAGGTGAAAGGCCCGCACGCGATCATCGCGTACGGCGGCACCGACCGTTTCAAGACCGCCCGCACCGAAGCCTTCCAGCTGCCGGGCGGCCCGGGCACGGTCGGAGCGACGGCGCTCGCGATCGCCGACCTGAACCGGGACGGCTATCTGGACATGATTTTTCCCCTGCAGGATTTCGGTGAATCAGAGATCCGGTGGGGCGGGCCCCAGGGTTATGCGGCCGCCCGGGTCACGAGCCTCGCGACCAATGGCGCCAGCCAGGCGACGGTGGCGGATCTGGATCATGACGGCCGGCTCGACGTCGTCTTCACCAGCGGGCTCATGGGCAAAAGAAAACCCGGCCAGCCCGTGGTGGGCGGCACGGGCGTGAAAGGGACGACGCGCAACAGCGAGGCCACCATTTATTGGGGTAACGCCGCCTGGGACGGGAGCGAGAGCAGCACCCTCGAGTGCTACAACGGGCTGGACGTGACCGTGGCGGACCTGAATCGCGATGGCCACCTCGACCTCGCGTTCTCGAGCTACATGTCGGACACCACGCGCGAACTCCCCGCGATTATCTACTGGGGCGACGGCAAGCGGGGCTACCGCGAGAAGCACCGCACGTTCATCGAGGCCGCGTCTTCCTCCGGTATGGATGCCCTGGATCTCAACCGCGACGGCTGGCTCGATCTCATCGTCACCAATCACCAGAAGAACTTCAGCCACGTCAGCGGCACGAACATTTACTGGGGCGGGGAGCAGGGGTACTCGATCGCGCGCCGCACGCTCCTGCCGTCGATCGGTTCCCACCTCGATGCGATGGTGGATGCGGGCAACATCTACGACCGCAAGTATGAGTGGGATTATGTCTCGGCCCCGGTCGAGGCGATCCAGGGGCTGGCCTTTGATCGGCTCACCTGGAAGGCGGCGACCGAGTTCGGCACCGGCGTCAAGTTCCAGGTCCGCAGTGCCGCGTCCCAGGCGGAGCTCGCTCGCGCCGCGTGGTCCGGACCGGAGGGCGCCGGTTCCCATTATACCGTATCCGGAAGCAGGCTGGCCGGCGTGAAACCCGAGAATGCCTGGCTGCAATATCGTGCCGTCCTCACATCGCCCGACGGCGCGAACTCCGCGCTCTTGACCGAAGTCGAGATCGGGTGCGCCAGCCGCTAGAGCATCTTGGGAAAAATCGTAGCCGGAAACGAAGCAGAGGGAGCAACCACTGACGGATTTCGCCAACGGCGAAATCTCATTCCAGTGCCTCCGCCTAATCGGCTCCGGCCTAGAGCGTCGTCGGCTGCTTATCACCGCCGAAGTCCTGACGTTGAAGAGGGCCACTCCGATCCAGCCCGCTGTTAGCGGGCCCCTCTCTAAAGCGAAGGCGATTAGCCGAAGCCGCCATTCAGATTTCGCCGTTGGCGAAATCCGTTAGTGGTCGATCGGCCGGCTCTAACTGCGGCTGACGGTTCACGCGCTCGCAGCCGGCAATCGAAGCAGGCGGGCGGCGTTTCCGCCCATCAGCGCGGCGCGGTCGGTGGCGGTCAGAAACGGATCGCAGTAGCGCTCGATGTAGTCGCGCGACTGGCGGTACGTGCAGAAACGATTCTGGAACGGCATGTCCGAGCCCCAGAGCAGCCGGTCAGGTCCGACGTGCTTCAGCATCGCTTCGATCACGGGCCAGCAGGCGCGATAGGGGTAGTCGAGAATGTCGCCGAGCCGGTAGGGGAAGCCGACCTCGAGACAGGTGTTCGTGTGGGCCAGCGGCGCCCACATGTCCTTGGGCAGCGTGAAGCTGCGCCCCGACAGGAATTCGCGCCACGGGTAGCCGTGGGTGATGCTCGTGACGAGGGTGGGGTGTTGGTCCAGCAGCTTCCGGAGCTCCCATAGCTCGTCGATGAATCCCTGGCGCGGGTCGGTCGATCCTGGCCGCGCCCCGAGCGTGAAGAAGATCGGCACCTGCAGTCCCGCGACCGCTTTCCAGAAGGGCTGCCAGGCGGGCTCGTTGAAACTCTGCGTCCGCCCGTGCTGGTAGGCGTACGCCGGAATGATTTTCAGCCCATGCAGGTGATGCGTCTGGATGGCGTCCACGGCCTGTTGGATCGCGCGGTCGGGTTCGCTCGGAATCAACCACTCGTCGATCGGCGCCATCGCCCGCAGCCGGTTCGGGAACGCGGCCACACATTGCGCAAGATAAGCGGTGTCACGCGTCAAGGTGGCGTCGGCATGAATCAGCCCCCAGTCGACTCCGGCATAGTCCATCTCGGCGATCATCGCGCCGGGCGGGAATTCGATCACATGGGGCGGGAGCTGCTGTTTCGTATAGTCCTCGCCATCCACCGTCCAGACCAGGCGCCGGCAGGTTCGGTCGACGCGGAAATTCACGTCACGGACCAGGCGCATCGGGTCGTCCGGACCGGGATTGAGCAGCCGGTGCGCGTCGCCCGGTGCCCGATCACGCACCCGAAACGCCGGTTGGTGATGCACCGCGTACTGGCGCTGCCACCAGTCCAAGTGCTCCTGTCCCGAGTCATGCCCGGCCGGCGTGTCGGGGGCCGTGAAGCAATAGACATGACTGTCGACGACGCACGGCGCGCCGGAAGCAGGAGGGCGGGGTTCAGGAGCTGGCATGCCGATGCGAGGCTTGACAGAAAAAAATATATACAACTGTATGCGAGCGTAAACAAAAAGCGCTTCCTCCTTTCCCCGAAGAGGAACCGTCAGGGAGAATCCAGCCTCGCCCCCCGGCGCAGGCGAGTTGGCCAAACGCATGACTTTCAGCGACGTACCAGCGATCGACAGCCACGCCCATACCGGCCGTTACCTCCACGCCGATCCCCTCATTTCCGAGTTCTCGAGCGGTGAGGCGGCGGTCGTGGCCGCCAGGGCAGCCGCCTGCGGGATCCAGTGGACCATCGCGTCGCCCCTGGCCGGACTTCTACCCCGCGGCCGGACTGTGGACGTGGCACCCGCGAACGAGGCGGCCTTCCGGGAGGTGCCGGCGGTCCCGGGCCTGTTGCAGTATGTCATCGTCAATCCGCTGCAGCCGAAGACCTATGATCAGGCGCGGCGGATGCTCAAATCTCCGTGGTGCGTGGGAATCAAGATTCACCCCGAGGAGCACGCCTACCGCATCGCGGACCACGGCGAGGAGTTGTTCAGCTTCTTCGAGGAAGTCGGCGCCCCGGTGATGACCCACAGCGGCTGTCCCAACAGTCTCCCGGCCGAGTTTGTCCCCTTCGCCGACCGCCATCCCGGAGCCCGGGTCCTCCTCGCCCACCTCGGCAACGGCGCCGGCGCGAACGGCCGGGTGGATCTGCAGGTGCGGGCCGTGCAGGCGGCGAAGCATGGCAACCTCTGGGTCGATACCTCCAGCGCGCGCAGCATTCTGCCGGGGCTGGTCGAGTGGGCGGTCCGCGAACTCGGCGCCGAGCGGCTGCTTTTCGGCAGCGATACGCCGCTCTATTCCGTCAGCATGCAGCGCACCCGTATCGAAATGGCGGACATCCCCGCCGCGGCAAAGCAGCTCATCCTGCGCGACAATGCCGTGAAATTCTTCCGCCTCGACCGCCTGCCTTCCGCTGGTTTCGGGGCGGCTTCGTAAGCGACCCCGAAACCGCTTCAGCTGCGTTTTTCCTTTCCCATGAGTTCCGCCAAAAAGCCCGCCAAGATTGTCCCTCTCACTCGTCAGACGCTCAAGGGCGTCTGGGCCGCGCTGATCGTCCCCTGGACCGATCGCGACGAGCTCGACGCCCGTCGTCTCGTCAAGGAAGTGCGGGGCTACGGCGGCACCGGTGTCAGCGGCGTCTATACCGGTGGCACCACCGGCGAGTTCTACGCTCAGGACGATGCGACGTTCGCGAAGATCGCCGAGATCGTGTGCACCGAGGCCCATGCGCTCGGCCTGCCGGTCCAAATCGGGGCCTCGGCGTTGAGCACGCGGACGACGATCCAGCGGATTCGCGTGGCGAAAAAGGCAGGCGCCGACGCCATTCAACTGGCGTTGCCGTTCTGGCTCGAGCTGAAGGATGACGAAGTGAAGCGCTACGTCGCCGAGGTCGTCGCCGCCGCCGGCAAGACCCCGATTATTCTTTATCTCACCGGCCGGTCGAAGCGGAAGCTGACGCCCGAGCTGCTCGGTGAACTCGCGAAGAAACACCCGACCTTCATCGGCACGAAAGACACCGGCGCCGATGCGGCCGGCCTCCAGGCCATGCTCAAGGCCGCCCCGGGCCTCGCGATTTTTGGCGGCGAGGATTTCTACGTGCGTGTTCCGGCCGGTGGCCGTGGCGGCTACTGCTCCATCACGGGCTTCAACGCGCCGAAGGTCGTCGAACTCTACAATCTCTGCGCGGCCGGAAAGCTCGAAGAAGCGAAGCCGCTCGCCGACGCGATGCACCGCTACCTGTACGAGGCGCTGGTGAATCCGCTGGTGAAGGAAGCCGGTCTTTGGGATTCAGCGGTCGATCGCATTCAACGCGTCGCGGGCGGCGGTGTGGTCGGCGTACGCTGCCAGTCTCCCTATCGCAGCGGCACGCAGAAGCACGTCGACGGCGTCATCGCCTGGGTGCGGAAGAACACCCCGGAGCTGCTGCCCGCGCATCTGGTGCGGCGCTAAATCTCTCCCGCCGAAAATCTCCCCGTCTCCGGAAAGTGAGCACCCGGCTTCTGCACCGCCTCCTGCCTTCGGACCGGAGGCGTCTTGGCCGGGCCTCGCGTTTTCTTCCGCCCTGGCTGGCGCTCGGATTCTGCCTCGCGTTGTCCGCCGGCCACGCCGCGGAAAATTCACCGGCGCGGGCGGGCCTGAGTCTTGGCGCGTACTCCGGCAAGCGGCTGACGTTTCTCGCGATCGATGACTACGCGCTGCCGCTGCGGGGCGAGCTCTGTTACTACCTCTCCAAGCCGACGGTGCGCGCCGAGCCGGTGATTACGCCGAGCCGGGGCAACCCGCACGCGACCGACGATGTCGCGACGCATTTCTACGGCACGGTGCTCCACGAGAACGGCCGGTTCCGCATGTGGTATTACGGCGTGGGTTGGGCAGCGACGCCGAACGACAAGGACATCGAGACGACCAAACTCCGGGAAGGGCCGGTGTGTTACGCCGAGAGCCAGGATGGCCTGCACTGGACGAAGCCGAAACTCGGCCAGGTCGTGCACCACGGCGGGAGCGACAATAACGCCATCGCGTTGCCGGACGCCAAGACCGAGGGCGCCTTTGTCATCCGCGACGATCGCGATCCGGATCCCACCCGCCGCTACAAGATGGTTTACGAGAATCGCCCGGCGCACGATCGCTTCATGTCGGTGCGCACGGCGACGAGCGCCGATGGCATCACCTGGAAGGCGGGTCCGGACGCGCCGATCAAGGAGGGACTCGAGCCCTGCGCCTTCTACCAGCATGAGGGACTTTTTTATGTCAGCGCCCAGTTCGCTCCCCGTGCTGTGAGCGAGGGTGGGCACCGCGGCGGGCGGCAGGGCTACGTCTGGGTGTCCACCGATTTCAAGACCTGGCTGCAGGAGGCGGGCGAGGCGTTTCTCCTGCCCGAGCCGGCCGAGCCGAACGATCGCGGACTGGATCGGCCGGGCATGCAGGTTCATCTCGGCGTGGGCGCGGTGAGCCAGGGCAACGTGCTGGTCGGACTCTACTGCCAGTGGAACAGCCAGCCCAAGGCGGGCGATTGGTTTGGTCGTGGCACGACGACGGGTGATTTCGGTCTGCTTGTCTCGAGTGATGGTCAGCATTTTCGCGAGCCGGTGAAAGGACACGTGTTCATGTCGCGCAACGCTTCGCGCGCGGCGGTCACGCCGGGGATCCGGCACCAGCAAATCCTGCAGCAGTCCGGCAACGGCATCCTCAATATCGGCAACGAGACCTGGATCTACCACGGGCGCTGGGTGAACCCCGAGAAGCTGGAGAATTACTACGCCGAGATCGCCCTCGCCACGCTGCCGCGCGATCGCTGGGGCGCGGTTGGACTCTATCCCCGTTCGACGAGTGGCGCGGTCTGGAGCGCCCCGCTGACGCTGCAGCAGGCGGGCGCCCTCGTGACGCTCAACGCCGACGGCGTGCGCGGCATGCGGGTCGAGGTCGCCGATGCGAACTTCCAGCTGCTGCCCGAGTTCTCTGGCGACAACGCCGGCCAGGCGGTCGCGGCAGATGGCCTCGACTGCGCGGTGACGTGGCCGCGCGGCAACCTCGATGCGCTCACGGGCCGCACCGTTCGCCTTAAAATCAGCCTGCAGCGCGGCGATTACGCTGAGCCCAGACTCTTCGCCTTGTACGTAACCTGCCCGTGATCCGCCCAGGCGGTTGTCGCTGGCCGAACCTTGATTCCTCCATGCAATTGAAAATCGCCCGGTCACCTTTCCTCGCTCCGCTGCTTGCCGGCATCGCGGCGCTTCTGCCTTCGCTCGCCTGCGGCGCCGACACCGCCCGGCCGCCGCGCGATTTCTATTTCCCCTCCACGGGCGTGCACGTCGAGGGCCAGGCGCTGCTGCTCGCGATCGACGACCAGCTCCTGCCGCTGCGCGAGAACATGGTCGAGTATCTGTCGAAGCCCGCCGTCCGCGCCGAGCCGGTGCTGTCACCGAGCAAGGACGACCCGCTGGCTCCCGATCAAGTTGCCGCCCACTTCTACGGCGCGGTTATTCAGGACGGCGGCAAATTTCGGATGTGGTATTACCCGGTGGGGTTGAGTGAACCAGGTGACGCGCGGAAGGCGGACCTCAAGAAAGTGACGCAGGGCCCGGTCTGCTACGCCGAGAGCACGGATGGCATTCACTGGACGAAGCCCGTGCTCGACCAGCTCGAGTTTAAGGGCAGCAAGCACAACAACGCCGTCGCGCTGCCCGACGAAAAGATCGAGGGCGTGCACGTCATCAAGGACGAGAGCGACCCCAACCCCGCGCGCCGCTACAAGATGGTCTACAATGCCCACGACGGAAACACGTGGGTCTTCCGCACCGCGGTGAGCGCCGACGCCGTCCACTGGAAGGCCGCACCCGAGTTCGCGATCCGGAATTTCCTCGAGACCGCTTCCCTCTACAAATTCAACAACTACTACTTCGTCCAGGGCCAGCGCCTGCTCTTCAGCGAAGGCGGGCACCCGGGCGGACGGCAGGGCCGGGGCGTGCTCTCGCCCGACTTCGACCGCTGGCTCCCGGGCGACACGCAGGGCTTCTTCCTCCCGGAACCGCTGGATCCCGCGGCGCGCGGCCAGACCAAGCCGTACGATCAGGTGCACCTCGGCGTCGGCGCGGCGAGCTTCGGCAGCGTGTGCGTCGGCCTCTACGGCATCTGGCACAACCAGCCCGGGGACGAGAACCAGCAGAAGCAGTGGGGCTGGTTCGGATACGCGAAGATCTCCTGCGACCTCGGGCTCGTGATCAGCAACGACGGCATGCGTTTCCGCGAGCCGGTGAAAGGGCACCCCTACATCTCGCGCTTCGACGCCCCCGCCACGCCGGCGCCGGGCAAACAGTACCCGACCATCCTGGCCCAGTCGGGCAACGGCATACTCAACGTGGGCGACGAGACTCGCATCTACTTCGGCCGCTGGCTGAACGCCGAGTACGGCCAGGGCTACAACGGCGAAGTGGCGCTCGCGACGCTGCCGCGGGATCGCTGGGGCTCGGTCGGACTCTTCCCGGTGCCGCAGAGCCAGGGCGCGGGCACGGGCGGCGCGCCGCGGGCGAACAATGGCCCGGTGCCCGACCGGGGCTTTGTCTGGTCGGCGCCGATCCGGCTGCCGGCGCAGGGCTGTCAGGTCCTGCTCAACGCCGAGCACACGAAGGGCATGAGTGTCGAGATTTCCGACGAGCGGTTTGAACTGTTGCCGGATTATTCCGGCGCCAACGCCGGTCGCACGACCCAGGCCTCGGGCCTCGAGTGCGGGGTCACCTGGAGCAAGGCCGCGACCGCCGCGCTCGGCGGCCGCACCGTGCGCTTCAAGATCAACCTGCAAAAGGACGGCGCCGCCGACCCGCGGCTCTTTGCCGTCTACCTGCGCACCAAATGATCACCATGACCCGGATCCCGTATCGCGTCATTCTTCTCGTGCTCGCCGGCGCTGCGACGGCGCTGGCCCAGGGCGACAAGGCCGAACAGGAACTCGCCGCGGACGCGCTCCTCCTGCGGCCGGGTGAGCACCAGTTGTTTCTCGATGACTTTGTGATCGGCGACCTGAACCAGGTCACCCGGGTGATCCACCAGCCCAAGAAGTACGATGGCAACCCGATCGTTCGGGCCGATCTTCCGACTGATGGCCCGGCGATCCAGTTGCGCGATGCCCCGGTGTGGGATGAGCAGGAAAAAGTCTGGAAGCTGTGGTACATGCGCTTCGGCACCGACGGCAACGGCGCCGGCGGATCCGGCTATGCGCGCTCCAAGGACGGTCTCGTGTGGGAAAAGCCGGTGCTCGGCCTCGTCGAGAGCCACGGCAGCCGGAACAACAATTTGATTCTCGTCCGCGGCGAACCCACCGCCTTCACGCAGCACGTCATCCTCGATCCGAGTGCGCCGCCCGAGCGTCGTTACAAGGGCATGATTGGTCCCAAGGGACGGCAGCCGATCGTCTCGGCCGATGGCTTCACCTTCACCAAGCTCGCGGTGCCGTCCATCCCGAGCCAGGACGAGTCGCACCTCAACTGGGACGAGGCGACCGGGCAGTACATCTTCACCGTGAAGCACGGCGGCCCGTTCGGCCGTTCCGTGTATCTCAGTCTCAGTCGCGACTTCGAGCACTGGTCGAAACCCGAGCTAATCTATCACGCGGACGCCCAGGACCAGGTCCTCGGCGCAGAGTACATGCGCGAGGTGCAGGCGAACGCGAAACTCTGGCGCCCGACGATCAACCGGCCGGACGAGTACAACGTCGAGATCTACAACATGGCGGTGTTCCGCTACGAAGGCCTCTACATCGGCCTGCCGAATTATTTCGAATCGAGCGGACGCATCCCACCGCCGCGCGGCAACCAGGACGGCATCAACTCACCGAAGCTCGCGAGCAGCCGGGATCTCCGGGCCTGGACCCGCGTCGGCGATCGCTCGCACTTCCTCCCGATCTCCGAAATGGGACCCGGCGTGCTCGACACGGGCCAGATCATGGCGTCGTCGCACCCGATCCGCCGCGGGGACGAACTGTGGTTCTATTACTCCGGCATCGACGTGCGCCACCGGCCGAACATGCCCCGCGTCGTGGATGAATATCATGGCGCCATCCATCTCGCGAAGCTCCGGGTCGATGGCTTTGTCTCCATCGATGCGGGCGACCGCGCGGGATTCGTAGACACCCGGCCTCTGCGACTCGAAGGCGGACACCTCTGGGTAAACGCGACGGCGGGCGGTGAGATTCGCGCCGAGATCACCGGGCCCGATGGCCGGACGCCGCTGCCCGGCTGGGAGGCGGGAGCGTGCACGCCGGTGAAGGGCGATCAGGTTCGGGCCGAGCTGCGGTGGGCCGGGAAGAATCTGACGGAGCTGGCCGGCCAGCGGGTGCGGGTGCGGTTTCACCTGAAGAACGCGTCCCTCTATTCCTTCTGGATCGAGCGATGAAGTCCCGGCGCTGCAACCGGCCGGCGGCGTTGGGAGCGGCGTGGCTGTTGCTGGCGGTCGCGCTGCGCGGCGGGGTTGCGCCGGAACCCGCGATCCCGCTGACGATCATGCCGTTTCAGACGGCGACCTTCGTCGGCGATCCGGAGGCTGCAGCGCAGATCAACGCCTACGCGGAATTCGCCGCCCGGACGCTGTATTGGACGGACACCCCGCGCGCACCCGTGGTGCTGGGCGGCCAGACCATCAAGGGAACCCTGCTCCCGTTCATCGACGAGTGGCGCGGCTTGCGGCCGCGCAGCGCGTCCACCGGGGAGATGGTGCGGAATCTCGTCGGCGAGGCGTACCGTGCGCTCACCGGGCCCAGACTCGCGCGCATCACGCTCGGCGCGGAGACGATCGTCGCCCCGCCCGCCGCCCTGGATGTTCTTGCCGGAGATTCCGCGGATGCGGAAATCCCGTTGCTGCTCGAGAACACGCGGCCTGAGCCCGCCACGGTGATCCTCGGGCCAACCTCGAATGAATCGCCGCAGCTTACCCTTACGCTGGCCGCCGGCGAAACGCGGGGCGTGTTCCTGACGCTGCCGGTCCGCGCCTCGGCTGATGTTGTGGCCGGTGTGGTGACGGTGAACGGGAAGACGCGGCCATTCGAATTCAAGTTCCAGCGCCACGCGCGCGGATCGCTCGCGCTGGAAGTGCGGGACGAGAACGGGGCGATCACGC
The DNA here is from genome assembly GCA_947472765.1 of Opitutia bacterium. Taxonomy (GTDB): domain Bacteria; phylum Verrucomicrobiota; class Verrucomicrobiia; order Opitutales; family Opitutaceae; genus ER46. The sequence goes on from CANJCM010000010.1 coordinate 67,378, forward strand.
CGGCCCGGGTTTACCTGACGGGACCAGACCGGCGGGCTTACGCCCCGGCCGACGCGATGCACCGCGTGGTCAGCGGCGAGGCCGGCCAGCCGTTTGCGGGCGAACCGTATTTTTATACCGGCGGCCGCTCGAACATGGAGGTGCCCTGCGGCGACGTCGTGGTCGAAGTGGTGAAGGGCTTCGAATACCGGCCGGTGCGGCTGACGGTTCCCGTGGTGGAAGGGAGGCCGGCCACCGCGTCCATCCGGCTCGAACGCGTCGCGCGGCTGCAGTCCGAGGGCTGGTTCTCCGGCGACGTGCACGTGCACGCGAATCTCTTTGCCCAGAAGCGGACGACTCCCCGCGACGCCCTGCTGGTCACCGAGGCCGAGGATCTGAACGTGATGAATCTGCTGCCGTGCAACGATCCGCGCACGGCCACGATCACGGACCGGCAATATTTCACCGGCGGGCCCGATCCCGTTTCGACGCCCAACCGCGTCCTGTACTTCAACGAGGAGATGCGGAACGACATCTACGGGCACGTCGGCTTCCTCAACTTGAAGAAATTCGTCGAGCCCGCCTACTTCGGCTGGCCGCATTCGCCCTTTCCCTACGACGTGCCCGGCAATTTCCCGCAGGCCGCCCAGGCGAAGGCGCAGGGAGGGATCGTGACGTACGTGCACCCGGCGCTGCCGAGCGAATTTCCCGTCGATATCGCGCTCGGCCTCGCCGACACGATCGACGTCATGAGCCAGAACGCCGAGGACTTGCCGACGGCGTACTGGTACCGGCTGCTCAACTGCGGCTTTCGCTGCCCGATTTCCGCGGGCACCGACTCGTTCCTTAACATCCCCGTGCACTTGGTCCCCGGGGCCGGCCGGCTCTACGTGAAGGTCAACGGTCCCTTCAGCTACCAAGGGTGGATCGACGGATTTCGCGCCGGGCGCAGTTTCGCGAGCAACGGTCCGCTGCTGCGCTTCACGGTGGAGGGACAGGAGCCGGGCGGCGAACTCACCGCCACGGGCCCGCGGGAAGTCACGGTCGAGGGTTCCGCCTCGTCGATCGTGCCGATGGAGGCCCTCGAGCTGGTGGTGAATGGCCAGACGGTGCGGCGGTGGGCCGCGGGCGCCGATCCGATGCACGCGCGCTTTTCCGAGAAGATCGTGATCGACCGCTCAAGCTGGATCGCGCTGCGGGTGCGCGGCTCCGGCCACCGGCTGGCACCGAATGATCGCGAGGTCTATGCGCACACTTCACCCGTCTACGTCACGGTGGCGGGAGGGAAGATCGCGTCGCGGGACGACGCCCGGTTCTTCATCGAGCAAATCGACGCACTCATCGGGAAAATGGACACGCGCGGGAACTTCGAACGGCGGGAGCAGCGTGACACCATCGTCGCGAAATTCCGCGAGGCGCAGGCGATTTACCGCAGCATCGCGGCGGCCGCCCCCAGCCCATGAGCAACGTCGCACCGGCCAGGATGATCGAGCCCGCGGTCGATCGACGGAATGGCAACATTTTCGCGATCACGCAGCTGCTGACGTATTTTTCCGCGCCGGTGTTGTATGTGGGCGTCGTGCAGGCCGCGTTCTGCGACAAGCTCGGCGCGAGCGCGACGGTCGCCAACCTGCCGAACTCGACGTACCTGCTCGGCGCGGTGATCCCGTTGTTTTGCGCCTGGCTTTTCCCGTCCCGGCTCGAGCAGCAGATCGTAAAGTACAGCTACGCCATCCTCGCGGCGACGATGCTGCTCGTCTGTGCCGTCGTGTTCCTGCCCGCCCCGTCGTGGCTGCGGATCACGGTGGTCATCGGGCAGGGCCTCCTGCTCGGGGTGCTCAACAGCGTCATCAACATCTACCTCCTCAAGTGTCTCGCGCGCGGCACGACCGAGACCGGTCGGGCCCGCTCGCTGAAGTATGCGTTTGGCATCGGACCGGTGGCGGCGGTCCTCGGCTCCCTCAGCGCCCAGTTGCTCCTCTCGGACAAGGTCCCCGGCATCGTTTACCCGTATAATTTCGGGCTGCTCTACCTAGTGGCGCTGCCGTGCATGCTGCTTTGCGCCTGGCTCATGCGCGGCTTCCGGCTCGTCGACGTGCCGGACGAGCGCGCGCCGGCTTTCCTCGATTTCCTGCGGAGCAGCGCGCGCAATTTTGTCGCGGACCGCCGGCTCGTCATCGCCTGGATCGCCTACCTGCTTTGGTACTGCACCCTCGGCGGGTTGACGAACCTTTCGCTCTACACGCGGGAGGCGGTGGGTCGTTCGCCGCTGGAGCTCGCCGGCCTCGTGATGGCGCTGCGCTTCGGCTTCAAGTCGATCGCGGGCTTCGGCCTCGGTACGATTGCCGCCCGCTATGGGGCGCGCACCGCGATGCTCGGCACGGTCGTCTTCATCGGACTCGGGATGGCGTGGCCGTTTTTCTCGTGGGGCTATGGATATCTCGGCGCGTTCGGCTTCATGGGCGCGGGCGAACTCGGCGGCGTCTATTTCGTCAATTACGTCATCTCGATTTCCAATCCCGCCCACACCACCCGCAACCTCGCGCTGCTGTCCCTCGTGGGCCCCGTGAGTTCGTTCGCGCCGGCCCTGCATGGCAGCCTGACGGACGCCTTCGGATTCAACGCCAGCTTCACGTTCGGCGTGACCTGCGCGTCCGCGGCTATCGTCCTCCTGCTTCGCACCCGTGGCGGAGAACAGAAAGTGTAGGGCCGGCGCTCGCCGCCGGGCCTTACTCGCCATTCGAAAGTCGGCCATGAGATCGGCCTGCCGACGAGCGGCAGCCCTACAACGCACGCTGGAATGCCGGTTCATCCCGAGGACACCGGCGACCAAAAATCCCTACCGCGCCGCGCGAAACTGCTCGAGCAGCCACGCGGCGAGAAGCTTGTGATCCTGCTCCGTGCTCCGGTGGCCGGGCACGGAGTTCACGATGAGTTCCACGGGAATTTTCGCGGCATCCGCCGGCGCCGCTGCGACGAGGGCGCGGCTGAAGGCAATGGCCGCTTCGGTGTCCACGCGCGTGTCGAGATTGCCAATGCTGATCCACGCGGGCCGGCCGACGAGACGGGGAACGAGGGTCTTCAACGCAAGCGCGTCCGCCGCTTTCGGTTGCGTCGCGTCCTTGAATTCGCGGAGCGCGCGCAGTTCGGTCACGGGGGAAATCCCGCCGACGCAGCGGATGCGCGGTTCGGCCGCGGCGAAGTGAAACGCCAGGAATCCACCGCGCGAAGTGCCCACCGCCGCCACGCGTGCCGGGTCCGTCCGCTTCTCCTGGATCAGGTGATCGAGCACCGCCCGCGATTTCGCGACGAAACCCGCCACCAGATCCCGCCCGTGATCCAGGCGCCACTGCCAGGCAACCAGATCCTTGGGCTCATCGGCCTGGTGATCCTCGCCGTGCGCCGGCGCGTCCAGGATCACGCCGAGAAATCCGTGTGGCACGAGGAGCCGCGCCACCTCGGTGTAGAGCTTTTCCCGCATCGCCGTCTCGATGTCGCCCTGGAAGACGAAGAGCGTCGGCGCGGGTCCGCCTTTGCTTTCGCCGATGACCGCGTAACGCGTTCCATCCGCCAGCCGCTCGACCCGCAGGTCGGTCGTGTTCGCGGGGACCTCCGCCGCCTGGAAACTGATCAGCGATCCGAAGAACAGAATCAGGGACAGCGTGGCGCGCATGGGAGGAGGTTGCTTTCGAGGTCGGGAATTCGACCGGCGGTCAGCGTGCCGCTGCGCCGATGAAGCGTTTCTGGGCGCCGCTGCCTTCGGGTCCGGGCCGCGGCACGGAATACCGCTGCTCCGGCTTCGGTCCGTCGACGCGCCAGATGTCGCCGGTCTCGGCGATGTAGACGCTGCCGTCGCGCCCGGTGGCGACCCCGTGGGGATAAATGAACTCGCCGGGTTGCGCCCAGACGTCGAGGACGCGTCCGTTCCGGTCGAGCCGCAGCACCGCGTTGTCGATGCCGCACGAGGCGTAGATCATTCCGTCGGCGCCGGCGTGCAGCCCGTCGACCGAGTGCAGTCCGGGCCACACCGCGAGGATCCGGCCCGACTCATCGAAGACCTGGATGCGATCGTTCTCCCGGTCCGAAACGTAGAGCCGGCCTTCGGCGTCGCGGGTGATCATGTGCGGCGTATGGAACTGTCCCGGCTCCACGCCGCGTTCGCCCCACGCCGAGATGAACTGGCCGCGCGCATCGAAGTGGACGACCCGCGAGTTGCCGTACCCGTCGGTCACGTAGATGTGCCCGTTCGGGAACACGCAGATCTGCGTCGGCTGGTTGAAGTGCGTCGCGTCGGTCCCGCCGACTCCATCCACGCCCAGCGTCATGAGCAACTCGCCCTCGGGGCTGAACTTCATCACGAGGTGACGCCCCACGTCGGTCACCCAGAGATTATCCCACGGATCGACGTGCAAGCCATGCATCCAGTAGCGGGTGGCGATCGGGATCGGCACCGGGCCGCGCAGATCGTAGGCGGTGGTGCGCTGCATGTGCGCGGCGCCGATTTCGCGATCGAGCGTGCCATCCGGCTTGAGGCGCAGCAGCGGCCGGTCGCCGCGATGCGCGAGATAGACGAAGCCGCGCGAGTCCTCCGCGAGGCCGACGACGCGGTCCAGGACGATGGACGCCGGCAGGGCCGGCCAGTCCGGCACGCGCTGGAACGCCAGCCGGGATCCATCAACGAAGCAGGGGGCGCGCAACGGGTTCATGCGTAGAGGGGGTCAGTCGATTTTGCCGGTTTGGCGCGGGCGGATCACCCAGAGCAATCCGGAGCAGAGCGCCATGCCGACGGTGCCGGCGTAGAAGACGGTGGTGATGTTGACGTGGGCGTCGCGCAGCACGCCGCCGAGATAGATCACGATCCCGCCGGCCGTGGTGGCGAACGCGTTCAACATCCCGTAGGCGGTGGCCCGGTAGCGCTTGTCGGTGATCTCAAAAAGAATCGGCATCATGTTCACATCCGGGAACGCGCGCGTCAGGCCGAAGCACACCAACCCGGCCATCGTCAGCGCGAGCCAGGGGCTGTTCGCCACGACGAACACGCAGGGGATGCAAATCGCCAGGCCGATGATCCCAACCATCGCGCGGCCCTCGGGATAATTCCGGCTCCACCGATCGGCCCACGCGCCGGCGATGATCATGCCGCTGAGCGAGCCGAGCGACATGAAGCCCGTGGCCATGATGCCCGCCTTTCCCTGCGGGAGTTGAAACTGTTCGATCAGGAACGTGGGGAGCCAGCCGGTGAACGCCCAGCTGGTGACGCCGAGCATCCCCCAGAAGCCGAGCGCGACGAGGAACTTGGGCGTGCCGAAAAGACTGCGCAGGGCTTCGCCGATTTTGATCGGCGCCACCGGGGCCGACCCCGCCGCCGGCGCGGCCAGCGGGTTGTCGCGGAGAAACGCCACGAGCACGAAGGAGAAGATCACGCCGGCGACACCGAAAATCTGAAACGCCAGCGTCCAGCTGTAGCGCTCGGCGATCAGTCCGCCGAGTCCGCCCAGTCCGGAGCCCACCATCACGCCACTGAGATGAATCCCGTTGGCGAGGGAGCGCGTGGCCGGCCCGTGGTAGCGGGCGATCAGTGCCGCCGCGGCCGGAAGATAACAGGCTTCGCTGAAGCCCATCAGGGCGCGCGACAGCAGCAGTTGATCGAAGGTCGTGGCATGCGCCGTCAGCCACGTGATCGCCGACCAGACGAAGAGCGAAAAAATAATCGTCCGGCTGCAGCTCAACCGATCCGCGATGAAGCCGCCGATCGGACTCAGCACCGCATAGACCACCAGGAAGACCGTGGTGAGCAGCCCGAACTGCGCATCCGTCATCGGAATCGCCTCCTTCACCGACAGGCGCATCGTGATCAGCATCACGCGATCGAGGTAGTTGAGACAGCCCACCACCCAGAGCAGGCCAACGACCAGCCAGGCGCGGGGAGGGAGGGCAGGGGACGCTGGAGTCATGACGAATGGGTTTGGGGTGGGAACGGATCGGGGCACTGGCCTCCTCATTCGCCGCGCGAACGAGGCCGGAGTTTTTTGGGCGGGGCTCCGGCTCCCCGGGAAGATGGCGCGGTCAGGAGGGTCTCAGTAACCCAGGTCCCAACGCGTCTCGATGTTGGCAGCGGAGGTTTCCGAGACCCAGACGTCGGTCCGGAGGGTCTGCAGAATCGATTCGGGCACGCGGGGCGTCACCGGCCCGTGGAGCACGAGTCGGGTGGTGAGCCGCTGCCACGAGGCGAAGGAGCCGTTGACGGAGATGCTGTGCAAATCGACGCGATGCTTGGAGGCGATGACCTCGGCCGGCCCGATCGTCGCGGCCTTCGGCGGCACCGCCGTCAGATCGCCGCTGCTCCCGAAACAGCCGTGCAGCGAATTCTGCGCGATCGTGAACGGACTCAGCGTGCAAACGCGCGGACCCATTTTCTTCCACTCCTCAAGCGAGCCGGCGAACTCCGGCGCATCGGGCTCGATGAACGCGAGGTGGCCGGTCCAGCCCGGGCCGCTGTAGCAGATGTCGGCGCCACCGAGATCGGCCATCATGCGCCCGTAGGAGGCGATGTTCTTGTCGGTGAAGATGTGGATCTGCTTCTCCGGCGGACGCAGCCGGCGATCGAGCTCGGACCAGAAGAATTTCTTGAAGGCGTAGCCGAAGCCGAACTCCCACGACTCCGGCGCGATCCGGCCGTTCTCGTCCGCGTACTCGTCCATGTTGAACGTGTACAGCTTCCGGCAGTCGACCTTCGCGCGGTTGAGCATGGCGGCGAGCTTCTGGTAGCCCGGCCACGGATTCGGCATGATCGCGACGAACGGCTTGCCGGCTTCCATCGCGGTCTTGATCCGGAAGAACATGTCCGTGATCCAGAGGAACTCGATCTCGGCGTCCGGGATCACGCGGATGCGGAAGTCCGGATTGCGATGCTTCGTGATCTGCTCACGCGTGATGGCGCGGACCCGGGCGATGACCCGGGTGTCGCGGAACGGGATGAAGCTCGCCGGAGCGAACGTGAAAGGACGGGCTTTAGTTTTCATGCACAGAGCGGCCGTTGACCCAGGTTTGGGCGGGGGTGAGATCGGAATTCCAGAGGACGAGATCGGCATCGGCGCCGGCTTCGATCCGGCCCTTGCGGGTCAGGCCGAGCAGGCGCGCCGGGTTGAGGCTGCCCATCGCCCAGACCTGCTCCGGCGGCAGCTTCAACCACTGCAGGAGATTCGCCATGCCGCGGTCCATCGTCAGCGCGCTGCCGGCGAGGAAGTTCTTCGTCTCGTGCCGCGCGGCTTCACCGGGCGCGACCTTCACGCGATAGCCCCACGGCGTGTCGTAGATGCCCGGCGGCAGGCCCGCGCCGATGTTTGAATCGGTGATCAGGATGACGCCCGCCCATGTCTTGGCCGCGACGGCGGCGCGAATCGCGGTGGGATGGACGTGCACGCCGTCGGCGATGAAATCAACGCTCGCCCGCGGATCCGCGAGGATCGCCTCGACGGCGCCGACGGGCCGGACGCCCGGGTCGCTCTCCGCCGGCGCATAGAACACGTCGTAGAAGTGCGTGGCATGCACGCCACCGGCGTCGAGCGCCGCCTCGGTCTGCGCGACGTTGGCCCGGGTGTGCGTGAGAAACACCGTGATGTTCGCTTCGCGGAGCCGGCGAATCACCGGGATGATGTTCGGCGTGTCGGGACTCACCGACATCACCGCCACCCGCCCCGCGCACACCGAGAGGATCTCCTCCAGCATCGCCAGATCGCCGGCCAGGGTCGGACACGCCGCGCCGCCGACCGCCATGAACGGTCCCTCGAGATGCAGGCCCGGAATGTTGACGTCCTTGATGGTCGGAAGCGCCTCCACCAAATCGGCGAGCTGCTTCTGCCAGCCGGGCCGCATCTGCGGGACCAGCGTCGGCAAGAGGCTCGTGACGCCGAAGCGGCCGAGCACGCGCGCGGCTTCACGCAGCGCGTCCGGGCCATATTCGAACAAGCTGTGCATGACGCCGTGCGTATGGACGTCGATCAGACCGGGCGTCAGCAGCCGGCCGGCGCCCTCGACGACCTTCGCGTCGCCCGGAGCGGCGCCGCCCGCGGGTCCGATGTTCACGATGCTTCCGTTGCGGACCAGGACGTCACCCGGTGCAATCCGGATGCCGGGCTCGACGACGCGGACGTTGCGAATCAGGAGCGAGGACATGGGAGATCAGGCTTTCGTCAGCAGCGCGAGTGCCGAGTCGACGCCGAGGCCGTGATGCACGACGCCCATGAGGGCCTTGGTGATCGCCGCCGGGTTGGCGTGCTGGATGATGTTGCGACCGTAAACGATTCCCGCCGCGCCCTGCGCAAGCAGGTCGTGCGTGCGCTGGAGGATTTCGCGATCGCCGACCTTGCCGCCGCCGCGGACGAGCACCGGGACGCTGCCGGCGGTCTCGATGACTTTGTGGTAGATCGAAATGTTGTCCGTCGGATCGGCCTTGATGATGTCGGCGCCGAGTTCGGCGGCCTGGCGGACGAGCGGGATGATCTTCTTCTCGTCACCGTCGACCATGTAGCCGCCGGCTTTCTCGTTGGCCTGGAAGACCAGCGGTTCGATCATCATCGGCATGCCCAGCCGCTCGCAGTCGGGCTTCAGCCGGAGGATGTTTTCGACGCACTGCTCGCCGACCTCGGGCTCGTCGGGAATCTGGAAGAGGTTCACGCACATGCAGGCCGCATCGAGGCGCACAGCCTGCTCGACGGCGTTGCCGATCATGTGGCTGTAGAGGCGGCGCGGGAGCTTCTTCCCGTAGACGTTCGCCACATCGAGGCGCAGCACGAGCGATGGTTTCAGCCGGCCCGGCAGCCGCTGCAGGTGGTGCGCGTGGCCGACGGTGAGCTGGATCGCATCGGGCCCCGCGGCGGCCACGGTCGCCACCGCCTGCGCGATGTTCTCGATCCCGGCGAGGAATCCGGCCTCGTTGAAAAAGCCGTGGTCGATCGCGACGTCGAAGCAACGCCCCGACTGCGGGTGGAAGAGCCGTTTGAGGCGGAAGGCGGTGGACATGGCGCGGGCGATCAGGAGTAACCGAGTTCCTTGGCGGTTTCGCCGATCGCCTCGTCGATCAGATCGAGACCCTTCAACAGCGTGGCGTCGTCCATCACGATCGGCGGGCTCATGCGCAGGATGTGTCCGGCCGGGATCCAGGCGAGTCCCTTGCGGAAGGCCTTCTGGTAAACGAGCGTGCCGGCCTTGTCGAAGGGCTCCTTGGTCGCGCGATCCTTCACGAGCTCGATGCCCATGAGGCAGCCCTTGGCGCGTACGTCGCCGACGATCTTGTGGCGCTCCTTGATCTGCTGCATCCGCTTCAGCGCGAGCTGGCCGAGGTGCGTGGCGCGGGCGAGGAGGTTTTCCTCCTCGATGACCTGCGTCGAGATGAGGGCGGCGGCGCAAGCCATCGGGTTGCCGCCGTAGCTGCTCGAGGCCGAGATGCTCTCGAAGCTCTCCTTGAACGGCTCGCGCACGGCGACGCAGGTGACGGGGAAGCCGTTGCCGAAGCCCTTGCCCATGGTGACCACGTCGGGCACGACGCCCCAGTGCTCCATCGCGAGCCACTTGCCGGTGCGGCCCCAGCTCGTGAGCACCTCGTCGGCCATGAGCAGGATTTTGCGGTCGTCGCAAAACTTGCGCAGCTTCGGGAAAAAGTCGTCCGGCGGCATCACCGATCCGCCCCAGCCCTGAATCGGCTCGAGCACGAAACCCGCGACCGCCCCGATGGTGGCCTTGTCGAGGTATTCACCGTAGAACTTGATGTAGGCGTCGGTGTCGATCGTCCCATCGGGCTTGGTCCACGTCGGCCGGTAGGCATCCGGCCGCGGCACCATGTGGGCCCCCGGAGCGCGGACCGCGCCGTAGACGTGCGACCGGATGTGGCCGAGCGAGACGGCGCCATAGGTCTTGCCGTGGAAATCGTTGAAGCAGCTCACGGTCTCGTGCTTGCCGGTGGCGGCGCGCAGCACGCGGATGCCCGCCTCCACTGCCGCGGTGCCGGAATCGTAGAGCTGGAAGCTCGAGAGGTCGCCCGGGAGGATCGCGTTCAGCTTCTCCATCAGCTCCGTCTTGATCGGCGTCGTGAAGTCGTGCGCGTTCATCAACTGCGACGCCGCCTTCGCGATGCCTTCGCTGATCTTCGGATGGCAGTGACCCAGCGTGGTCACGTAGATGCCCGAGGAGAAATCGATGTACTCGTTGCCATCGACGTCCTTCAGCACGCAGCCGCGGCCGGACTCGAAGGTGACGGGGAAGAGCTTCACCTGGCCGCTGAGGCCCTTGAAGTGCTTGGTGCAGCGGTCGTGCCAGTGCTTGGACAGCGGGCCCGGAGGCGGCACAGGCAGATGCGGCACGCGTGTCAGATCGACGCTGCCCCATTCGAGGGTCGAGAAGGTATCGAGGGTGGAGGTGCTCATGCGAGGAAAGGGTTCAGGGTTTGACGGTGATGATCTGCGGGCCGAGGCGGCCGAAGCGCTTGAGCGCGGCGGCCGGGGCGGCGTGATCGGTGATGAAAATGTCGACGTCGGCGAGCGTGCCGGAGCGGGCGAGGGCGGTCGTGCCGATCTTGGTGTGGTCGGCGAGGACGCAGGACTTCGCCGCCACGCGGCGCATGATCTTGTCCACCCGCGCCAGCCGCAGGTCGCTGTTGTAGATGGCGCCATCGAGTCCGATCGCGTCGGCCCCCTGGAATGCCCAGTCGGCCGCGAACAGCTCGAGGCAGTTTTCTGTCACCGGTCCCGTCAGATCAGGACTGCCGCGCCGGATCACGCCGCCAAGCAGGATGACTTCCACCCCCGGGGCGTGCTGCAGTTCGGACGCCACGGCGAGGCTGGGCGTGATGACCGTGATCTCCTCGGCATCCTTCAACGTGGCCGCGAACTCCAGGGCCGTCGTGCCCGTATCGAGAATGAGGCGCTGCCCGCGCCGCACGAGCTTCCGGGCGGCCGCGGCGATCGCGTGTTTGGCGCTCCGGTTCTGTGCCCGGCGATCGCGGTAGTCGAATTCGAGCATCATGCGCTCCGAGAGCACGGCGCCGCCGTGCGTGCGCTGGAGCTGGAAGCTGGCCTCGAGGCTGCCGAGGTCGCGGCGAATCGTCATCTCGCTCACGTCGAACTCGCGGGCCAGTTCCGAGACGCTCACCCCCGGCTGCGCGGCGAGGCGCTCGCGGATGCGAGTCTGGCGGGCGGCGGAAGGGAGACGCTTCACGTTGCGGCGAGCCCAAGCGGAATGTGCTATTTTGTCAATTTAATGGCCAAACGAACAAAAAATAACATTGGCAGCCGCGGGCCGGCCCGCGCAGCCTCGGAGCCGTCATGAGCTCAACGAGCGCGCTTCCGACGACGGGCCTGTGGGCGGGGGCGGTGACCGCCGACCTGACCCCGCCGTCCAGCACCTTCCTCTTTGGTTATCCGCACGTGCCGCGGATGAGCACGGGCGTCCATGACCCGCTGGAAGCCGCGGTGCTTTATCTCCGCGAGGGCGATCACGCGGTCATCTGGGTCGCCACCGATCTCATCTTCGTCGGCCGGCCCCAGGTCCGCGAAATCCGCCGGCAGCTGCACCTGCGAACCGGCGTCCCCGTCCACGCCATCGCCATCACGGCCACGCACACGCACTCCGGCCCGGTGATGGTCGACTGCATGAGCAACGAGGCCGATCCCGTCGTGCCGAAGGCGGACCCCGTCTACCTCGAGCTGGTCACCCGCCGGATTGTCGAGGCCGGTTGTGCCGCGGCCCGCGCCGCGGTTCCCGCCGAGCTGGGTCTGGCGGTGGCGGATGCGCGCGGCATCGGCACCAACCGTCACGATCCCGCCGGCCCGGCCGACCCGTCGGTGCCCGTGCTGCTGGTGCGGTCGCGGCAGCCGGCGCGGGTGCTGGCCTGCATGGTGGCGTACGCAATGCACCCGACGGTGCTGCACGAGGACTCCACGCTCATCAGCGGCGACTTCCCGTTTTTCACCCGCCAGTACCTGCGCCAGCAGGGCCTGGTCCCCGCCGGCTGCCCGGTCCTCTATCACAATGGCGCCTCCGGCAACCAGAGCCCGCGTCACGTCACGAAGGGCAACACGTTCGCCGAGGCGCAGCGCCTGGGCGAACTGCTCGGCGCCGCCATCGCCGCGGTGGTGCCGAAGATCACGTTCACCTCCGCGCCCGGCCTGAAAGCCCGGAGCACCGAGGTGCCGCTGCAGACCCGGACGATGCCGCCGGTCGACGTGGCGCTTGAAGGCGCCCGGAGTGCGCGCGCCCGGTTCGAGGGACTGCAGCGCGACGGCGCCGCCCGCACCGCGGTGCGCACCGCCGAGTGCGACTGGTTCGGGGCCGAGGAAACCGTCGCGCTGGCGCAGGCGGCGGCGGATGGCCGTTTGCAGAAGGCGGCGGCGGAATCATCCCCGGCCGAAATTCAAGTCATCGAGGTGGGCCCGTGGAAGTTCGTGCACTGGCCCGGGGAATTCTTCGTCGAGTACGCGCTCGAGGTGAAAGCCGCGGTTCCGCAGGCGTTCGTCGTCACCCTCGCGAACGGTGAGCTTCAGGGCTACATCGTGACGCCCGAGGCCGTGGCGCGCGGGGTCTACGAGGCCGGCAACGCCGTGTTCGCTGCCGCCAATGGCCGCCGGGTCGTCGCCGCGACGCTCGATTTGCTGCGGGCAACTGATTAGTTCCGACCCATGCCGCATCTCCTCGGCGTCGATCTCGGTACGTCCTACTTCAAGGTGGGATTGTTCAACGAAACCGGCGCCCTGCTGGGACTGAGCCGGTTGCCGCTGCGGGCCGAGTCACCCGTCCCTGGACAGTTCGAGGTCGCGGTCCCGCTGTTCTGGCAGCTCCTGCGCGAAGGCGTCGCCGGCGTCCTGCACCAGGCTGGGATCCGCGCCGATCAGATCGCGGGCCTCTCCTATTCTTCGCAGGCGAACACGTTCGTCCTGCTCGACCGCGCCGACCGGCCGCTGACGCCGCTCGTGTTGTGGACCGACAAGCGTGGTGACCCGCTGCCGGAGGCGCTGGCGGAGTTCACCCGGACTGACGCCTACGGCCGCCGGATCGGTTTCACGGGTATGACCGGCGGCTGGGCTCCGGCGAAATGGCGGTGGTTTCGCGAGAACCGGCGCGAGGTCTGGTTGGAGGTCCGCCGGATGCAGACGATCTCGGATTATTTCACGTTCGCGCTGACGGGCCAGAGCGTGGGCGATGCCGGCACCGCCTCGCTGCTCGGGCTCTACGATCTCACCGCGGGCGACTGGTGGCCGGCGGCCTTGAATGCCTTTGAAATCGATTCCGCGAAGCTGTCGCAGCCGTTGCCGCCGGGAAAATCCTGCGGCGTCACTTCGGCCGCGGCCGCCGAGCGGATCGGGCTGCCCGCGGGAATTCCCTTCGCGGTCGGCAGCCTCGATCACCACATGGCCGCGCTCGGCTCGGGCCTGGGCCGGCTGGCGGACGTAAGCATCTCGACGGGCACGGTCCTCGCGGCGACGACGCGCGTGCCGGACGTTCTCCCGCTGCCCGGCTGCTACCACGGCCCGGATTTCCGCGCGGGTTTCTACCGTCTGGCCTTCGATCCCAAAGGCGCGGGCCAGTTGGAGGAATACCAGCGGCAGTACGCGCCGGACCTCAGCCTCGAACAACTCGTCGCCCTCGCGGCGGAGGCTCCGGCAGCGCAAACCCGCGCAACCCTCGGTCCGCCGACGAGCCGCGAAGCGCACGGCCGGCAGATGCGTTATCTCCTCGAAAAGATCGCCGCCGCGCAGCGAACCCTCGTGCGGCATGCCGTCGCGGGCGCACCGGTGCAGCGCGTGGTCGCGACGGGTGGGGGAGCCCGCAGCGAACTGTGGCTCCAGATCAAAGCCGACATGCTGGGTGTGCCGGTGACGGCCCCGGCGTCACCCGAACGCGCCTGCCTCGGCGCCGCGATGGCCGCCGCTGTCGCCGCGGGCATCTATCGCGATCTCGACGAAGCCTCCGCCGCGATGGTCCAGCCCGGCCGGACCTACGAACCGAATGCCGCTGCCGTTAAAACCTATGCCCACTGGGCCGGCTAAAAGCGCATCGAATCCGTTCCGCCGATTTCCGCCCCGGCCTGGTTTCTTCCCTCTTAATTCTTACTTCTTCCTTCCGCATGGTGGGCCCACTGGGATTCGAACCCAGAACCAAAGGATTATGAGTCCTCTGCTCTAACCGTTGAGCTATAGGCCCGGCCTGGTGGCGGCATTGGTGGTCACGATGGCGCAGGGAGTCAATCAGCCGGGGTGGATCTGATAGAGCCACGTTGAGGTCGACCGGTTCCACTCCGTGCACTCTGTGCACTCCGTGGTTGATCCGGAGTTTTGACCACGGAGTGCACGGAATACACGGAATGGGAGCCCCGGGAATATGGGTGCTGTCGCGATCAACGATAAGGCGACTCGTGGGAGGTCTGGATGGTTCGGGATTCTCCACTCGATGCATTCGGTGGTTAACTCCGGAGTTTTTATCACCGAGTGCACCGACTACACCGAGTGATAGTTTACGCGCTGCGGCGACCGAGCGCGTCGGCGATCTCCGCAGGATACTTCGCGGCGACGATCAAAAGCGCCTTGGCCGGGCCGGTCGGTTCGCGGTGCCCCTGCTCCCAGTTGCGAAGGGTGCCAAGCGGCACGCCGATCATGTCGGCGAATTCCTCCTGCGTCTTGTCGAGGCGGGCGCGAATGGCGGCCGGATGTTCCTTCGCGAGGACGGAGCGGCGGCCCGGTTGCAGCGTTCCGCGCCGAATCGCCCGGGCCTGGCGCAGGCTGGTGGTGAGCTTCTGGAAAAGCGCCTTGTTCATGCCGGATCCAAGGTGCGTCACTGACGGACCAAGGCAAGGCGATAGTATAGGGCCGCAAGCTGTCGGCCTGGCGGGTGGATTCTTCGCTGCGCTCAGAATGACAAGAAAGAGATGCGGAGGAACCGAGCGGCCGAACTCGACCTTGAGGCGGGACAAATTGCTTCCGGCGCTTACGGTGCCCGGGTGCTTTCGAGCCGACCGAGATTGCTGTGGGTGACCTATGCCGAGCTGACGGCCTTGTACTTCGTGCAGGGCGCGGCGATGGGGATGTGGTTTGTGCCGCTGACGAGCGTGCTTGAGGCGCATGGGTTGCAGTGGTTGCGGCCTTATGCGTTCGCGACCTCGGCGGCGGCGGCGTTCATCTCGCCGTTGTTCTTCGGTGCGATGGCGGATCGGCATCTGCCTCCGGTGGTGGTCTTGCGGCGCCTCGCGCTCGCCACCGCGGTGACGATGGCACTGGCGTCGACGGCGATCGCGCTCGAGGCGGGGCCGTGGGTCGTGCTGGCGGCGATCCAGGTGCACGCGTTCTGCACGGCGCCGGCGTGGAGTCTGGCGGCGACGGTGGTGTTCTCCGGTCTGCGCGATGCGCGCAACGAATTCGGTCCGATCCGTGCCGTCGCCACGGTCGGCTGGATGGCGGGCTGCTGGGTCGTCAGCCTCGCGGCGGCGGACGCCTCGACGCTTTCCGGATTCGCCGGTGCCATCGCCTGGCTGGTCGTCGCGGCGCTGACCTTCCTCCTGCCGGGGGTGCCGCCGCCACCCCAGAGCGGGCCGGTCTCGCTGCGGGAACGGTTCGGGCTCGATGCGCTGGCGCTGTTGCGCAACCGCGACCACCGCGTCGTCTTCGTCACGACGGCCCTCTTCAGCATCCCGCTCGCCGCCTTCTACGTTTACACGCCGTCGCATCTGCAGGTGCTGGGCCTGGATCACACCGCGTCGTGGATGTCGTTGGGGCAGGTGACCGAGGTGATCGCGATGCTGGGCCTCGCGCGGTTGCTGACGCGCTGGCGGCTGAAATGGATCTTCGGCATCGGGCTGCTGCTCGGCGGGGTGCGCTACGCGCTGTGTGCCTTCGACACCCGGGCCGGGCTCATCTCCGGAATTTTCCTCCACGGTGCGTCCTACACGCTGGTTTCAATCACGGCGCAAATCTACCTCGACCAGCGCGTCGACCCCGCGTGGAAGGCGCGGGCCCAGGCCTTGATGTCACTGCTCGTGAGCGGCGTGGCGAATCTCGTCGGTTATCTCGGCACCGGTGCCTGGTTCGCGGCGCAGACGACGGTGGGCGTGACGGCGTGGACGCCCTTCTGGCTTGGGCTGGCGGGTGCGGGCACCGCAGTGGCGGTCTTTTTCCTGGCGACCTATCGGGGACGCGCGGCGACGCAGAATCTCTGAAGCCGGAATGACAGGGCCGGATTTTTGGGAGCCTGAAGCCAGGAAGCGAGGAATCGATCCTCCAAAACCCGGAACTTTGAACGCGGAGGACACGGAGGACACAGAGGACGAGGAGGGTTTCAAAACCTCCTGAAGCGATTTTCTTTGGTGCCAGAGCGGGTTAAAGAATGGCGTAGCCACATTTGGGCGTGCACGAGGCACGCCCCTACACGAAATGAAAATCGATGTAGGGGCGCGCCTCGTGCGCGCCCGCAATGTCTGATCGGCTACACTTCAACTTAACCTGCTCCAGGCTCCTCTGCGCCCTCCGTGTCCTCTGTGTTCCAATCTCCGAGGCTCGAGGTTCGATTCCTCGGTTCATGGTTTCAGGCTCAATCCGGCTTTAGCCTGAAGCCAAGAAACGAGGAATCGGCCAAACCGGGATTAAACACGGAGGTCGCTGAGGGCGCGGAGCCGAACCCTCGGCCCAAAAGTTTTCGACGTCCGATTCCGAGGGTCTGCTTCTGAGCCCTCTGCGTCCTCCGCGTTCAAATAATCTCCGGGGTCTGATTCATGGCTTCCTGACTTCAGGCTCCAACTGGATTGGATCGAGCGAGGATTCTCGTTCGCGAAGAGGCCCGCCGGCGAGCGGCGGCCCTACGAGAAGTCCAGGCCCGCCCGCAGAACGGGTAAGCGGCTGCCCCACTCGGCAATCGCCATTTGGCAATCGGCACTCAGACGCCGCGCTTCAGCGGCGCCACCGCGGTCATCTTGGGCGCACGGAGGAAATCGAAATCGCAGCCCTGATCGGCTTGCGTGACGTGTTCGAGGAAGAGTTTGCGATAGCCACGCGCGGCCGGGGCCGGCGGGTTCGCCTGCTGCCAGGCGGCCGTGCGCGCCGCGATTTCCGCGTCGCTCACCAGCAGCGTCAGGGAACGCTGCGACACGCTCAGCTTGATCCGGTCGCCGCTGCGCACGATCGCCAGCGGGCTTCCGAGCGCGGACTCGGGCGTGACGTGCAACACGATCGTGCCCATCGCCGTGCCGCTCATCCGGCCGTCGGAAATCCGCACCATGTCCTTTACGCCCTGCCGCGCGAGTTTCTTGGGAATCGGCAGATAACCCGCCTCGGGCATGCCGGGCGCACCGATCGGGCCAATGCGCTTGAGCACGAGGATGTCGTCGGCCGTGACATCGAGCGCGGGATCGTCGACGCGCTTCGCGAGATCCTCGGCGTTCTCGAACACCACCGCGCGTCCCTCATGTTCGAGCAACGATGCCGTCGCGGCCGATTGCTTGATGATGGCGCCACCGGGCGCGAGGTTACCGCGGAGCACGGCGAGGCCGCCCTCGGCGTAAATCGGTTGTTCGCGTTTCCGGACGATCTCCTGGGGAAACGCCGGCGGTGCCGCATCGAGTTCCTCGCCGAGCGTGCGGCCCGTGACCGTCAACGCATCAAGGTGCAGCAACGGCCGCAGCTCGCGCAGCACGGAGCGTAGTCCGCCGGCGTGATGGAAATCCTCCATGTAGAATTTTCCCGACGGCTTGAGATCGACGAGCACCGGGGTGGTGCGACCGAGTTGATCGAGTGCCTCGAGGTCGATGGCGATCCCGAGCCGGCCGGCAATGGCCGTCAGGTGAATGAGACCGTTGGTCGAGCCGCCGATCGCGAGCAGCACGCGCAACGCGTTCTCGAACGCGGCCGGAGTCATGATCTTGTCGGGCGTAAGCCGGTTCTTCGCCATCGCGACGGCGGTGGTGCCGCTGAGTTCGGCGATCCGCATGCGATCCGCCGTGACCGCGGGAGGCGACGCGCCGCCGGGGACCGTCATGCCGAGCGCCTCGGTCACGCACGCCATGGTGCTCGCCGTGCCCATGACCGAGCAGGTGCCGACGCTGGCGATCAGTTGATTGTTCACGCGCTGGATTTCGTCCTCGTTGATCGTGCCGGCGCGGAAATTTCCCCAGAAGCGGCGGCAATCAGAGCACGCGCCGACGCGTTCGCCCTGATGCGAGCCGGTGAGCATCGAACCCGTGACGAGCTGGATCGCGGGCACGCCGGCCGAGGCGGCGCCCATCAACTGCGCCGGAACGGTTTTGTCGCAGCCGCCGATCATCACGACCGCGTCCATGGGCTGGGCGCGGACCATCTCCTCCGTGTCCATGGCCATGAGGTTGCGCAGGTACATGCTCGTCGGATGCGCGAAGCTCTCGTGGATCGAGATGGTCGGGAAATCCACCGGCAGTCCGCCGGCGAGCATGATGCCGCGTTTCGCCGCCTCGAGGAGAGCGGGGGCGTTGCCATGGCAGGGATTGTAACCGCTTCCGGTGTTGAGCACGCCGATGACCGGGCGGGAAAGGGCGTCGTCGGAGAAGCCGCCGCCCTTGATGAAGGCCTGGCGGAGAAAGTAGGAGAAGCCGGCATCGCCGTAGCTCGTGAGTCCCTTGTGAAATCCGGTCGCGGGGTTTTCCATCGTGCGCGGAGAAAATCGGGGCGCGTGGGGAGTGGCAAACGCCGTTTTCGCCGCGTGAAGAAATGGACGGTGGGGGCACCGTCCCTCCAGGGAAGGCGGAGCGGGTGCGCGTGGATTCTTCGCTTCGCTCAGAATGACAGCGTATTCAAAAGGTCTCTCGTCGGCTAATGGCCGGATCGAACCGGAAACACCTCCGCCTTTCGATCTTTCCAACACCAAACTCCAAACCCAGAACACCAAACTCAGAGCTCAGAACCCAGAACTCCGATCATCTTTTCCGCGGCAGCCGGCGGAAGATCACCATGTGCTGCGTCGGCAGGGTGTGCACGGTCTCGACGTACTGCAGGGGCAGGTCGGCCATCTCTTTTTTGATCTGCGCCTCGGTCATTTTGTGCAGCGGTTTGATCGGCACGCTCGGGTCCTC
>CANJCM010000011.1 GCA_947472765.1 Opitutia bacterium
ACGAAGGCACGAAGCTCACAGAGCCAATCGGCAGCTTTGGATCGGTCACTCAACACTCATCCCTCAACTCTCAACCAATCCGCCACACACGCGCATGAGGCGCAGGGGGGCGGGGTCCGGCTCGGTGCCTCGGTGTCTCGGTGGTTAAAAGGCTTGGTGGCTCGAAGATCGAATGCCCGGGCTTCGTGTCTTCGTGGTTAACCGGATTGGATCCATCTGCGTAAATCTGCCGGTCATCTGCGGATGATCAGGTCCTGCGCCTCGTGTGCCTTTTGTGGCAATCGGTTTTGGATCAATCTCCCAGACATTTTATCCACAGATGTCGGGCAGATTTCCACAGATTCGATCTTCCGGGAGGGCGGCACCCGGAATTTGGGGCTCAATCCGCCAACGTGGGGGTTGAAACGCACGAAGACACGAAGTACACCGAGCGAATCATCGATGGCCACACGCTCTTTCATCTCGGCGGTAACTTGACCCGAACACACGCTGTGTTCATTTTTTCGGCATGGAACGGAAGACGATTACCATCGATCGGGAAAGTTACACCCGGTTGGCCGCCGCCCAGCGGCCGGGAGAGACGTTTTCGCAGACGATCGATCGTCTCGCCCGGGTGAGAACCAACACCGACGCCTTAGCCCACTACCGCGAAAAGCGATCCTGGCTGAGTCCCGCGAAACTCGCCTTGATCGAGGGTGTCCGCGCGGGGCGGCGTCGCTCACCCCGTCAGTGATCTACGATAGTACTTTCCTAATCGCGCTGGAGCGGAAAAGGACTCGCGCGGCGGCGATCAATTTCCTGATGCGACACTTGGACGAGCCCGCCCGGGTGCCGGTCATCGTGCTCGGCGAACTGGCCGTGGGCTACAGTTCGTTGGAAGAACTGAGGCACAACCTTGATCCCGCCTACATCGTGGAGCCGCTGACCGAGGAAATTGCCTGGTTGGCTTCGCGCGTGCAGGAGACCCTGGCTCGCCAAGGTCGGCTGATCGGCGAAAATGATACGTGGATTGCCGGCTTCGCACTTTATTTTCATGAACCGCTGATCTCGCGCGACACCGACTACGCCAGCGTGGTCGCGGCCGGCTTTCCCCTCGACTGGCGCCATACTTGGTAAGGACCGCCCAACGCCGGAGTCCCGGGCATTTTTAACCACGAAGGCACGAAGGACACAGAGTGGCGGCGCGTCGGCGAGCGACGGCCCTACAGGACGGAACAGCACCATTCCGAGTGGGGCCACCCACAGACGCGAGGACAGCGTCCGAGCGGTGCGACCCGCGCGTGCGAGGGCTGCCTGCATGACGACGCTTCCATCCGGCAGCCCTCGGGCGCGCTGGATTGGGCTCATCTCGGTGCCTCGGTGTCTCGGTGGTAAAACTGATTGGTGGCTCGAAGATCGAATGCCCGGAACTTCGTGACTTCGTGTCTTCGTTGTTAAACCGGTTTGGGGCCCGGCCTCGGATCGCCTCGGGTTGCCTCCGTGTTCAAACGGATTGAGGCTCGGGGATATCGGCTGAAGCGGCCCGTCGGCGAGCGACGGCCCTACAATTATCGGTGGCTATAAACAACCGCGGGATGGCCCGGTGAAATACCGGGATTCCGGTAGAGACGGGGATCGTCGTCCACGGCGGGAGGGGCCAGGGTGCGGTCACGATCTCAAGGGCGACAACGAAAACCCCACTCGTCGCGGCGCGGCTGGCCCCGGCGGGCACTCCACCACGATGACCAACATCCATCATCTCGAGTTGTTTCACTATGTGGCCAGGCACAAGGGCATCTCGGCGGCGGCGCGGCAGATGCCGTACGGGGTCGGGCAGCCGGCCATCAGCGAACAGATCAAGCTGCTCGAGGAACATCTGGGCTATGCACTGTTTCAGCGCACGCCGTTCGAACTGTCCCCGCGCGGCGCGATTCTGGCCGCGCACATCGCCTCGTTTTTCGATCGCATCGAGGTCCTCGTGGATCGGCTGCGGAGTCCACACGCGACGCAGTTCCGGATCGCGGCGTCGGACTTCGTCCAACGCGAATACCTACCGGATGTCGTGGCGATGATGCAGCGCCGCGCCCCGGGCGTGGGGTTTGCGATGATGTCGGGGCCGCAGGCGCAAATTGAAGACTGGCTCCGGACGGGAGCGGTCGACTTGGCCATCGCGGCGCTGACCGAGACCCTGCCGGCGGGGGTCGAGGCGCTGCCGGTGCTGCGGTTCGCGCCCGTGCTGCTGGTGCCGAACACGAAGGAGCACCGTGCGATCAAATCGGCGGAGGACTTCTTTCGCGCCGGGGCGGCGATGGCGCCGCTGGTGTGTCCGCCCGAGACGGAGGGGGTGACGCGAGTGTTTCACCACGGGCTGAAACTCCGGGGCATCCATTGGCCGGTGGCCGTGCAGGTGAAGTCCGCGGATGTCGTGACGCGCTACGTCGCGAGCGGCGGGAGCGTCGGTCTGAGCCTCGATTTGCCGCTGCTGGTGTCGCACCCTGGGGTGCGGGTGCTGCCGTTGAAGGGTTTTCAACCGGTGCCGTATGGCGTGGTGTGGCAGGCAGCGGCGGGTAAGCCAGCGGAGCTGTTGTCGGCGATTTTGGGGCGGGCGAGGATGTTGTGGCCGGAGGTGGAGGTGGATTCGGGGAGTTGAGGGATGGTGAAAGTTGAGAGGTGAGAGATGAGGGTTGGTGAAAGTTGAGAGTTGAGGGTTGGTGAAAGTTGAGAGTTGAGGGTTGAGAGTCGGACGCCTGAGGACGGAGGACGGAGGGCGGAGGGCGGCGGCGGAGAGAGGTGGAACTCCGAGTTGTAGGGCCGACGCTTGCCGGCGGGCCGCAGGGGCGGACGGAAATTCGTGACGAACGCGGCCCGGCGGTGAACGCCGGCCCTACATTCGAGCGCGGGCGCGAAAAAGCCGCCGGGGGATCCGACCCGGCGGCTCATGATTTACGGTCCCGCGTACGTCTCGCGGGACCGATGCTGGGTGGCGCGCTACGCGGTGAAGGGCTTCTGCAGCGTGCCGCTGTTGCCGGGACGGTCCTTGGCTTTCGCCTCGATCGTCACGGTCTCACCCGCGGGCAGCGCGGTCGTGGCAGTGTAGCGCCAGACGCCATCGGCCGACGCGGCCGCGCCCTCTTCCAGCACCAGGCCGGCGGCGGAGCGAATCACGACGGCCACGGACATCACCTGGGTGTCGTCCGTCGCGAGCACGGTCACGGGGTCACCGATCTGGCCGCGGTAGTCGGACAGCTCGATGCCGGTGACGCGGGGACGCTTGAGGTAGTCGCTCATGGCGACGGCGAAGACCGAGGTCTTCTTCTCGAGCGCTAGCGGCTCGTAGAACGCCAACTTCACCGGGTCGCCGGCCACGGAGTTGGCAAACGCCGAGGCGAGCTTGAACCGGTTTTGCACGTCCACTTGGGCGGCGCTCGGCGGAACGTCCGGACGCGTCGGTGGACGCGAGAGGAAGGAGCTTCCGTTGCGTTTCCGCACGACGATGTCGCCGAAGCGGCCCTTGATACGGTCGAGCAATCCGTTGAGGATGAGCTTAGCCATGGTGGCACCCTCCTTTCGCCGGATTGGCGATTCGACCGCTGGGGAGCCGGACCCAAGGCAGGCCGTGGGGTCGGTGGCCCGCGCGGCGAGATCCTTCGGTTATCCTTCGGTAATCCTTCGGATATCCTTCGGGACCGGCGGGGCGCGAGCTGTAGCTCTCGAGCTTCACCTTTTGAACCTCGGTGGGCGGCGGGCTGCCGCGGCGGCGGAAGAGTCCCAGGATGGGACCGAGGACCAACGACGCGATCGCGACGATGGGGTTGCGTTGGAGAGCTGAGGTGATCAGCTCCCGGCCAGCGGATTGCGCCACGGCGGTGTTGCTTTCGGACGAACGACTCGGGGAGTCGGTTTTCATATGATGCCTTTCGTTGTTTTGCTTCGTCTGATCCCGAAGCCCGGGAATCGGGCTCCTTCGCAGACGGGCGCAACGTACCGGAAGGCAGGGCGCGGGCGTTAATCGGTAATACCGATGGGGGTATGGGGGGCGGCTGAGAGTTGAGAGTTGAGCGTTGAGAGACGGAATCTCCAATCCACCCGAGTGGTTTGAACACAGAGGCAATCCGAGGCGACCCGAGGTCGGAGCTTCCAATCCCAGGCATTTTTCACCACCAAGACTCCGAGACACAGAGAGCCGGGCTGGCTCGGTGCCTCGGTGCCTCGGTGTCTCGGTGGTGAAAGCCTGGCTCCGTGAGCTTCGTGCCTTCGTGGTTCCACCCGGCTTTTTTTGTTAAGCCCGAGTAAACGTTGCGGATTTTTCCGGGCGACTCGCGTACAGTCACCGTGCGATCCGTGAAAGTCTCCTACCCACTTTCCCTCAAGGTCTCCGTCTGGCTGCTGCTCAATCTGCTGCTGCTCGCCGGGCTGGGCGTGGGCTTTTTGGTTTATCAGGGCGGCATTGGCTGGGATGCGCTGGTCGCGGGGACGAGTGGCACGCGGGCGCAGGCCACGGCCAACGTCATCGCCGGCGAAGCCACGGCCGCCGCCACGCCCGAGGGCGCCCAAGCCGTGCTCAATCGCTTCGGCTCCGCGTATGGCGTGGAGTTTTATCTCTTCCGCGGTGATGAAGCCCAGATTGCCGGGACCACGGTTGAACTGCCGCCCGAGGTGAAAGCGCGGATCGATCTCTGGCCCATGCGAGGCGGGTTCGGCGGCCGCGGGGAGTTTGGACCGGGTCGCGAGGGCCGGCGGCCGGGCGATTTCAAGGGACCACGGCGCGAACCACCGGAGAAGGCGAAGCGCGAGCCCGGCGACATGACGCGGCGTGAGCCGCCGCCCTTTGAGCCCGGCCCCGAGCGGATACCGGGCCGTTTCGTGATTCGCACCGGCTCGCCCACCGCTTACTGGGTCGGACTGCGTGTGCCCGTGGTCTTCGGTGAACGCGGTCGCTTTCCGATTCCCAGCGTGCTGGTGGCACGCGTCGACTCACTCTGGTCGCTGCTTCACTTCCTCGACCTGCAGACCTGGCTGCTCGCCGGCACGGGCGTGCTCGTGCTCTCCGTGCTCTTCTGGCTGCCACTGGTGCGCGGCATCACCATCGCCCTGGGTCAGCTCACGCGGGCGACCGAGGAAATAGCGGATGGCCGGTTCGATGCGCGGGTGCCCGCCGATCGGCGCGACGAACTCGGCAAGCTCGGTGACTCCGTCAACCGGATGGCGTCGCGGCTCGATACCCACATGAAGGGACAGAAGCGCTTTCTCGGCGACGTGGCGCATGAACTTTGTTCGCCGCTGGCCCGGCTCCAGATGGCCACCGGCATCCTCGGTGAGCGCGCTCCCGCCGAGCTGCGCGGGACGGTCGAGGATGTGCGCGACGAGGTTCAGCAGATGAGCACCCTCGTGAACGAACTGCTCGCCTTCACCAAGGCCGGCATGCAGCGCCGCGACGTGGAACTCACCACGCTCCCGCTCGCGCCGCTGGTGCAGGACGCCATTGCGCGCGAAGGCGGCGGCGAGCGCGTGACCGTGCTCGTTCCGGCCGAGTTGCAGGTGCGCGGCGAGACCGACCTCCTGACGCGGGCCATTGGCAATCTCGTCCGCAACGCGCTGCGTTACGCCGATGCCAGCGAAGCGATTCTCGTCAGCGCCCGGCGTGAAGGCGACCGGGTGATCGTCGCCGTCGACGATCATGGCCCCGGCGTTCCGCCCGAGGCCCTCGATCGGCTCGGAGAACCTTTCTTCCGCCCCGAAGCCGCCCGCACCCGCGAACTCGGTGGCGTCGGGCTCGGCCTCTCGATTGTCCGTAGCGCGGTCGTTTCCTGCGGGGGCGAAGTGCATTTCTCGAATCGGACACCCCGCGGCTTCCGCGCCGAGATTTCGCTGGCGTCTGGATGACAGGAGTCCGGCAGCCAGGCACCGAGCCTTTTAGACAGGATGACAGGATGGAGCAGGATTTAATTCCCGCTTCGATCCCTGTCCTCTCCGCGTGAGCCCGACTGCCCCGGCCTGGACTCCAATCCTGTCCATCCTGTCATCCTGTCCACTAATCGGGGCCCCTCTCCTGTCCGCCTTTACACAGGCTTAACAATTCTCCCCGCGCGCGAAACGAAGGCCTAACACGGTTCGGGCTTACTAGCGGCGTCGCCAGCCCGGCGGCTCACCCATTCCGGCCATGATTCTTCCGACGCCCGAACACGATTTGAACCGGGGGACCTCCACTCCCGAAGCCTTCGACTCTGAGGAGCAGACGACCACGAAGTCCGGTCTCACTCCGGCCGCCCGGCGCGATCTCGCCGACCTCGTGCGCCGGGCCCACGCCGGCGACGCTGCCGCCCAGACGCTCCTCGTGCAGCGCTACACCCGCCGGATCTCTGGCTACGTCCGCTCCATCATCCATCAACCCGATGCGGTCGAGGACGTGGTGCAGACGGTCTTCATCAAAATGTTTCGCCGCCTCGGACGGCTGCGCGATCCGTCCTCGTTCGAATCATGGCTGTTCCGGCTCGCCCGCAACACGTCGGTCGACTTCATCCGCCGCCGGCGCTGCCGGCCCGTGACCGTGCCGGCCGAGGACAACGCCTTCGACATCCCGGATCCTACCGACTCCACGGCGACGAACGAAATTCTGGAGGCGCTCGCCGCCGCCCTCACGCAGGTCAGCGCCAAGGACCGCCGGCTGGTGAATCTTTTCGTCGCCGGCAACAGCTACCAGACCCTCGCCCACGACAACGGCCTGACGCTCGGCGCCGTGAAGGCGCGGCTGCATCGCATGCGCCCGTTTCTCCGCACCTTCGTCGGCGAAGCGACAGCCAGCCGCCAGCCACACGCCGACGGCGGGCGGCTGGCATTTGAGATCTGAGATTTGAAATTTGAGATCGATGCGCGGCCGGCCGTTGAACTCGGATCGTCGTCCGCTCGCCCCGTCAAAAATCACTTTCCCGCCAATCCACGTTTGTCATCCATTAGATGACAAACACGTCGGCTGAGAGCGAAGTTCTGTCCCGTAAAGTGTAGGTGCGATGCCGCGTTCTCAGGCCCGCTTTGCTGGCGTAACGGCGGGGCGTTGGCGCTCAAGCCGGAGCCTGCAGGTTCTGGTAATTCGAGCTTTGAAATCTGAGATCTGAGATTCCAGCCCGGCCGCTTCGGCCGTCGATTCGCCTCGGATCGGCTCCTGTTCAACCGACTGGGGATTGGGCCGGGACGCGGAGTGAAGAGCCGTTCATTCGTGGCCACTCCCGGAGCAGAAGCTGAACGACTCCACGACGGCCCCGGGTATTGGCACAGAAGACAATCCAAGGTCGAGCCAGGCCCCGCGAATCCACGTCCCTCTTCGCGCCGTCGCGACTTTGCGCTTCACGCCCGCCACCGCCCGTGGACCGGTTCTCAAATCTCAGATCTCAAATGCCGCGCCGGCGCCCGGCGCGGCTTTACACAGGACTAACAATTCTCCCGTTCCGACACACAGAATCCAAACACGCTCGGTGTTTAATCATCCCAGTTCACCACGACCTCCGTTACTCCGCCACCCCGTTGGTTGGCGGCGGATCGCCAGGGTGAACGAAGCTTCCATGAATAAACTCCCTCGCTTCCTCGCGCTCAGCGCGTTTCTCGGTCTCGCCGCCATCGTCACCGCCCAACCCGGCCCGCGCGGTCGCGGTGGCCGCGGCGCGGGTGGCCCCGGCGGCCACGGCGGTCCGGGCGGTCACGGCGCTCACGGCATGCTGATCGTCAAAGTACTCGATAACGATCAGGACGGCGATCTCTCCTCGACCGAACTCGCGAACGCCTCCTCGAACCTGCTCGCCCTCGACCTCAATGCGGATGGCGCGGTCTCGACCGACGAACTCCACCCGCGCCCGGCCGACGCGCCCACGCCGCCGGCCGATCGCCCGGGCCGGCCCACCGACGCCGATCATCCGCGTCCCGTGTTTCCGCTCATGCTGGCACTCGACGCCGACAGTGACGGCGCGCTCTCGGCCAGTGAAATCGCGAACGCCACCGCGAGCCTGACCGCCCTCGACGCCAACGGCGATGGCAAGATCTCGGCCGACGAATATCGCCCGGTGCCGCCGGAAGGCGCCCCGGCCGAGGGTGGCCGCGGTCATCGTCAAGGCCCGCCCCCGGCCCGCGACGGCACGAAGAAGGGCGCCTGATCCCAGATCATTCACATTCCCTCACGAACGCCGGTCATCCGACCGGCGTTCTTTTTTTCGCCGCGCCGCTCTTACCCGAAGCGGCGCACGACGCCGCGGGCCGTCGGCTTTACTTCACGCGCTGCTCAATCACGACCGCGCCCTGGACGCCCGGGCCATGCACGCCCTCGATCAGGATGCCCTCGACATCGGCCGTCTTCGAGGGCCCGGTCACCCAGATCGTGCTCCGGTCCAGGCCGAGCGCCCGGATGCCCGCCGGCACATCCAGCAGAATATCCTCGCGCAGGATGACGGCGAAGTGAGCCCACGGCGCGAGCGAACTCAACCGGCTGGAAGAGATTTCGTCGGTCAGGATGATGGTGCCGGTTTCCGCGATCGCGCCTCCCGCGAGCGTGATGGAGAACTGGTAGTCGTCCAACCGCCGGGACTCAAAGTGCAGCTCCACCTTGAAATTGGGTCCGAAGTGGGCCTTGAAGGTGCGCCAAAGCGCTGGCGCGCAGTAGCCCCGCAACCAGCCTTGGGATTCCAGATAGGTGACAATGGCGGCCGGGTTCGGAAACAGCTTCGTGTTCACGCGCTGCATCCGTTCGCCGAGCACTTCCACCGGATCGCGTCCGGCCAGGACCGAGTGCTGGATTACCACCTTGGAATCGTAGAGCGGCATCAGCGCCCGGTTCGGCAGCTTTTCGAGCGCCTTGCTCACCCGGGTGAGGATCTGATCCCGGTCGCTGATGGTATAGTCGGGCCGCGGCGGCTCCCCGAATTCGAGTAACTCGGACCAGAGGCTCATGAGGGTCGCCTCCGCTCTGCGAGCCACTTTCGGAAGGCACCGCCGCGCCACTCCGGCAGGGCCCGCGACTGCTCCCAGGCCTGGAGCGCCGGAATCGGCAGCAGATCCGTCGGCAGACGATTCAGGACGCGGCTGGCCGAAAGCGCCGTTCGCCAGGCCAGCGGTTGCGAGGCCAGCACCGACCATGCACCCATCGGCGGCGACCCTTCCATCGCCACCCCGCGCACATGCGCCCGATTGCGCAACCGCAGCAGCAAGTCCGGGATTGGAATGTTCACCGGGCACACCTCGTGGCAGGCGCCGCAGAGACTCGACGCCTTGGGCAAATCGGCCTTCTCGAAAAAGAGCCGCTTGCCCATCATCAGCGGCGACAGCACCGCGCCGAGGGGTCCCGGATAAACGCTGCGGTACGCGTGTCCGCTGGCCTGCCGGTACACCGGGCAGACGTTGAGGCAGGCCCCGCAACGGATGCAGCGCAGGATTTCGGTGCAATCGCTCTCGAGCACGTCCGTGCGGCCGTTGTCGACGAAGATGACGTGAACCTCATCCGAGCCATCGAGCTGATCCTCATGGCGCGGGCCCTTGATGAACTCGGTGTACACTGTCAGTTCCTGCGCGGTCGCCGACCGGCCGAGCAGGTTGAGGAACAGCGGAAGATCCTGATCGCGGGGCACGATCTTCTCGATCCCGATCAAGGCGATGTGGCACCGGGTGGCCGCAAGGCAGAAGCGGGAGTTGCCCTCGTTCGTCACCAGCACGATCCGCCCGCTCTCCGCCGACACAAAGTTCGCACCCGTGATCGCGACATCCGCCTCCATGTACTTGTGCCGAAGATGCTCTCTCGCCCGCATCGTGATCGTCTTCGGATCGTCGTTGTAGGCCCCGAGGCCCTCGCGCTCGAAGCTCTGCGCAATCTCGCGCCGGTTCTTGTGGATGATGGGGCGGACGATGTGGCTCGGATGATCCTTGTCGATTTGGACGATGAACTCGCCGAGGTCGGTCTCGACCGACTCGATCCCATGATGCTGCAGGAAACGCCCGAGCCGGATCTCCTCGCTGACCATCGTCTTCGTCTTGACCACCCGGTACGCGCGGCGGGCGACGAGAATGTCCAGGACGGTGTGGCACGCCGCGCTGGCCGTCGCCGCCCAATGCACCTTGATGCCGTTCTGCTGCATCCGGGCCTCCACCGCCGGCAGGTACGAATCGAGATTATCGATCACATGCTGCTTCACCTCCCCGGCCCACTGGCGGAGCTGATCCGGATTCTTGTACTGATCGAAGAGGAGCTTGGTCCGCTTCTCGTGCGTGACCTTGGTGCTGTGATAGACCGAGGCCTGCGTTTCCGCGGATAACTCGGCCGCGGCCTGGTCGACACTCTTGCGCCCGTTCATCACGCGGTCCCTCCGTTGGCGAGCATGGCATCACGCAGGATCTGCGCGAAGTGCTGGGTCTTGATCGGTTTGCCTTCCTTGGTCGCCCGTCCGCCGAGGTGCATCAGGCAACTCATGTCGGCGGACACGAGCACGTCCGGCTGGACCGCACGAATGTGCTCGAGCTTCAAATCGCCCATCGCGGTGGAGATGTGCGGAAAGGTGACCGAAAACGTGCCGCCGAAACCGCAGCACTGCTCGCCCTCGCCAAACTCCTTCACGGTCACGCCCGGGATGGACGCGAGCAACGTCGTCGCCGCCTCCGCGCTGCGGGAGCCGCGGGAGTGACACGAGCGGTGAAACGCGATCGTCGCGTCGTACCGGCCCGGCCACTTCGTGATCCCGCGACCGTGCACAAGGAAATCCGCCAGCTCCCAGGTCCGCTGGCCGAGCTCCTGCACGGCGGACAGATCCCGCTCCTTCTCAAACTCCAGCGGCGCCCCATGAGCCAGCATCGCCGTGCACGAACCGCTCGGCACGATGACCGGCAGGTCGCCCGCAAAGGTCCGGAGCGTGTGGCGGACGACGCGGCGCGAGGCGCTCCAATCACCGCCGTTGAAGGCCGGCTGACCGCAGCAGGTCTGCCCTTCCGGGAACTCCACATCGAGGCCGACGAATTCCAGCACCTGCAGCGTCGCCGCCGCGACGTCGTCATAGAACGCGTCACAGAGACACGTCGCCATGAGTTGGACACGGGAACCGGCGTAGGGAGGGCGCGCGGAAGATTGCATGCGACGGGAAAAAAGCTGCGGCGCACGCACCGGCTGGCAACTGGAAACCGGTCCCCCAATTTCGGGGTGCCGGCGGCCTCGCCAGGTGGGTCGGATTTTGCCGTGACGCTGGCGGGCGCCGGCCTTTTCCTCGGCTTCCCCTTCCCCATGCCCGCCTCCGTCCACGCCGCCGCGATCGATTTGGGAGCCACCAGTGGCCGGGTCATCCTCGGCACCTGGGCGCGAAACCGCCTCACGTGGCGCGAGGTGCACCGCTTCCCCAATGCGTTCCGCACGCTCGACGGGCACGACTACTGGGACGTCGGCTCCTTGTGGCAGGAAGTGCAGGCCGGCCTCCGCCTCGCGGTGGCGGCACTCCCCCGCGGAGCGAAGCTGGCATCCGTCGGCGTCGACACCTGGGGCGTCGACTACGCGCTCGTCAACGATGCCGGCCGGCTCGTCTTCCCGGTTCACGCCTATCGCGACAGCCGCACGCAGCCGGGTCTGCAGAAGCTGGCCCGCACCCGGGCCGCGCTCGCCCGCCTCTACGCCGCCACCGGCGTGCCCAACGTCTTCTACAATTCGTCGCTGCAACTCGCCGAGGTCGTCGCGGCCTGCCCGGCGATCGAGGATTTGGCGACGCGGTGCCTGTTCCTGCCCGACTACTTCAACTTCCTCCTCTCGGGCCGGATGGCGAACGAACTCTCGATCGCGAGCACCTCGCAACTGCTCGACGTCCATTCGACGCAATGGTCCCGCGCGGCGCTCGATTACTTTCGAATCCCGGCGCACTGGTTCACCCCGCCGGTGCCGGCGGGTACGCGGCTCGGACGGGTCCGCGGAATTCCCGCGCTGGCCGGCACGCAGGTCATCGCCGTGCCAGGCCATGACACCGCCTGCGCCTACGATGCCATGCCCGCCGCGCCCGACGGCACCGATCTTTTCCTGAGTTCCGGCACGTGGTCGCTGGTGGGTTTCGAAAGCGAAACGCCGGTCCTCGGCGCCGAGGCACTCGCGGCGCGGATTTCCAACGAACGCATCGGCGACGGCCGTTACCGTCCGCTCACGAACGTCATTGGACTCTGGATGCTCGAGGGGACATTGAAGGACTTCGCCTCGCGCCCGAACAACGACCGCGAGTGGAACGCGTTGATCACGGCGGCCGCAAAGCGTCCGGCGCCGGCGCGGTTGCTCGACGTCGCGGATCCCGCGTTTGCCAATCCCCCGTCGATGCGCGCCGCCATCGATCGCCAGCTCAAGAAATTCCGGGTGACTCCACCGCGCGACCTCGCCGGGTATGTCCGGTTGATCTGCGACTCGCTCGGCCGCGGCCACGCGGAGGCCATGCGCAACTTCGAGCGGATGACCGGCCGGCGGTTCAAGCGGATCCTGATCGTCGGCGGTGGTTCGAAGAACCGCCTGCTTTGCCAGGCCACGGCGGATGCGGCCGGCGTGCCGGTGGTGTCCTTCGCCCTCGAGGGCACCGCCGTCGGCAATCTCGCCAGCCAGTTCATCGCTCTGGGCGCCGTGAAGGATCTGACGACCTTCCGCCGTCACCTCGGCGCCGGTTTGAAGCAGACCGTGTATGCGCCTGACGGATCCAAACCTGTTTAACCACTCATTTTCACTCATCGGACACTAATCCAATCCAGGCAGAGGGGGTCCAATCCTTGAACCACTAACTTTCACTAACGGGACACTAACTCGATCCAGTCTGAGTGGTTCGAAGTATTCTCCGAGATTAGTGACCGATTAGTGCCAATTAGTGGTTCCCCCGTGCCTTGATCGCCGCTT
This sequence comes from Opitutia bacterium, assembly GCA_947472765.1. GTDB lineage: Bacteria > Verrucomicrobiota > Verrucomicrobiia > Opitutales > Opitutaceae > ER46. The sequence goes on from CANJCM010000011.1 coordinate 12,848, forward strand.
CGAACGCATCGACTGACTCGCCGCAGCCGGCGATGGCCTGCGCCCAGAATGCCTTCGTGCCGATGTCCCAGCCGAGCGTCGACTTCACCGCGTCCTCACAGGACGCACTGCCGGTCGCGAGCAGGAACTGCTCGTACTTCGGAAGGAACGACGCCCCCTCGCGCCGGAACTGCGAGAACAGCGCCTGGCTGAGCAGAAACCCAAACGTGTACGGGAAATTGTAGAACGACACTTCCGCGATGAAGAAGTGGAGCTTCGACGCCCAGAACCAGGGATCGCGCCCGTGCGGTTCCAGCGCCGGCCCGTAAACCTCGGCCTGCGCCTGCGACATCAGTTCGCAGAGGCGCGACACGCTCACCACGCCCGCCTTACGCTCCTCGTAAAAGCGCTGCTCAAACAGAAAGCGCACCGGAATGTTCAGCAGATACGCCGGCATGTGGTTCGTCTCCATGTCGAGGAGGAAGGCCCGGCGCGACGGCGTGAGGCCGGGCGCAGACAGCAGCCCGTGCACGAGAATTTTCTCCGCGAAGGTCGAGGCCGTCTCCGCCAGCGTCATCGGGTAGTCGCGCGCAATCGGCCGCAGCCCGCCGAGCACATGCGAGTGCCACGCATGGCCGGCTTCGTGCGCGAGGGTCACGACGTCGCCCATCGTGCCGTTGAAGGTCATGTAAATCCGCTCTTCCCGCGTCAGGGGCGAACCGGTGCAGAACGCGCCGGAGCGTTTGTTGGCGCGCTTTTCCCCCTCGAGCCAGCGGTCCCGCACACTCTGGCGGAAATACTCGCCGAGCCGCGGATAAGCGGCGTCGAAGGCCGACTGCACCATCGCGATGCCCTCGTCCCATGAAATGTCCGCAATCGGATCCAGCGGCCGCGGCGCCTCGAGGTCGTACCATTCGAGCGCCTGCGTGCCCTGCAGCCGCGCGCCGATCTGCATGATCCGCCGCGGCAGCGCGTAGTTCTCGCCGATCGCCGCGAACATCGCATCGAGGGTCGGCTTCGCCAGCGCCGCATCGTGCAATGGAGCATCGAGGAAATGTCCGCGACCGCGCCGTGCGTACAGCGTGTGCCGCGTGCCGGCGAGGGCGTTGATCGCCGCCGCACAGGTGTCACCCGCCGCGACCCAGACCTTGTTGCCCTCCTCGAACGCGACCTTCCGGATCGCGCGGTCGGGATTCGTCATCAGCGCGCGGCGTTGCGACATGGGGACGCGTTCGCGGCGTCCATCGGGGAACGTCATCTCGAAACTCATCTTGCCCGTGACCGTGTCGTAGAGCCGGCTCCACGCCTTGAAGCCGTCGACCCCGAGGTCCGACGCCAGCGCCTCCTGCGCCGCATCCATCTGGTAAACCGCCTCGGCCCGCAGCCGCCGCAACGCGTGGGCGGCACCGGCGGTCTCCGACGCGGCGAGCAATGCCGCGAAGGCCGTCTCGTCCGCCGGGCGGAGCCCACGGAGGAGCTGTGATTTCAACTTCGATTCCTCGGCCGCGGCGAGCGACAGCGCCGCCTCCTCGGTCTGATAAGCCTCGTTGGCCGAGTCCGCCGCGCTAAGGCAGCCGAGATACGAATTGAGATGCCCCATCCGAGTCATCAGCCCTTCCCAGGTCGCAAACGCCCGGGCCCACGCCTGCACGCTTTCCGAAGTCGACTGGAGCGGCGCGAGCGCGCTGGCCGCGGCGAGCGCAGCCTTGAGGTCGGAATTCAGAGCGGTCCGGAACGCGCGATATTCCGGTCCATCGAAGGTGGGAAAATAGGACCGGAGGTCCCAGGTCTGCGGCAAAGGGCGATGCGTCGTCATGCCTCCACCGAGGCGCGGAATCACCTCGGAGGCGAGACTAAGGGAAGTGAGAGTTAAGAGTTATGAGCTATGAATTATGAGGGAAGAAACGGACCAACACACCCCGCCTTGGCAGATTTTGGATTCTCGATTTTCGATTCTCCCTCCGTTCGGCCGTACCTTTCTCAATGGAGGGCCGGTGCCCTCACCGGCCATTTGGCGAGTCCCGCTTACGACCTGCTTCTCGTTCTCATTCTCGTAATCGTTCTCGTTCTCGAACCAGGCGCGGACGAGCCGCGCCCCTACGAAAGCCGTTTGTAGGGGCGCGCCTCGTGCGCGCCCGCCGGCTCCGATCACCGCCTGCAATCGGCCGGCCCCAACACCCTTCAACCCAGAACCCAAAACTCAAAACCCAGAACTCATAACCCTGAACTCAAAACCCAGAACCCCCGCGGCCCGCCGCGGGCGCCTTACCGCAGGAACGCCTCATGCAATCCGCCGTCGACCGTGAGGATCTGCCCGGTCGTCTTGCTGAGCCGGTTGCTCACCAGGAGGAAATACGCCTCGGCCTGATCCGCCGGTGTGATCGGCGCCTTCGTCAGCGTCCGGTCCGCGTAGAACTGCGCCAGCTTCGCGACCAGCGACTCCGTCGCCTCGGTCTCGGTGTACGGAATATTGTACTTCGCCAGCGACCCGATCACGCGGTCGCGGGGAAACATCGCCGAGCCCTGCACGACGGTCGCCGGCGCCACACCGTTCACCCGCACCAGCGGCGCCAGTTCGATCGCGAGTTCGCGCACGAGGTGACTCGCGGCGGCCTTCGAGGTGTCGTAGGCGAGCGAGCCTTTCTTGGCCACGACGGCATTCGCCGAGGACGTCAGCACGAGCTGCCCTTTCAATCCTTGTTCCTTCCACGTGCATGCCGCTTCGTCGCCGACGATGTAGCTGCCGGTGACATTCACGTTGAAGGTGAACGCCCATTTATCGTCGGGGATGTGACCCGTGGTGTCGCTCGGCCAGAACACGCCGGCCGTCACGCAGATCGAGTCGAACCCGCCATACGCCAGCGCCACCTGATCGAGCATCGCGCGCACGCTGGCCCGATCGGTGACATTCGCCGCCAGCCCGACCGCCGGGCCGCAATTGGAAATTCCCGAACCGGCCACGCCGATGCCGAGGCCGAGCTTGTCCGTGATTTCCTTCGCGGTTGCCGCGGCGCTCTCGAGCTTGAGATCGACGGACACGATGTGCGCGCCTTCCTTCACGAGCCGGTGCGCGGTCTCGCGGCCGATGCCGGAACCCGCGCCGACGACGATGACGACTTGCCGCGCCAATTCCTTCTCGGCCGGCATCCGCTTCAACTTCGCCTCCTCGAGCAGCCAGTACTCGATGTCGAAGGCCTCCTGCTGCGGCAGCGCGATGTAGGTGTCGATTGCCTCCGCGCCGCGCATAACCTCGACGGCGCAGTTGTAGAATTCGGCCGTGACGCGCGACTCCGATTTGTCCTTGCCCCACGCAATCATGCCGAGGCCGGGAATCAGCACGACCGTCGGATTCGGATCGCGCATCGCCGGCGAGTTCGCCCGTTTGCACTTCGCGTAGTAGGCGGCGTAGTCCTGCCGGTAGGCGGCGAGGCCGTCGGCGAGTTTCTGCTTTAACGCCGCGAGATCCTCGGCCTGCGGATTCCAATCCACGTAGAGCGGCTTGATCTTGGTCCGGAGAAAATGATCGGGACACGAGGTGCCGAGCGCCGCGAGCCGGGCGGCGTCACGCGAGTTGACGAAGCGCAGGATCTTTTCGTCGTCCTGGATCGTCCCGATGAAACGCCGCTGCTGCGAAACCTGACCGCGCAGCCAGGGCAAAATCGCCGCGAGGGTCGCCCGCCGTTTGGTTTCCTCGATCGTCTGATATTTCGCGCCGCCGAAGGCCGCCCCGTCACCGCCTTTGGCCGCGTACTTCTTCTCAATGAACGCCGCCGCGCGCTCGATGCAGTCGAGCGTGTAGGTATAGCAGGCCTTCTCGTCATCCGCCCACGAGATGAACCCGTGCTGGCCCATCATGATGGAACGCACCTTCGGCTGGCGGCGCGTGATCTCCTGCATCGCGAGCCCGAGCTCGAAACCGGGCCGCATCCACGGCACATAAGCCATCTCACCGCCGAAGATTTCCTGCGTGAGTTTCTCGCAGTTCTGCGACGCCGCGATCGCGATGATCGCGTTCGGGTGCATGTGGTCGACGAACTTGCCCGCGATGAAGCTGTGGAGCGGGGTGTCGATCGAGGTCGCGCGCGGATTCAGGTTGAACGTCGCATGGGTGTACATGCCGACCATGTCGTCCTCGGCCGGCGACTTGTAGCCCTTGTCGGTCCGCGACGCATACAGTCCCTGCAGATCGATCAGCTTCTGCTGGTAGAGGGAGGAGAAATTCTCGCGCGTGCTCGTGCGCAGGTCGCCGCCCGAGCCCTTGACCCACAGTACCTCGACGGGCTGGCCCGTGAGCGGATCCTTCCCGGTCAGCTTCGACGACGTGTTGCCGCCGCCGGTGTTCGTGATCCGCTGGTCGCTCCCGAGGAGGTTCGAGCGGTACACGAGACGCGCGACAGGATCGAGCGACGCCGCCTTGGCGTCATCCCAGAGAAAGTTGACGTATTGGTACGAAGACACGGGGCGAATCTATCCCGGCCCGGGGCGGACGGTTCAAACAAATACAGGCCGGCACGGCCCGGGGCGGGCATTTTGGATTCTGGATTCTCGATTTTGGATTGGGGGACGTCCGACGCTGCGCGCGGACGTAGAAAATCCAAAATCGAGAATCCAAAATCCAAAATCCTCAAAGTCCCAGCGCCTGCTGCCGGTAATGCTCATCCGGCCGGCCCGCGATGCGCGCGACCGTCGCCGCGGAAAGATAGCGCGGCTGGCCGCGATTGAGCACCGCCGCACCAAAGAAAACCTCGGCCGCCTTGTTGCCCATCAGCGTCGCCGCGAGCACCGCCGCCGGCGTGGCCCCGAGCGCGATGAAGCCGTGGTTCTCGAGCAGGATGACCCGCGGCGCCCGGCTCGTCCGCCGGATAAACGCCACCACTTCGGACCGGATGGCCTGCGCGAGCTTCAGCCCCGGGTCCGCGTAGCCGACGTACACGCTCTCCACGCCGCAGCACACGACCTCGTCCGGACACGTCCGGCGCTGCGCAAATGCCTTCGCATACTTGGAGCAGAGCACGCGGTTCACAGCGACCGGATGGGTGTGGCCGACAAAGTTCACGCCCGGCAACGTCAGCAGGTAGGCGTGAAACATCGCCTCCACGGAAGGCTTCTTCGCCGTCGGATCCAACCGGGCATCGAGCAGTGTCTGATCGACCTCGGCATCGGGCACCCGTTTCCGGTCGAGCAGCGCCAGGATGGGACCAAGCCGGCATTCGGTCACCCCGAGGGGCGAGAGCGTCGCGAGATTCGATCCGCTCGCCTTCACGAGAAAGCAGTCACCCGGCAGCCGCGCCGAGGTGTTGCCCTCGCCGAGAATCGCCAGCGCGCGTTCCTCGCGACCCAGCTCATGCGAGAGCGTCAGCAAGGCAGCGCGCGGTTCGACAGGAGCGGACATGGCGCGACGAAAGACTCTCGAACGGAATAATTCGAACGAAATTCTTCCCGCCCGCGCCGCTTGTCATTCTGAGCGGGAGCGAAGAATCCATGTGATCGGCCCAACTTACGGATGGATTCCTCGCTGCGCTCAGAATGAAAGAGGGATAGCTATTCGAGGCACCGAACAGCCTTCCCGAGTCTCAAATCTCAGATCTCAAATTTCAAATGCGCTCCTGTTCACAGGAGCGCATTGTCGATCATCCGCAGTTCGTCCACCCAGACCGCAATCGCCAGCATTGTCCGCCCCGGCACGACTTCGCGCAGCGGCTCCATCGTGTTGGGATCGACGATCGAGACATAGATGACGCGAATTCGCCGCCGCTCGCCGAAGAGATGCGTGGCCTCCGCAATAATCCGATCCGGACTGCGCACCCCCTGCGCGACCATTTCGCGGGCGCGTTGCAGCGCCGCCGGAATGGCAGCCGCCTCCTGCCGCTGGCCGGACGTCAGATCGCGGCTGCGGAACGTGACCGCGAGGCCGTCGGTGTCCCGCACCGTCGGTGCCAGCAAGACTTCCGTTCCGAGGCTGAGATCGTTGATCACCTTGCGCATCACGGCCGCCTGCTGGGCGTCGCGCTGGCCCATGATGAGGAAGTCGGGCCGGACGATGTTGAGCAGCTTGACCGTGCCCGTGGCCATGCCCCGGAAATGACTCGGCCGTGACACCCCGCAAAGCGGCTTGCTGACGGCCTCCTCGATCACGTAGGTGGAATACCCTTTCGGATAAAATTCCTCGGTCCCGGGCAGGAAGACCGCATCCACCTTCAGGTCCTCGCACAGCTTCAGGTCGGCGTCGGGGCTGCGCGGATAGCCCGCGAAATTCTCACTCGGGCCAAAGGCCAGCGGGTTGCGGAAAACGGAGACGACGACGTGCTGCGCGTGACTTTTGGCCGCCGCGATCAGCGCGGCGTGGCCGGCGTGCAACGCCCCGTTCGTGGCCACGAGGCCAATCGACCGGCCCTCCTGCCGCGCGACAGTCGAGGCGGCACGCATCTCGGAAACAGTCTCGTATTTATGCATGGGGCACGGCGGGGTGGACGGCGAACGTCGGGCTTGAACTAACCCTTCCCGGTGCGTTTGTTCAAGTTTTTCGCCGGTCCCACCGGTCCGATCCGCCGCCGCTCCCTCCTCCCTTCCCATGATCCGCATCAACGAGAATTACACCAAGCTCAAGGCGTCCTACCTTTTCAGCGACATCGCCAAGCGCGTCAGCGCCTATGTCGCCGCCAACCCGACCAAGCCCGTCATCCGGCTCGGCATCGGCGACGTCACCGAGCCGCTCCCGCCGGTGTGCGTCGAGGCGCTCCATGCCGCGACCGACGAGATGGCGAACCGCGCCACGTTCAAGGGCTACGGCCCCGAGCAGGGCTACGCGTTCCTCCGCGACGTGATTGCGCAGCACGACTACGCGGCGCGCGGCTGCCAGATCGACGCCGATGAGATCTTCATCTCCGACGGCGCGAAGTGCGACTGCGGCAACATCCAGGAAATCTTCGGCCAGGACATCCGCCTCGCGATTCCCGATCCCGTTTACCCGGTCTACATCGATACGAACGTCATGGCCGGCCGCACCGGTCAGAACGTCGACGGCCGCTACCAGGGCGTCACCTATCTCGATAGCACGCCGGCGAACGGCTACGTGCCCGCGATTCCCGAGGTCGCGACCGATCTAATCTACCTCTGCTTCCCGAACAACCCGACCGGCGCCGTCGCCACCAAGGCCCAACTCGCGGCCTGGGTTGCCTATGCGAAGAAGCACAAGGCGATCATCCTCTTCGACTCCGCCTACGAGGCCTACATCCGCGACCCGCAGATTCCGCACTCCATCTACGAGATCGAAGGCGCCCGCGACGTCGCGCTCGAGTTCCGCAGCTTCTCCAAGACCGCGGGCTTCACCGGCACGCGCTGCGCCTACCTCGTCGTGCCGAAGTCAGTCGTCGCCTACGATGCCGCCGGCAACGCGCATCCGGTTCATGCCCTCTGGAATCGCCGCCACAGCACCAAGTTCAACGGCGTGGCGTATCCGATCCAGAAGGCCGCCGCCGCCATCTACACCGACGCCGGCAAGCAGCAGACCAAGGCGCTGATCGATTTCTATCTCGGCAACGCCAAGCTCATCCGCGATGCGGTGAAAAGCTGGGGCTTCAGCTGCATCGGCGGCGACAACGCGCCCTACCTCTGGATCAACACCGGCCGCGACTCCTGGGAATTTTTCGACCTGCTCCTGAACAAGGCCCAGGTCGTCTGCACGCCCGGCGCCGGCTTCGGCAAGTGCGGCGAAGGCCACGTCCGGATCAGCGCCTTCAACTCGCGCGAGAACGTCGAGAACGCGCTGGCGCGAATCGCCGCCGCGCTGAAGTGAGGAAAAATTAAGAGTTAAGAATTAGGAATTAAGAAACCGATCCGGTACGGGTCGGTTTCTTTTTTTGCCATGCCGGAAGTGGCACGGGTCTCCCGACCCGTGAAAGCCGTTCGAACGAACGTCGATCCGTGGCCGACACACCCCGCCCTACGGCACCCCTCTCGAGCCGGAATGATGCAGTGGAACGAAATCGGCGGGTGTGGGCACCCGCCCTCCATGGCAGGCGGATCGTTCGGACTTCCGTTCGCGCTCCTCTCAAAGAGCAATCCCTGGAGGGCCGGTGCCCCCACCGGCCATTCGGCGTCGCCCCTTTCCGAACGCGCCGTGACGACACTGCGCCTCCAGCCAGGCCTCGGCCCCGTTTCGACCTTCTTCCCTCTTACTTCGTCTTCGAGAGCTCTGCCGAAATCTCCGCCGCCAGTCCCGCCACCGCCTGGCTCAGGCCGGCGACGAGTTCGGATTCGGTCTTGCCGTCCCAACGCAGGTTCGCCGCGCGAAAATCGCCGCGGGCGATGGGCTCGTTCTTCCCGTCCGGCCCAAAAATCTCCCACACCGACCGAAACGCGATCGATCCGTCGGTCGATCCTTCCGCCGTCAGGACGCGCACCTTGAGTTCGCGATTGTAGGTCACACCGGCCGCCCGCATCCCGGGCGTCAGCACCGCCGCGGCCGCTCCCCGCGCCAGCAATTCCTCGCGCAACACGCGGCCGAGCCCGAGTTCGATCGGCTCACCCCAGCGGGCATATTCGCGGAACTCGATCTCGTGCTGGCCGCGGCGGACCACAATCGGACGCGCCCGCAGATAGGTCGCGACCTCGACCTCGCGCAGGTGCACCACGGGCCGGGCACCCGCCGGTTCCGGAGCCGGTGCGGTCGACGGGGCGGTCAGGACGTAGAAGCGCGTGGGATCCGCCGCCGCCTGCGGAATCGGGATCGAGCAGCCGGTCACCGCCAGCGCGGCGAGGGCAAGGAAACCGCCAACCACTCCCCAGCGGGGGCCGCCTCCCGTTGCCTCGGTCACGGCGGGGTTCTGTATCGGACGGGACATCATGGTTGATCCGGCCGCTTGCGGCCGGTGATGAGGGCATTGGGATTGCGCTCGAGGAAATCCGCGAGGCGTTTCACCGCTTCCGCGGCTTCGTTCAGATGCGCGAGCGTGCCGGCGACTTCCTCGCCGATGCCGCTGTGCGTATCGAGGAAACTTTGGGCCGTTGCCGCCGTGGATCGAAAGGATTGCAGCGTGCGTCGCGTTTCCGCGAGCGTCTCGTTCAGCTCCCTGCTCGTCGGCTCGATTTGCGCGTCCAGCCGGGCAATTACCGACCGCAGCTCACCCGCCGCCGTATTCAGGTTCTCGATCGTCCGCTTGATGTCGGGATTCGTGACGAGCGCCTCGACCTGCACCCCGGTTTTCTTCCATTGCTCGACCACCCCCTTCAGATCGACGCCATCGACCTGCTTGCGCGCGGTGTTGGCGAGCGAACTCAGGTCGCGGGCGAGCCCCGCCATGTCGACGCGGCGGAAGTTGGCCAGCACCTCGCTGATGCCGTTCTGGAACTCGGAAATCGCCGATGGCACGTAGGGCACGACGACGAGCCGCTCCGGCGGCCGGGCGGTCGCAGGAAATTCCTTGGGGTCGTGGAAGTCGAGTTCGACGAACAACAGGCCGGTGGCGAGTCCCTGCACGCCAAGTTGGGCGCGCAGACCGCGGTCGACGAGCTGCTGCAATTCCGCGCGCGCCGACACGTTGATCGGCGCACCCGTGCTGTCGGCGACCCGGTCCCGCCCAAATTCGCACCTCACGGCGACGACCGAGAGGTTCTTCGTCGCATCGTAGGTGATGGTGAGGTCAACCACCCGGCCGACCGGTACGCCGCGCAGCTTCACCGGCGAGCCGAGGGTCAGGCCGTGCACCGATTCGTCGAAATACACCACGAACCGCTGCGGCTTCGCAAAAAAGTTCACGCCGCCAAAGGTGAGCACCGCAATGATGCCCAGCGCAAAGGCGCCGATGACGAAGGCTCCGACCACCGTCGGGCTGAACTTCGTCTTCATGGCGCCGCCGCCCTCCCGCGGCCATCGCCGGCACCCACCGGCATACTCGTTCTGTTGAGACTCACGCGGAAATTTTCCATCACGCGCCCGGCTTTGGCAAATCATCCCGCCTCAGGAATTCCCGCACGCGCGGATCGCGACTCGACGCCGCCAGCTCGCGGGGATGGCCCTCGGCGATGATCCCCTGCTGCGCGCTATCCAGCATCACGACGCGATCGGCGAGATCGAAGATCGAGGCGAGTTCGTGCGACACGACCACGATGGTCGTGCCGAAGGTGTCGCGCACCTCGCGGATGAGTTCGTCAAGCTTCCGCGACGTCACCGGATCGAGACCCGCCGAGGGCTCGTCGAAGAACACAATCGCCGGGTCCAGCGCCAGGGCGCGGGCGAGCCCGGCGCGCTTCTTCATGCCGCCGCTGATCTCCGACGGAAAATAGTCCTCGAACCCTACCAGCCCAACCTGCCGCAGCTTGAGCGCGACGACTTCCTCGATGTCGCGCGCCGAGAGCGTCGTGTATTCCTCGAGCGGCAGCGCCACGTTTTGCCGGAGGGTCAGCGAGGTCCAGAGCGCCCCGCCTTGGAAGAGCATGCCGAAGGTGCGCAGGATCTGGCGGCGCGTTGCCGGGTCCGCCGCGCTGAACGGCTGCCCGAGGAACTTCACCAGCCCGGCCCGCGGCTGATTCAGGCCGACGAGATGCCGCAGCAGCGTGCTTTTGCCGCAACCCGAGCCGCCGATGATGAAGAAAATCTCCCCCGGCCTGACGGTGAACGACACGTCCTTCAGCACGACCTTGCCTTCGTAGCCGCACTCGAGGTGTTCCACCTCGATCGCCGGAGCGGGTGGCAGGGCGGAGGCCTCGTCTGGATTCTGCCTGTGGCTGGTTCCGTTCATGGCGTCAGATTCCCAGGGCGTTGAACAGCACCGCGAAAATCGCATCGGCCACGATCATGAGGAGGATGGCGGTCACCACCGCCGAGGTCGCCGCGCGACCGACGCCGGCCGCGCTCCGTTCCGCCTGCAGGCCCCGCAGGCAGCCGGCCAGTCCGATGATGACGCCAAACGCGACGCCGCGAATCACGCCGCTCGCGACATCGGACAAGTCGACGATGGTCAGCATCTCGGCCCAAAACGCCGCCGGGGGAATCGAGAGCTGGCCATAAGCAACCAACAACCCGCCAATGATGCCGAGCGCGTCGGAGTAGAGGACGAGAAACGGCATCATCAGGCCAAGCGCCAGGATCCGGGGCAGGACGAGGAACTGCACCGCGGGAATGCCGAGGGTCTCGAGGGCATCGATCTCCTCGTTCGCCTTCATGTTGCCGAGTGTCGCGGCGAACGCCGCCCCGGTGCGGCCAGCCAGCACCACGCCGGTCATCACTGCGCCCATTTCCCGCACCATCGCGAGGCCGATCAGGTCGGCGATGTAGATGTCGCCGCCGTACTGCCGGAGCACGAGCGCACCGGTGTAGGCGAGCGTCACGCCGACGAGCAGGCTGACGAGGCTCACGATCGGCAGCGCCATCGCGCCGCACTGCTGCATCTCGGTGAAGCAGTCGCGCCAGCGAAACCGCTGCGGGCTGCGCACGAGCCGGACGGTGCTGAGGACGCATTCGCCGACGAAACTGGAAATCGCGCGCGCCTTGGCCAGCGTGTCAGCCGTCGCCAGGCCGACGGTCGCGAGAAAACTCTCGGTGCGATCGAACGGCACGCTCGACTCGTGCGACGCCATCATCTGCGCCAAAAGCACCCGGATTTTCTCCGGCAGCGCCTCGGAATTGAAATAGAATCCGCGCTGGCGGCACCACTCCTCCACCTCGAGGAGAAAGAGCAGCAGCGAAGTATCCCACCGCGGCACTTCGCCCAGCCGCACGGTCACCCGCTTCGGTTCCGCGGCGCCGAGAAGCTTCGCCCAGGACGGTCGCGGATCAGTGATCTGCCAGCTCCCGGCCAGGACGACTTCACAGCCCTCGCCCACCGCGTTCACGGTGACGCGGGCGGGCTGAATTTCCGAGGGCTGAGACATCGCGTTAAAGCTCACTGCCGCTGCGCGCCGGTTCAAGCTTCGGGAGCGAAGGCCCAAACCGGGTTGAGCCGGAAGCCAGGAAGAGAGGAATAGGACTCCCAACCAGTGAACCACTAACCGGCACTAACGAGACACTAACTCCGAACCACGGATTTGAACCGCTGGTCCGGATTCCGGGATTCCTGGCTTCAGGCTCCATGGCTTGGATTAGGGCCCATAAGTGAACACGCGTGGCGACCCCGTTTGAAGCACGGCCGACCGCGACGAACTCCGGCTTGCAGCCTCCGCCCGGACTCCACGCAATGCGCCTCTCATGCCTCGTTTTCAGACTGTCCTGCTCGACCTTGATGGCACGCTGGTGGACGCGTTCACCACGATTCACCGGAGCTACGTGCACGTGCTGCCACAATTCGGCCGCCCGGCGCCCACCGCCGCCGCCGTCCGGCGCGCCGTCGGCGGGGGACTCGAGAACGCGATGCGGCACTTCCTGCCCGAGGAGCTGATCGCCGAGGCGGTGAAGAAGCACATCGCCCACACCGAGACCATTTTGCTCGAGGACGCCCGCGCCCTGCCCGGCGCGCTGGAGTTGCTCAAGTCCCAGCACGAGGCCGGCGCCACCCTCGCCGCCTTCACGAACAAGCGCGGCGAACATGCCCGCAAAGTGTGCGCCCACCTCGGCATGAGCCCGTATCTCCGCGGCATCTACGGCGCGAAGGACACGCCCTGGCTCAAGCCGCAGCCGGAATTCGCCGCCCATGTCCTCACCGCGCTCAATGCCACCGCCGCGACCACGATCCTGATCGGCGACTCACCGTTCGACGTTCAAGCTGCGCACAACGGTGGTTTCCCCTGCTGGTGCGTCACCACCGGCACGCACAGCGCCGAGGAACTTCGCGAGGCCAAGGCCGACGGCGTCTTCGAGGATCTGTTCGCCGTCCAGGCCGCGCTCGCGGCCGCGAAATAATCCCCCGCCCGCCGGGGTCGGCCCCGCCCCTCACCACCAAGCCAAGCCCAGTTTGTCATCTATCAGATGACAACCACGGCAATCCCCGCTGCGGCAGCTGAGCAACTTGTCATCCAATGGATGACAAGATCGCCGGGCCTCCAGCTGCATCTCTTCCGGTTGTCATCTGATACTTGGATTCCGAAGTTGGCTTCGTAGCCCGCTGCGTGAGCAGCGGGAGGGCTTGAGGCGAAGCGATCAAGAAGTCCCTGTCCTCACGGACAGGGCCACGCCAATCCGTTTAACTTCGGAATCCAGGTATTGGATGACAACGACGGCCTGGCCTTCGGCTCGGGCGCCGGCTCGGTGGATGGGCCGCCGCCCGCGGACTTTTCCCTTTCCCTTCCCGCGCCCGCCGCACAGCGTCACGCGACTTCGCCCCCGGCCTCGCTTCGGGCCGCCCCGCCATGACCCTCCTTCCGCTCGACTGGGCCATCGTCCTTTTCACGCTGCTCATCTGCTTCGTGCCCGCGCTCTTCTTCGGGCGGCGCGCCGGACAGAGCACGTCCGAGTTCTTCGCCTCCGGCCGCTCCGTGCCGTGGTGGCTCGCGGGGCTCTCGATGGTCGCGACGACCTTCAGCAGCGACACGCCGAACTGGGTCACGCAACAGGTCCGCCAATACGGCGTCGCGGGCAACTGGCAGTGGTGGGCCTTCGTGCTCACCGGCATCTCCACCGTCTTTTTCTTCGCACGGCTCTGGCGACGGTCCGGCGTGATGACGGATCTCGAGTTCTACGAGTTGCGCTACTCCGGCCGCGCCGCGTCGGTCGTCCGCGGCTTCCGCGCCGTGTATCTCGGGCTGTTCTTCAACTGCTTCATCATGGCGATGGTGACGCTCGCGGGCTGCAAGATCGCCAACATCCTCTTCGGTCTCCCGCCGTGGCAGACGATCGTCATCTGCGGCGTGCTCAACGTCCTCTTCGCCGCCCACGCCGGCCTCTGGGGCGTGCTCGTCATCGATATGGTGCAGTTCTTCATCAAGATGACCGCGGTCGTCGCCGCGGCGTACTTCTCGCTGAAGGAAGTCGCGCGCCACTCCGGGGTCGGTGACAGCGCCCTCGCCGGTCTGCACAAGCTCGTCGACATCCTCGGGGTGCAACAGGTGACGTTCCAGGGCGGGCAGCCGCTCGTCTCCGTCATCGACGGCAAGGGCCAGCCGATCCTCGACCTGCTGCCCAACTTCTCCCTCGGCGAACTCGCGCTCATGATTTTCATCATGCCGATCGCGATTGGCTGGTGGGCCAACTGGTACCCCGGCGCGGAGCCCGGCGGCGGCAGCTACATCGCCCAGCGGATGCTGGCCTCGCGCTCCGAGAAGGACTCCCTCGGCGGCACGCTGTTCTTCAACTTCGCCCATTATGTGGTGCGTCCGTGGCCGTGGATTATCACCGCGCTTTGCTCGATGGTGATTTTCCCCGAGCTGAAAGACATCCAGACCGCGTTTCCGAATGCCGACCCGAGTCTGCTCGGCCACGACAGCGCGTTCCCCGCGATGTTGAAGTTCCTGCCGGTCGGCTTCGTCGGCCTGATGGTCGGCGGCCTGATCGCGGCCAATTCGTCGACCATCCTGACGCATCTCAACTGGGGCTCGTCGTATCTGGTCCACGACTTCTATCGCCGCTTCCTTCGTCCCGCCGCGACCGAGAAACACTACGTCAACATCGGCCGGCTCTGCACCGTCGGCCTCTACGTCGTCGCGGCGATTTTGAGCCGTTTTCTCGATTCCGCCCAGGAAGCCTTCGAGATCATCATCTCGATCGGCGCCGGCACGGGCCTGCTCTACCTGCTGCGCTGGTACTGGTGGCGGATCAACGCGTGGTGCGAGGTGGTCGCGATGGTCAGCTCGTTCGCGATCTCGGTTGCGTTCTTCATTGCGCGCAAATCCGGTCACGCGCTCCCGTTCGCGCAGACCGTGCTCTACTCCGTCGCGTTCACGACGATCTGCTGGCTCATCGCCGCGTGGACGACGCCCGGCACGAACATGGGGCGGCTCGTGGCGTTCTATCGCAAGGTCCGGCCCACCGGCCCCGGCTGGAACCCGGTTCGCGACGCCGCTGGCATCAGTGCCGAAGAAGCCGCGCGCCATGGCGACGATCTCGGCCAGGCCACGATTGGCTGGATCTCGGGCTGCCTCGCCATCTGGTCGGCGCTCTTTGCGATCGGCTACTTCCTCTACGGTCGCACCACCACCGCCTGGCTGCTCACCGCGATCTTCGTCGTGAGCACAGGCATCCTGATCTTCACCGTGAATTCGCTCTGGGGCAAAGACACCGCTGAGCGACGCTGATCTCCAATCCGGTGAACCACTAATTGGCGCTAATCGGACGCTAATCCCGGAGCAGAGGACTAACCACTGATTGGCACTGATTGGACACTAATTTCGGAGGAGGGCTCCGAACCACGAAGCAACGTTTGGGTTAGTGTCCCGTTAGTGAAAGTGAGTGGTTCAAGGATTGGATCCTCTCCGCCTGGCTCGGGATTAGCGTCCCATCAGCGAAGATTAGCGGTTAAACCTGAATCAGCCCCATCAGCGTTACACCCCGATTCGGGGTGAAACGCCCCGCACAGGAAACTTCACTAATCCGCATTAGTGTCCATTAGTGGCGCGCAGTGGCCCAACAACGGCAGTCCTCCGCACCCAGCGCTTCGCTCACCGGCGTGATCGAGCGCATCATTTTTCTCAACGAGGAGAACCACTACACCATCGCCGAGCTCCGGCCCGATCCGCCGCCCGGCAAGTCCGTCGATCCCAAGGCGCGCCCCGAGGCGGTCACGGTCGTCGGCCCGCTCCCCGGCGTCGAATGCGGCGAGACGCTCCACCTCACCGGCGAGTGGTCGCATCACACCCAGCATGGCGCCCAGTTCAAAATTGCGGCGTTCAAGAGCGAGTTGCCGGCGAGCGTCTACGGCATCCGCAAGTACCTCGGCAGCGGACTCGTCTCCGGCATCGGCAAGGTCTACGCGAACAAGATCGTCGACGCCTTCGGCACCGACACGTTTCGGATCCTGAGCGAGGAGTCGGGCCGGCTGCGCAGCGTCGACGGCATCGGCAAGAAGCGCGCCACGGCGATCAAACTGGCGTGGGACGAGAAACGCACCGAGCGCGAACTCTACATTTTCCTCCAAACCTACGGCGTCACGCCGAGCCAGTGCGTGAAGCTGGTGAAACAATACGGTCCCGCCGCCCAGCGGATCCTCACCACCGAGCCATACCGGGTCGCCCGCGAGATCGACGGCATCGGCTTCAAGACCGCCGACCGGATCGCGATCAATCTCGGGTTCGCCAATGACGCCGCGCCCCGCCTGGACGCCGGGCTTCTCTACGCGCTCGAGACGCTGCAGGAGGAGGGACACACCGCATTTCCCCACGACGATCTCGTCGCGCACACCGCCAACCTGCTCGAGACGGACTCGCGGCTCGTCACCGCCCGGATCGCCGCCCTCATCGAGTCCCACGCGGTCGTCGCCCAGACCCCGCCGGACGTGCCGGATTCCGCAGCGTTAACCAACACCACGCTCCTCCAGCTACCGCACAACGACCGCGCCGAGCAGAAAATCGCCGCGACCGTGGGGCGTCTCAATCGCGTCGCGAGCGGACTGCCACCCATTCGGATCGATGCCGCCGTGAAGTGGGCCGAGGAGAAAGCAGGCTTCGAGTTTCACGAGTTGCAGCGCACCGCAGTCCGCCACGCCCTCGCCCGCAAGCTCACGATCCTCACGGGTGGTCCCGGCACCGGCAAGACCACCATCCTGCGCGCGCTCGTCGAAATCCTGAAAGCCAAGAAAGTCCGCATACATCTCGCCGCGCCCACCGGCCGGGCGGCCCAACGACTCGCCGAAACCACCGGCGGATACGCCTCCACCATTCACCGGCTGCTGAAATACGACGCCAGCAAGGGGGGCTTCACCGCGAACGAGAATACTCCTCTCGCCACGGATTTCCTGATCGTCGACGAGGCCTCGATGCTCGACACGCGTCTCGCCGCGGCGCTCTTCCAGGCGGTCCCGTCCCGCGCCCATCTCCTGCTCGTCGGCGACATCGACCAACTCCCGAGCGTCGGCCCCGGCAACGTCCTCAAGGATCTCATCACCGCCGCCACCTCCCTCTCTCAACCCTCAACTCTCAACCCTCAACTATCAGCCCCCGCCGCCGTCACGCGCCTTTCCGTCATCTACCGCCAGAAGGAACAGAGCGGGATCGTCACGACCGCGCATGCGATCAACTCCGGCGATCCCTCGCTGCCGCCCGCGGTGCCTGACGTCGCGTCGGCCCAGGCCTGGTCGGATCTCACCTTCGTCGTTGCGACCGATGCGGAGGATTGCGTCCGCAAGGTGATCGAACTCTGCACGGAGTTCATTCCGCGGCATTGGAAGTGGTTCGATCCGGTCAACGACGTGCAGATCCTCGCGCCGATGCACAAGGGCGTCGCCGGCGTCGCGAATCTCAATGTGCAGCTGCAGGGCGCGTTGAATAATCCGGGTGTGGCACGGGTCTCCCGACCCGTGATGGAACGTTCCACGGGTCGGGAGACCCGTGCCACTTCGAACCATCCGGCCCCGTCGCTGCGCGGGCCTGGCGGCGAGTTTCGCCCGGGCGACAAAGTCATCCAGCTCCGGAACAACTACGACAAGAACCTCTTCAACGGTGACATTGGCAACGTGACCGCGGTCGATCCCACCGCGGGCAAACTCGAGGCCGCGTTCGACGGCGATCGCCATGAATTCTCGCGCGGCGAGTTCGGTGACCTCGCCCTCGCCTACGCCATCAGCATCCACAAGTCACAGGGCAGCGAATATCCCGTCGTCATCGTGCCGCTGCTGAAGGGGCATTTCATGATGCTCCAGCGGAACCTGCTCTATACCGCGATCACCCGCGGCAAGAAGAAGGTTTTCCTCGTCGGCGAGCCCGCCGCGTACGCGATGGCCGTGCGCAACAGCGAGTCGAAGCAACGGCTCACGCACCTGCGCGAGAAGATCGCGGCGCTGCTGGCGTAGAGCCGCCGACCCACCCCGCCCTGCGGGCACCCCTCTGGGGCCGGGACGATGCCGTGGAAGGAGATCGGCGGGTGTGGGCACCCGCCCTCCATGGTCGGCGGATCGTTCAGACTTCCGTTCGCTCTCCTCTCCAAGAGCAATCCATGGAGGGACGGTGCCCCCACCGTCCAAGGCTGCCTAACGTGCGACGGAACGTCCGCGGATCGGTGCAGGGCCCGGGATTCCCTCCGTCTGGCCGTGAGCTTGCCGAACCGGCTCGCCGCCGGGCCGCTTCGCGAAAGAAGTGCAAGGCCCGGCAGCCAGCGCCGGCCCTACAGAAGGACGAGAGTGCACGGAAGTAACCCCGATTCACCGGATTGATCGTCCGCGCACCTCGGCTCGATTTCTTCCTTCTGCCTTCTCAGTTCTTCCTTTCCGTCTCCTCCCACCTGCTTCGTGCTCCTCTCACTTCCCCATGACCAAATCGACCCTCGCCTCCACCCTCGCCCTCCTCCTCGCGTTGCCCGTCGCCGGGCTCTTCGCGGCTGACACTCCTCCCGCCTTGTTCACGCGGACCATCCTGCAGGATCAGGACATCGCCGCGGCCGGCCACCACGTCGTGATCGCCCAGGTTGATTTCAAAAAGGACGCAATGGTCCCGGCGCATACGCACCCCGGCGAAGAGTGCGGCTATCTCATCGAGGGCACCGTCATCGTCGCAATCGCCGGGCAGCCGCCGAAGACGATCAAGGCAGGTGAAGCGTTTGTCATCCCGGCGGGTGCGGTGCACTCCGCCCGCAACGTGACGGGCGGCCCCGCGCGGCTCGTGGCGAATTACATTCTCGAAAAGGGCAAGCCGCTCGCGACGCCCGTCGCGGCGAAGTAATTTCCGATCGTCCGGCGCCGACCCACCCCGCCTTCGAGTACCCCTCCCAAGCGGTTCCCATTGTAGGGCCGGCGCTCGCCGCCGGGCCGCTTCGCGAATGAAACACGTGGCCTGCCGACGAGCGGCAGCCCTACACCGCACGACGCCCTTCTGCGCCGTCCTTGACTCGCAGGACGAGACGCCAAGAAGTGCAGCCATGACTCTGCTCGCCCGCCGTTCCCTTTTCGCTTTCGTCGCCTGCAGTTTTCTCCTCGCCGGCTGCAAGCCGAAGACCGCGCCGGCTCCCAGCGGCGCCGCCGCGTCGGCGGCCATGCCAACCACCACGCATCCGAAGATCCCCGCGGGGGCGAAAAGCTCGGGCGGCAAGCACGCCGTGCTCGCGATGGATCAGGGCACGATCGAAATTGAGCTGCTGCCCGACGCCGCGCCGAAGGCCGTGGAGAATTTCCGCCTCCTCGCGGAGCACGGGCTCTACGACGGACTCACGTTTCACCGCATCATCAAGGATTTCATGATCCAGGGCGGCGACCCGCAGGGCAACGGCATGGGCGGCGTCAGCGCCTGGGGCGGCCCGTTCGAGGACGAGATCGACCGCAGCTCGCAACTCTACCGCACCGGCTACAAGCGTGGGATCGTGGCGATGGCGAATTCCGGCCCGAACTCCAACACCAGCCAGTTCTTCATCCTGCACGCCGACTACCGGCTGCCGCCCGCGTACGTGATCTTCGGTCGCGTGACCAAGGGCATCGAGGTCGTCGACAAAATCGTGAACCTCCCGATGGCGATGGGCTCAGACGGCGATCTCAGCCGTCCCCTGCAGCCCGTCGTGATGAAGAAGGTCGCGATCAAGCCGTAGCGAATCCGCGAACGCGGATTCGCCACGCGGCGCGCGGAGGCGCGCCGCAGGAATACTCGTTCTCGTTATCTTTCTCGTTCTCGTCTGAGGTCGAGAACGAGGACGATTAAGCGAACGAGGACGAATCAGGGTGGCGAATTACGTCCCGCTTTGGCCGGTGGGGGCACCGGCCCTCCATGGTACGACCTTCGGATCGATGTAGGGCCGGCGCCCTTCGACCAGCTCAGGACCTCGGTTTGGATCGACCGTCAGGCCGTGAGCCTGTCGAACGGCTCGCCGCCGGGCCCAGTCGAAAATGCCGAAAGCCTGCCGACGAGCGGCAGCCATTCGAAACTCGGCATTCGCCAATCGCCATTCGGCATTGGCGCAACCGCGCCTCACGCCGTTTTCAGCCCGAACATCTTCGCCGCGTTCGTGAGGTAGATCTTCTGCTGCACGTCTTCCGGCAGTTGCAGGAAGTTGAGCGCGACCAGCTTGATCCCCGACCAGCACGTCGGCATGCCGCCGGTCGTACACGTGCAGTCCGAGCCCCACATGATTTTGTCCTGATGCCGGGTGATGAAGTCCTTCGCGAAATCCGGGTCGCGCATGATCGCCGTGCTCCCCGACTGCGCCGAGAGATCGCAGTGGAGGTTCGGGTAACGCGCGAGCCATTGGTCGGTCAGGCCGCCCGGAGTGACACGGCCACGCGGATAGGTGCCGCCCTTGACCGAATAGTTCTTGTCGACGGCACCCCACCAGTCGATCGCGTGGCCGATGAACGTCACCGTGGGATACTTTTCGATCGTCTTGTAGAACTCCGAGTAGACCGCCGCCGGATAGAGCGCCTCCTGAAAGTGAAACAGGATCGGCACCTTGTAGTCGCGCGCCATGTCGAGAATCGCCCGGGTAAACGGGATGTCACCTTCCCAGCGATGCTCGCCGATGCCGCGCGCGCCGCCCTTGAGCGCCGCCTCGACCGCCGCCGCGCGATCGCCACCCGCCGGTCCCGCCGCCGCGAACCGGACGTAGCGGCCGGGATTCTCCTTCATGAATTCATACTCGTAGGCGTTGCCCCCGAGAATCACGCCGCCAATCGCGTTCACGGCCTTCTGGTGCGCGACGAACTGCGCCTCCGTGCGGCCGCCGCCACCTTTCTTGCCACTGCCGCCACGCATGCTGTCCGGAGACTGGTGCACGTGGATATCAATCAACGGATGCGTCGGCCCGCCGCCGTTGGACACCGGAGCCTTGCCGGCCTTGGCCGGTGGCGCCGGATCCTGGGCGAGCATCGACGGCACCCCGGCCGCCACCGCGGCCAGCGAGGCCACGGTCAGGAAATCGCGCCGGGTCATGCCGGACTGGGAGTGCTGACAATTCGAGGTGCAGATATGGTGCATGGGGAGGTGGAGGTTCGGTGACACGCCGCTTGACGCAGCGCGACGCGAATCGGTCCGCGGCCTGATCCAATCCTTGAACCGCTAATTTTCGCGAATGGGCGCTAATCCTGACCCAATCTTTGAACCACTAACTTTCACTAACGGGACACTAACTAGGGCCGGACGGATCCAAACCTGTTTAACCACTAATCTTCACTAATCGGACACTAATCCAATCCAGCGGAGGGGTTCGATCCCGGAGAGGTGCGACGCGTCGCTCGCTCAGGAATTAGTGTCCAATCAGTGCCAATGAGTGGTTCACCGCCTTGGTCGGGAGTTAGTGCACCATTAGTGCCCGTTAGTGGTTTTGATCCGGTCCGGATCGGAAGGGTTGAACCACTCATTTTCACTGATTGGACACTCATTCGATCCCGCCGGAGAGGGTCCAATCCTTGAACCACTAACTTCCACTAACGGGACACTAACTCGATCGAGTCAGAGTAGTCCGTGGCCTTCTCCAAAATTAGTGTCCGATGAGTGCCAATCAGTGGTTCCCCCGCCTTGGTCCGAAGTTAGTGCACCGTTAGTGCCCGTTAGTGGTTTTGATCCGGTCCGGGATTAGTTCCGATTAGTGGTCCCCCCACCGAAATCAGCCTCAATCAGCGGTCCGCCATTCGTCGCTAACCGCTTGGCGCGGCGGCCGGGCCTGTGCATTGTCCCGGCTCCCAACGCGACTTCTGCTGTCGCCGGTCCGTCTGTTCCGCCACCGCACTTTGCCATGAAACGATTCCTTCCCGTTCCGCTCCTCGTCCTGGCCGCGTTCGTTCTTCCTGCCTTCGCCGCCGAGCGGCCCAACGTCGCCGGCTTCGAATTCGTCAAGGAGTCCGGCGGCGTCACGGAGTTCAAGCTCACCGCGAACGACCTCAACGTCCTGCTCCTCGAGGACCACTCCGCCCCGGTGCTCACGTTCATGGTCACCTACCGCGTCGGCTCGCGCAACGAGGTCACCGGCACCACCGGCGCCACGCACATCCTCGAACACCTCATGTTCAAGGGCAGCCAGAATTTCCACCCCGGGATCGGCAAGGGCTTCGACACGATGATGGACCAGGTCGGCGGCATCAACAACGCCACCACCTCCCTCGACCGCACCAACTACTACGAGAACCTGCCGAGCAACCACCTCGAACTCGCCGTCGCCATGGAGGCCGACCGCATGCGCCACCTGCTCCTGCGTGACGAGGATCGGCAGCCGGAGATGACCGTCGTCCGCAACGAATTCGAACGCGGCGAAAACGATCCCGCCGAGGCGCTCGAGAAGGAGATCATGTCCACCGCCTTCGTCGCCCACCCGTACCACCACCCGACGATCGGCTGGCGGAGCGACATCGAGAAGGTGTCGATCGCGAAGCTGAAGGAGTTCTACGACACATTCTACTGGCCGAATAACGCGACGATCACAGTCATCGGCGACTTCGCCCCCGCCAACGCGCTTCAGCTCATCCAGAAATATTTCGCCGTCATCCCCCGTGCGCCGCACCCGATTCCCACGATCTACACGGAGGAGCCCGCCCAGACCGGTCCGCGCCGCGTGGTGGTAAAACGGCCCGGTGAGGTCGGCGTCGTCCAGATCGCCTACAAGACGCCCCGCGCCCTGCATCCCGATCATGCGCCTCTCGAGGTCCTCTCCGTGCTGCTGAGCGAGGGGAAGTCCAGCCGGCTTTACCGCGCGCTGATCGACGCCAACCTCGGCATCAGCGCCGACGCCTGGAAGGGCGCGTTTCACGACGACATGCTCTTCTCGCTGAGCTCGATGCTCGCGCCCGGCGTCGGTCACGAGCAGGTCGAGAAGACGCTCCTCGCCGAGGTCGAGAAGGTGAAGAAGGACGGCGTCACCCCGACCGAGGTCACGCGGGCCATCAATCAACTGCTAGCCGGCATCGCGTTTCACCGCGACGGGTCCTTCGCGATCGCGGGACAAATCAACGAGGCCATCGCGGTCGGTGACTGGACGAGCTACACCGGCTTGCTCGAGAAGTTGAAGGTCGTGACCGCCGCCGACATTCAGCGCGTCGCCCGGCAGTACCTCAACGAGGACCAAAGCACGACGGGTTGGTTCATCCCGCAGGCGGAGCCCGCCGAGCCCGCCAAAGGCCAGGCTAGAAACGCAAAGATGCGCGAAGCGGGAGATGACTCTCTTGGTAGCCCGCTGCGTGAGCAGCGGGACGACGTCAGGCTCAGCAGTGAAGAAGTCCCTGCCCTCACGGGCAGGGCTACCCTGGACGAGGGTCGGGATGCCGAACGCCATGCAACAGCTCTGCCGCTCGGTGGCAGCACGTCGGCCGTCACCTCCGCAATCGCATCGTACTCCGGCGCCGGTCGCTTCCTGCACTACTACCGGGACCCTCGCGGTCAGGATGACTTCAACGCGCCGCCGACCCGAGGCGCTCCCGCCGCTCTCGCCGCCGCTCCCATCACCGGCGGCGGCAAGGCCGCCACCGGGGCATTGATCGCTCCGCGCGTCCGTCGCCGCCAGGTCGCAGGCATCGACGTCCTCACGCTCAAGACCGGAATCAAGGACGTCGTGACCATTCGCGGCGTGCTCGGCGCCGGCGATGTTTTCAACCTGCCAGGCAACTCCGCCATCGCCGATCTCACCGCGGGCATGTTGGACCAGGGCACGGTCAAACGTGACAAGTTCGCCGTCGCCGCGGTGCTCGAGGAAACCGGTGCCACGCTTCGTTTCGGGACCGGCAGCCACACGCTCAACTTCTCCGGCAAAAGCCTGCGCAAGGACCTGCCGCTCGTCGTCGGATTGCTCGCCGAACAGTTGCGCACGCCGCGGCTCGATGCGGAGGAGTTCGCGAAGCTGAAGACCCAGCTCATCGGCCGGCACAAGCGCGCGATGGACGACACCGACTTCCGCGCGGGCCGCGAATTCGAGCGCGCCATTTATCCGGAGGGCCACCCGAACCGCCCGCCCGCGAACGAAAAATATCTGGCCGACGTCGAGGCCGCGACGCTCGACCAGTTGCGCGCTTTCCACGCCGCCAACTACGGCCCGACCGCCGCCCGGCTCGTGATCGTGGGCGATGTCGACGACGCCGCGATCGACGCGGCCATCGGCGAGGCCTTCGCCGGCTGGAAGGGCGGGCGCCCGATTCCGCCGGCACCGCGCGCTCCGGCCCTCGCCGCTCCCCGCGTCGAAAAGGTCGCGATGCCGGGCAAGACGAGTGTGTCGCTCACCATCGGGCAACCGTCCGGTCTGCGTTACACCGATCCCGGCTATCAGGCGCTCAACATGGCGACGTCGGTCCTCGGCAGCGGTTTCTTCTCGGCCCGGCTGCTCGACATCATTCGCAACCGCGAGGGACTCACCTACGGCATCTTCGCCCAGCTCAGCGGCGACACCTACGCTGACGGCGGCTGGCAAATCTCCGGCACCTTCGCTCCCGACCTGCTGGAGAAGGGTCTCGCCTCCACCCTGCGCGAACTCAACCGCTTCGCCCGCGAAGGCCTGACCGCCGCGGAACTCACCACGTTCAAGGTCACCCTCACGGGTTCGTACAAAGTCGCCCTCGCGACGACGGACGGCCTCGCCTCGACGCTGCTCAATACCATTCAGCGCGGGTACGGTCCGGAGTGGGTTGATGAGTTACCCCGCAAGATCGAAGCGCTGTCGCTCGCCGAGGTGAACGCCGCGATCAAGCAGTACCTGAATCCGGACAAGATGGTGACGGTCATGGCCGGCACGTTTCCCGAAGCGGGAAAGTAGTTTCACCGGGCTGGCCACTGTAGGGCCGGCGCTCGCCGCCGGGCCGCCTCGCGACCGAAATCCAAGGCCCGTCGGTGGCGGGCCGAAGCGTCCCCGGGCGCGCACGAGGCGCGCCCCTACGGCGGCTTTCGTAGGGGCGGGGCTCGTCCAAGCCCCCCGCTCATGGAGGGCCGGTGCCCCCACCGGCCACGCAGACGGAACGACGTTGGCGGGTGAGGCACCCGCCCTCCATGGCACGTACCGCGATCACTTCGGCGGAATCGAAGATTAGAAATCCACCGCCCCTGGTTTCGCTTTTACGAATACTTGTGCGCTGGCCTCCCCACGAAAGCGCTTCGGCCTTTGACGCGCGGACGAACGACCGTCATGTTCCAGCCACATGTCCGCACCGCTCCTGGAAATCGACCTTGCCCCGCTTTGGAAGGCGCTCGCGCCCTACGGGAAGCTGCTGAAGGAACTCTACCAGGAGCACAACCTGCTCACGCTGATCTGCGGGTTCTTCGTCGTGCTGATTACACTGAATTTCTACCGCTTCCTGCGCAGCATCAACCCGGCGCTCGTCGGACTCCTGCTGCTGATGATGCTCGTGATCCTGATCATGCACTGGACGGTGACGCGCACCGAGCCGGCGTTCCTCAAGCCTTTGGTCGACTTTCTCGCGCCGTTCTTCCCGAGCATCGATCCGGTGGCCGTGCCAGTGCCGAAGCGGGTCAACTAGGGCCGGTCTCCGAGCTTGCCCGCCAGGGTGTGGCCCTGCCCGTGAGGGCAGGGACCTCTTTGTGCTCCGCTTAAAGTCGTCCCGCTGCTCACGCAGCGGGCTACAACACCAACGCACGCCTCCTGCGAATCCTGTCATCCTGTCCACGCTTTGAATGGCTCCTGAATTCTTGGCTTCAGGCTGAAGCAGGTAAGACGCAGCGGGCGCGCACGAGGCGCGCCCCTACGAAGGGCGTGACGACTTTCTCGTAGGGGCGAGGCTCGTCCACGCCCGGCTTGGGTTCGGTTTTCCAACCCAATGAGTGTCCCATCAGTGCCCATCAGTGGTTAACCATCAGGGACTCAGCCGCGCGCCTCGCGCCACCGCGCCCGCTCCGCCTGCGCCCGCGTGTGCGCGGCCCCCGCACCCGCATCGCGCAGAATTTCGCGAAAACGCGGATGCCCCCGCAGCGAATCGAACACCGGCAAATACATCAGCAGCGACAACTCCGCCGGCCGCGCAATCGACGGCGCCATCAGCGCAATCACGTCGTCGCGACGTCCCGTCACCGCGAGCAGGTAGTACACCGACGTCTTCACCGCCGCCGGGATCTGCTTGAAGGCCTCATCGGCTTCGCGACGTTGTCCGCCCCGATAGAGCACCGCGGCCGCAAACGTGGCCTCCATTGAGCCCCCTTTTTTCGCCAGCCGCCTGGCTTCCTCAATTGCCTCCGGCATCCGCTGCAAATCCACCAGCGCCCAAGCTCGCCAGCAGCGCGCCTGCGAATTCTCCGGCTGCAGCGCCAGCGTGGCATCCAGCCGCTCGAGCGCGGCGGCGCTCTGTCCGGCCAGTACGAGCGCCAGGGCATAATCGGTCGCGACGGCCGGCGACAACGGATCCAATCCCACCGCGCGGCGGTGCTCCGCCAGCGCGTCCTCGAGCCGGCCCTCCGATTCCCACACTTGCGCGAGCCAGCGATGCGCGGACGCGTCGTTGCGATTCAGGCGAATCGCGGTGTCGAGCGACCGCTCGGCATCGCCGCCCTGCCACGCCCCGGCGTAGGCGTCGCCAAGCAAGGCGTGCGCCTCCGCGAGGTTCGGCTCGAGTTCGATCGCCTTCTTCAACTGGGCGATGATGTTCGGCAAAAACGCGGGATTCGCCCGGCTGAAGCCAGCCCGATCACCCTCCGTCTGGCCGCGGACCAGCCAGACGGCCGCGAGCGAGGAATGCGCCGGCGCAAAATCCGGCGACAACGCGATCGCCTTGTTGAACGCCTCCTCCGCCTTGTCGCGTCCTTCGGCCGTCCCGAGATGCCACGCCTGCCGCCCCTGCGCATAAATCTGGTACGCCTCCGCGTTCACCGCGCTGCTTCCCGCCGGCGACGCGACCGACGCGCCCAACTCGCGGGCTACTCCCGCCGCGACCGCCGCCGCCAGACCCGGCACATGGTCGCGTTCCAGTTCGAAAGTCTTGGTCCAGATCACCGCACCCGAATTCGCCCGCACGAGCCGCACCGTGATCCGCGACTTATCCCCCGCCGACTCGATCACACCCTCGACGAAATGTCTCACCCCCAACCGGCGGCCGGCCTCCGCCGCGACAATCTTTTCCCACCGCAAGGCGAACGCCGAGGTCCGCGCGATCACGTCGAGATCCGGCACCGCCCCAAGTTCGCGAATCACATCCTCCGTCAGCGCGTCGGCCAGCGCGCCATTCGTGGGATCCGTTCCCGTCACGGTGAAAGGACGAACCGCAACCGACTTCGCGGACGCCGTCTCGGGCGCTTCTGCCGCCTTCGCGCTTCGCACCACCGCGGGTGGAACGGAAGCCTGTGCGACCGCCGCCGGGACTTCGGACGCGGCGGAGGCGCCAGACGCCTGCGGTTCCGTCCGACGACAGCCGTTGCCAAAAATCGCGAGCAGGCACGCCGCCATCGCGAATCCATGCGCTCCTGATGTCCGAGGAAATTTGACCGCCGAGCTCATCACTTCCCGAACTCCCCGGCCTTCCTGTTCAAACTCTCTGCGTGGGAAGCTT
Organism: Opitutia bacterium; assembly: GCA_947472765.1. GTDB lineage: Bacteria > Verrucomicrobiota > Verrucomicrobiia > Opitutales > Opitutaceae > ER46. Next base: position 40,285 of record CANJCM010000011.1, read on the forward strand.
CGGCCATGCAGCGCAGCCGCGACCCGGCATCCCCGGTTCGCTCTACCTGCCCCCTTCCATCCGCCGTCACCTCCGGTGCGCATAAAACCCATCACCGACAGGACGAAGCCACCGGGGCGGTCGTTTGCATGGCCCGCACCTTTTCTCCGACCTTTGATTTCGTCAACACACGTACGGCCTTCGTTACGTTCGGGCGCGCACGAGGCGCGCCCCTACGAAAGCTGAGAACGCGATCCGTCGTAGGGGCGGGGCTCGTCCACGCCCGCTTTGGCCCTTCAGCGAGTCCTACGATTGCGCTCACCCCTACCCTGGAGGGCCGGTGCCCCCACCGGCCAATCTACACTCCGCATCCGCAAACGCGCGGTGAGGGCACCGCGCCTCCAGCGAATACCGCCACTCGCTCACGCTCGCAGCCACCCAACGCCCCGTCCGCTCTTCCTCATTCGGCACTCGGCATTCGCCAATCGGCAATCCTCCTCCCAGCCTCGGATTCCTACTTCTTCCTTCTTACTTCTTCCTTCCCAATGAACGCCCTCCGTACCGCCCTCCCCGTTACGCTCGCCCTTCTCCTCGCCTCCCCGCTCGCCGCCCAATCCGTCGCCGTCGCCGAGTACAAGGCGATGGTCCGCACGGACGTCGAAGCGATGAAGAAGAAGACCCAGGTCATGATCGACACGGTCTTCAGCTTCGGCGAACTCGGCTTCCAGGAAGTCGAAACCTCGAAATACCTCACCGGCATCCTCGAGCAGGAGGGCTTCAAGGTGGAACGCGGCGTCGCCGGCATTCCGACCGCGTGGGTCGCGCGCTGGGGCTCGGGCCATCCGGTCATCGCGCTCGGCTCCGACATCGACTGCATTCCGCAGGCGTCGCAGAAACCGGGCGTTGCCTACCACGATCCGATGATCGAGGGCGCCCCCGGCCACGGCGAGGGCCACAACTCCGGCCAGCCGCTCAACCTCACCGCCGCGCTCGCCGTGAAGCGCATAATGGAGAAGTCGAAGCTGCCCGGCACGATTGTGCTCTGGCCCGGCGTCGCCGAGGAACAGCTCGGCTCGAAGGCCCATCTCGTTCGCGCCGGCGTGTTCAAGGACGTCGACGTCGTCCTTTTCACGCACGTCGGCAACAATCTCGAGACGTCCTGGGGCACCGGCACGAACACCGGCATGGTCTCCGTCGAATACACTTTCCGCGGCGAGACGGCCCACTCCGCGATGGCGCCCTGGCGCGGTCGCAGCGCACTCGATGCCGTCGAACTGATGAACATCGGCTGGAATTACCGCCGCGAACACCTGCGTCTCCAGCAGCGCTCGCATTACGTGATCACCAACGGCGGCGACCAGCCCAACGTCGTCCCCGCCAACGCGAGCGTCTGGTACTACTTCCGCGAACTCGAATATCCGGAGATCATCAAGCTCCGCCAAATCGGCGACACCATGGCGAAGGCCGCGACGATGATGACCGACACGACGATGTCCGTGCGCGTCCTCGGCACCGCCTGGCCGGGCCACTTCAACCGTCCCGTCGCCGAAGCTCTGACCGCGAACATCAACGAAGTCGGACTCCCCGAGTGGAGCGACGCGGATCAAACCCTCGCGAAAGCGCTGCAGGGCGAACTCAACGCGCCCATGACCGGCCTCCCCGTGCAGTTGAAAGCGATGCAGGGACCGGCCACCGACGAGACGCGCGTCGGCGGATCGGACGACATCGGCGATGTCTCGTGGAACGTGCCCACCGTCATTCTGCGTTACCCCGCGAACATCCCAAATCTGCCGGGCCACAACTGGGCCAACGCGATCGCGATGGCCACACCGATCGCGCACAAGGGCACGACGGCCGGCGCGAAGGCGCTCGCGATGACGATGCTCGATCTCATCACGCAGCCGGAGCTCGTCGCGAAGTCGTGGGACTATTTCCGCAACGTCCAGACCAAGGACGTGAAGTACCAGCCGCTGATCGGCCCCGAGGACCAACCCGCCCTGCACCTCAACGCGAAGATCATGGCCGAGTACCGCGCGAAGATGAAACCGTTCTACTACGACGCCTCGAAGTACGATACATACCTAGATCAGCTCGGCATCACGTATCCGACGGTGCGGCCGCGTGGGGCCGCGGCGGGGGCGGGAAGTCAGAAGTAAGAACGAAGAAACCGGGCGAAGCTTACAAAGGTCCCCTCCGGAGCCGGACCAAGGCAGTTGAACCACAGATGGACACCGATGCACACAGATGAGTGAAGGTGTCGGTCATGGCCCACTCGCTAGTGCGCCCATTTCGAGCCTCTCGCTCCGGAGTTTCTGCCTCTGAATCCGTGTCCATCTGTGGTTGTTGCCACTGCATTGATCCGGCTCGAGGGGGTGGCGCGCAGTACCGGGGTGTGTTGGGACACTTTCGATTTCCGATCGGCAGAAACGCCACTCATTCGTAGCCGCGAATGTGAGCGAGTGGAGTTCGTTCGGCCTTCAACTCCGAACACCAAACGCCAAACTCTCCAGTGGCTGCGAGCGTGAGAGACGTTGGGAGAAGTCGCCCCCCTTCATGTCATTCTGAGCGCAGCGAAGAATCCATGGTCTCGAGGGACTCACGCGTGGATTCTTCGCTGCGCTCAGAATGACAGGGTATTCACACAGTCTCTCACGCTCGCAGCCACCAATCGAGTTTGGGGTTTGGGGTTCGGAGTTTGGAGAGGAACGCCGCGCTTTGCGACCGAATGGGAATCGAAAATCGAGAATCCAAAATCGAAAATCCAACCATGCAGCTGCCTCGTACTGGACTGGAGTACGGCTCCGCTGGAACACCGATCCAAATGTAGCTGGGGCACGGACAAGGAAGCGGGCTCGATAACAACTTTCCGGCGTTTCTAAGCGATTCGTTTTCATAGCATTGTCTACGAAACGGAGGGCCTGTTCCGGCCTATGATTGGGGCCAGCAATTGGCGGAGGCGTCTGGCGTTTTGGGTTTGGAGTTCGAAGTTTCGTCGAGAACGCGCTCAAGAACGGCACCCGCGCGCATCCACGAGCACCCCGCCATCACCAGTGGAGAAATTCCGGCACGTGCCGGTCGGTATTTGTCATCTGTTAAATGGATTCCGAAGTTGATTGGCTCGGCGTGGCCCTGTCCGTGAGGACAGGGATTTCTCGATCGCTCTGCATGAAGCCGTCCCGCTGCTCACGCAGCGGGCTACGAAGCCGACTTCGGAATTCAGGTGCTAGATGACAAAGACGGATCGGTGGCCGGAGCGGAGCGCTGCACGCGACGGTGGCTCGGAGTTTAGAGTTTGGAGTTTGGAGTTTGGAGTTTGGAGTTTCGGGTTCACCGGCAGCGTTCCGCACTTCCGCACTGCAGCTGCAGCTCCGGCATCTGGCCTCAGCCCTCTGGCATCCGTCCTCCGCCTGCCGCCGTCCGTCGTCTATAGTCTATTGTCCATCGTCCGCGCGCCGCGCGACCGTCGTCCGTCGTCCGACCTCCGTCCTCTGTCCTCAGTCCTCGCGCGCCGCGCGCGCCCTTCGCCGTTGACACCGCCATGCACGACGCGGACACATTTCCGCCGATGCCCGAGCCCACCCAATTGCCCGTCTTCCACGTCGTTGGATTCACGGGTCATCGGCAGCTCACGGACCCGGACGGCGCGACGCGGGTGATGCGGGAGGTCCTCACCGAGCTGAAAGCCGAGCCGGGCGTCGAATGGCTCGCGTTGTCCTCGGTCGCCGCGGGCAGCGACGTCCTGTTCGCCCGCACGGCACTGTCCCTCGGGCTCGGCTGGGAGGCCGTCCTGCCCCTTCCGCCGGCGGAATTTCGGCGCGACTTCGACGACGTGTCGTGGCGCGAGGTCGAGACCCTGCTCAGTGAGGCCGAGGCCGTGCGCGTGATTGGCGAACGCCCGGAGCGGGAAGATGCCTATCTCGACAGCGGCATGGAGGCCGTGAACTACTGCGATGTTCTCCTCGCTTTCTGGGACGGCGAACCCGCGCGCGGTCGCGGGGGTACGGCCGAGATCGTCGCCTATGCCCGCGAAATGGGCCGGCCCGTCATCCTGATCAACGCCCGCACGCTGGCGGTTCGCCGCGAGAACGCGGACAAGCTGAAGCTTGGCGATCGGCATCTGGCGTTCCTCAACCGGCTCCCGGAAGCGGCGCCGATCACGGACGACGATCCCGGCCGCAAGACCGTGCGGGAATTTCATCACAAGGTGGACTACGCCGCCACGCAGGGCGCGCCGCACTTCCGGCGGCTCATCGTGTTCTCGGTCGGGCTGCACGTGCTTGCGACCGCCCTGGCCGCCGCGACGCTGGCGTTCAGCCTGCACTCCCCCGCCCTGCCATGGGGCAAGCTCGCGTGTCTCGTCGGCGCGCTCGGCGTGGCGCTGCTAATTCGTCATCACCACCACCGCTCCGCGCCGGTGCGCTGCCGGCTCGCGGCGGAAATCACGCGCAGCGCGCTCGACACGTGGGGGCTGCCGCGTTCGCTGCGGCTCTTCGACGACTTCGACTGGGCGGGACTCGAACCGCTGCGCCGTTCGCTCGACATCCTCCAGCGCCGCGGGGCCCGCGCGCATCCGGCGGAATTCGACGAGTTCAAGCAGCATTACCTGAAGGAACGAATCGACGGGCAACTCGCCTACTTCGCCCGGCAGGAGGCGCGCGCGGTGCCGCTGCTCGGACGGCTCCGCACGGGATTCTACATCGTGTCGACGCTGGCGATCGTGTTCACCGCCGCCTACGCGCTCCACAGCGTGACGCCGGACGTCCCGGTGCCGCACTGGGTGGAAACATGGATCTTCGGCTTCGGCCCCATCGTGCTGCCGGTGATGGCCGCGGGATTCATTTCGCTCATCTCGATCAACGACCTCGATCGCCGCGTGGCGCGCTATCGCGAGATGCGGGTCCGCTTGCTGACGGCCCGCAAGGAGGCGGTTTTCGCGCAAACCTGGGGCTCACTCGAGCGCGTCGTGGCCAAGGCCGAACGCGCGCTGCTCCAGGAAGTCTTCGAGTGGCACTCGATCACGAGCTTCTCGGAAACGCACTGATCGGATTTTGGATTTTGGATTCTCGATTTTCGATTTCGGGCGCCGAGCCCCGAGCGGTTTAACCACGAAGGCACGAAGGGCACGGAGTCGATTCGGCGATCTGCGCAACCTCCATGGAGGGACGGTGCCCTCACCGTCCACAGCTTTCAGCGTTACCTGGCCGCGAGGGCGCGGACGACTTCGCCGGCGGCGGCGAGACCGAACGCGCCGGTGACAAATACCGCGGTGCCGAAACCGCTGTCACAGTCGAGCCGCAGGTTGCTGCCGGGCTCCGCTTCCGCCGCGCACGTGCCATCGGCCCAGGGGAAGACGGGATGTTCGTCCGTCCAAACGCAGCGCACGCCGAAGTTCATCCGGCCGCGTTCGGTGCCCGCATCGAAGCCATAATCGCGCCGCAACTTCTTCCGCACGACGCGAAGCAACTCGTCGTTGAAGGCATCGCCGAGATCGCCGGTCTGCACGCGCGTGGGATCGCGGCGTCCGCCGGCCGCGCCGACGGTCAGAACCGGCCAGCCGCGATCCCGACACGCCGCGATCAACTCGGCCTTCGGCGTCATGCGGTCGATCGCATCGACGACGAAATCGAACGGCCCGGCGAGCAATCGCGCGGCCGTGGCGGGCGTGAAATATTCCGTCACCGCCGCCACCTCGCAGGCCGGGTTAATCAGCCGCACGCGTTCCGCCAGCACGGTGACCTTGGGTCGCCCGACCTGGCCATCGAGCGCCGGCAACTGGCGGTTCACGTTCGTCACGCAGACATCATCGAGATCGATCAGCGTGAGCCGGCCGACGCCGCTGCGCGCGAGGCCCTCAACGATCCACGAACCGACCCCGCCGACGCCGACCACCGCGACATGCGCGGCCCGCAGCCGGCCGAGGGCATCGCGGCCGAGCAGGCGGCCGACGCCGCCGAAGCGCTGTTCGTAGTCATCCATGGTCGCTGCCGGATGTATCGGGCTTGCGCTGCCGCGCAAGCCGGGGGCGCCGTGCCGGCGCCGGGACTTCCGGGCATTTTCTTGCGACGGACTTGCGCGCGGCCGCCGGGCTCAGTCCTATGGGACGCCTCGTCGGCGCCCCATGCTCATCGTCCACGTCCACGTTCACACCCATCCGGATCAGGTCGAAGCCTTCAAGGCGGCCACCGTCGCCAACGCCCGCGCCAGCCTCCAGGAACCCGGCATCGCGCGCTTCGACGTCATCCAGCAGAACGACGATCCCACGCGCTTTCTCCTCGTCGAAATCTACCGCACACCCGCCGCCGCCAGCGCGCACAAGGAAACCGCCCACTACGCGACCTGGCGCGACACCGTCGCCCCCATGATGGCGACGCCACGCTCCAGTGTGAAATTCACGAACGTCTTCCCAGGCGACGCGAACCTCTGATCCGTCCCGCCCCCCGTCGCCCGAGAAATCGCAAATCGAGACTCCAAAATCGAAAATCCCAAGATGCGCTTCGAATTCGCCACCGCCAGCCGGATCGTTTTCGGCCCCGGCACCCTCGCCGAAGTCGGCCCGCTCGCGCGCGGATTTGGCCGGCACGCGCTCGTGGTGACTGGCCGCGATCCGCGGCGGGCGACGACCTTGCTGGCTCACCTGGGCAAAGCGGGCGTGGCGACCACGACCTTCGCGGTGGCGGGCGAACCTTCGCTCGCCGATGTCACCCGCGGCACCGGGATGGCCCGCGCCGCGCAATGCGATTTCGTCATCGGGTTCGGCGGCGGCAGCGCAATCGATGCGGCCAAGGCCATCGCGGGGTTGATCCCGAATCCGGGCGAACTGCTCGACTACCTCGAGGTTATCGGCCGCGCGCTGCCGCTGGCCCAGCCCGCCCTGCCCGTGATCGCGATCCCGACCACGGCCGGCACGGGCGCCGAAGTCACTCGCAACGCGGTGCTGAGTTCGCCCGCCCACCGTGTGAAGGTGAGTCTCCGCAGCGTGCACCTGCTGCCGCGGCTCGCGCTCGTGGATCCCGAGCTCACTTACGATCTCTCGTCCGAATTGACGGCGAGCACGGGTCTCGACGCCCTCACGCAACTTATCGAGCCCTACGTTTCGTCCCGCGCGCAGCCGCTCACGGATGCCTTGTGCATCGAGGGGATTCGACGTGCGGCCGGTTCGCTGCGGACGGCCGTCGAGCAACCGCGGGACGCCGCCGCCCGCGAGAACATGGCTGCCGCCAGTCTCTTCGGGGGACTCGCGCTGGCAAATTCCGGACTCGGAGCGGTGCACGGTTTCGCGGCGCCGATCGGGGGACGCTTCGACGCGCCGCACGGCGCCGTATGCGCGGCGCTCCTGCCCGGGGTGATCGAGGCCAACGTGCGTGCCCTGCGGTCCCGGGCCGCGGGTTCGCCCCTGCTTGCGCGCTTCGAAGAGATCGCCCGGCTCCTCACCGGCCGGCCGCACGCGACGTCCGACGATGCTGTGCACTGGTTGCGCGAACTGCTTCAGGTTTTGCAGATCAAGCCTCTCGCGGCCTACGGCCTGACCGCCGCGGACGTGCCCGCCCTGGTCGCCGCGGCCGCGCAGGCGAGCAGCATGAAGGCGAACCCGATCCCGCTCACCGCGGAGGAATTGACGCAAATTCTGCAGGACGCGCTCTGAGCACGACGGGGCGGTTTTAAGAAATGCGTCACCGCCGCGAGGCGTGGACGAGTCCCGCCCCTACACCGATTTCGTAGCGCCCGGTCGAACGCCGATTTCGCAGGGGCGCGCCTCGTGCGCGCCCTCCGCGGCCGGATGGGCACAGAAGTCAGGCCCGACGCCGAGCCTCTTCGTCATCTATCAGATGACAAAGAGGCTCGGGTGGTAATCCAAGGTACGGTCGAGCAGGCTGGCTTGGTTCGACCTTGGATTGCCTTCTGTAAAATGGATTGGGCGCCTGGTTCGCGGTAAACGCCCATGCGCGAAGTCACCAAGGACCCGCTTGAACCCAGGATCTCCGCGCCGGTCACTGACCTTCGGTCGCGGGTTCCGGTCCAGGTTTCGGCGACGACTTCGGCGTCGCCACAAAGGCCTCGAGCGACTCGCGCGTGATCGTGTGGCGCGCCGCACAACGCGGGCAGCGGATCTCGATCTTGTCGTCACCGCCGAAGAGCTCGTCCGGCTCGTGCCGCATCGACGGCGCGAGCACTTCCATCATCCGCTGCTGATTGCAGCCGCAGTGCCAGCGATAGATTCGACGCTCGAGCAGCGCGAGGGTCTCGCGCTGGTCGAGGGTCGCCGCCTGTTCGGTCGTGACGCCCCGAAACCAGGGCAGGTCGCAGTCGGGATGCTCCGACAACAGCGTGAAGTTCTCTTCGCCGAGTTGGAAGTAGCGCGCGCCCCGCTGTTCGCTTTGCAGGTAGAACTTCTCCGCGGCGGCGATCGGATCGGCGCCTTGGAACGTGACCGCGCTCCGCCGCTTCGGCTGCGCACCGCGGACGACATCGGAGTAGAACAGGTTCTCCGGCCCCTCCTTCACGTTTTCGTCGAAGATTCTTCCCGTCACCGCGCCGGTCTCGTTGTCACCGGTCAGGAACAGGTTCACGAGCGGATCCTGGAAGTTGATCGTCCACGCGATCATTTCGTTCCACGGCCGGGACGCACAGTGCAGGGTGAAGGCCGCGAGCGCCCGCTTGAACATGGCATCATGCTGCGGGCTGACCTTGATCTGGTTGGAGCTGAGGTGGAGGTAGTAGTCGACGAACAGATCGCCGAAGTCGGCGCGGGCGATGAGGGTATTGCGGTTGCGCACAAAGTAAGTGCGCACCTCGAGGCCGGAATCGGCGGTGTTCGGCGGCGTGGTTTCAGGCATCGCGGAACCTTTCCCCCGGTTGGAGGAATTGTCCAGTCGCCCACCTGCATCGGGCCTTCGTCACGTATTACGTGGATTCCGAAGTTGGCCTGGTAGCCCGCTGCGTGAGCAGCGGGACGGCATGGAGCGCAGCAATGAAGGAGTCCCTGTCCTCACGGACAGGGCCACGCCAATCCGTTTAACTTCGGAATCCAGGTATAACGTGACGTGCAAGGATTGGGAAACGGGGCCGCCACGCCGGGGCGACACGGCCCGCAAACCCGGCACGTCACGTAATGCGTTACATTGGGGCCTGGGGGTGCCGGGACAGGGAAGCGGCCTGGCGTCGTCGCGCGCGGCGTGCGCGGCGGGACTGGCTTAGAGGAGATTAGGTTGAAGGGTAGCCGATCAGAACATAGCGGGCGCGCACGAGGCGCGCCCCTACGAAATGGGTGTTCGACCGGGCGCTACGAGAGGGGTGCAAGGACGGGCCGGGTAGTGCCGCGTCTCCGACCGGCGAAAGAACTGATCTCGCGGCGTTACGGCTTTCGCCAGTCGGAGACCGGCGCCTCGTCACTCTCCTTCTCGCTTGGCTCGTAACGCCTGACTCCGATTCTCGCCTTCATGCCACCCGCCTCCGACGCCGCCGTAGTTGTCCAACGCCAGCTCGAGGCCTACAACGCCCGCGATCTCGACGCGCTACTCGGCATCTACGCCAGTGACGCGCAGCTCTTCGAACATCCCCACACGCTCCTCGCCCGCGGCCCGGCGGAGCTGCGGGCCCGGTTCGCGGTGCGTTTTCAGGAACCCAATCTCCACGCGCACCTGATGCAGCGAATCGTGTCGGGCGCCACGGTCATCGATCACGAACGCGTGACGCGCACGTTCCCCGAGGGTCCCGGCACCGTCGAGCTCGTCATGATCTACGAGGTGCAGGACGGACGCATCAGCCGCGCGTGGTCCATCGCCGGCGCGAAGACGTTGTTCGCCTCCTGAGATCTTCGTGCTCCCTTCCGTGATGAAGTGGCTGCTGCCCGCGATCGTGCTTCTCACCGCCAGCCTGCGCGCTGAGATCCAGTTCTCCGGCTTTTTCCTCACGTCGCAGGACGCACGTTATTCGCTGACCGAAACCACCGACGGCCGCTCCTCGGGTTGGCTGCGGGTCGGGCAGTTCTTTCGCGACCACCGCGTGGTGTCGTTCGACCGCGAGCACGAGATCATCACACTCGAGCACGAGGGACGGACAGTCACGGTTCCGCTGCGGACGGCGAGGATCAAGGCCGGCAAAGCCACGGTCAGCGGCCGCATCACATTTCCCGGCGGGCAACTCGAGGGCGTGTACGCGTCGCTTTTCCTCGGCGAGGAAACGGCGTTCCCGCTGCGGGAGGGCATCACGCTGCATCTGCAACCCGAAGGGCGTCCCGACGGCAGTGCCCTGTACCGCGCCCGCTTCGTCCTGAAGCAGCCTGACGGAACCGAGAACGTCGTCGCGGCCCCGGCCGTGATCGCCCGCCCCGGCAGCAGCTTCAGCGTGCAGATCGGCGAAGTGGGCTTCACGTTTCACCCGTAGAGCCGGAACGCTGCAGTTGAATGTAACGACGGCGCTCGCCTCCGGCCCGTTTCTCAAACGAAGGACCTGGCCCGGCGACGAGCCCCGGCCCGAAACCGATCGGTGGGGGTTCAGTCGGAAATGATACCAGCCTGGACGGTGAGGGCACCGTCCCTCCATTGATTGCGCTTTCAGAGGAGAAACGTAGGTCGCAGGAAGAGCCCTCCGACCCTGGAGGGCGGGTGCCCTCACCCGCCGGTTCGTGCAACGACATCGTTCGGCCAAGGGGCGCGCCGGGGAGTCACCGCGGCGGGGGAACCCGTCTCCGGCCTTGGCGTCCGTCCGCTGCTCGTTCACCGTCCGCCCCACCCCCATGCGTCGACTACTCCTGCTTGTCCTGCCCTGCCTCGTGGCCTCCGCCCAGACGATCTCGATCGAGGAGTTCGAGCCGAAGTCCACCCTGCGCGTCCCGGAACATCATCTGACCCGCGCCAAGTTTCCGTTCATCGACGTCCACAATCACCAGCGCGACGTGTCACCGGGCAAGCTCGACCAGTTGCTCCGCGACATGGACGGCCTGAACATGCGCATCCTGGTCAACTCGCCCGTGGGCGGCGGCCACGGGAAGTGGGTCGCGGACGCGGTCAAGGCGATGCAGGCGCGCGATGCCAAGCGTTTCGCGGTCATGACCAACATCGACTACGCGAATCTCGACGCCCCCGACTACCCGGCTCGCGCGGCCGCGCAGCTCGAGGCCGACATCAAGGCCGGCGCGATCGGACTCAAGGTCTGGAAGCACCTCGGGATGATGCTCACCGATGGGAAGGGACGCGTGAAGGTCGATGATGCGCGCTTCGATCCCGTTTGGGAGATGTGCGCGAAGTACAAGATTCCCGTCCTGATTCACACGGCGGATCCGTGGGGACTGTTCCAGCCGATGGACAAGAATAACGAGCGCTGGCTCGAGCTGAAGTTGCGCGCGACTCGCAACCAGTCGCAGCAATCCGAGTTCACCTGGGAGCAGCTTATCGACGAGCAGCACGCGCTCTTCACGAAGCACCCGAACACGATCTTCATCAACGCGCACCTTGGCTGGCTCGGCCACGATCTCGAACGGCTCGGGGCGCTGCTCGATCGCCTGCCGAATGTGTACGCGGAGATCGGGGCGATCACGAGTGAGCTTGGCCGCCAGCCGCGGGCGTCGCAGCGGTTTTTCAAGAAGTACCAGGACCGGATCCTCTTCGGGAAGGATCTCTACGACGTGAAGGAGTACTACACGTACTTCCGGTTGCTCGAGACGGACGACGACTACTTCGATCCGATCCGGAAATACCACGGCATCTGGAAACTCTACGGCCTCGATCTGCCGGACGACGTGCTGAAGAAGGTGTATTACAAGAACGCGCTCCGGCTCTTCCCGAGCCTGTCGAAGGACGGCTTCCCTCAATAAGGGTTTTGGCTGCGCCAAAACCCCAGGCCCTTTCGGCCTCGCCGAAAGGGCATTCGACTTTTTAGGGCGGGTCTTGGGTCGGACACTTCACCGTGGATTCGGAACTTGGCGGCGATTGATGCCATCGGCGGAAGAATGGTTACCAGAGTCTCCCCACCCCCGCCGCTTTGGCCACAGGCCAAAGCCCAGGCAATTTCGGCCGCCGAAATTGCCTCCTATTTGGCGATGTCGCCGGGCTTGATGCCGCGGCCGAGTTCGAAGCCGGCGCCGACGGCGCCGACGACGGCGTGTGCACGATCGAGACTGAGATCCTTGCGAAAGCGATAGACCGTCTCGACGCCGGTGCAGTGGGCGCCGATGAGATTGTCGATGCCGATGCCGCGCAACTTTTCCGCGGTCCAGGACAGCGTCGTCTCGCTCGCGTTGAAGAGATGGATCCCGCCGATCAGGGCGTGAACCTTGGTCGGGCGAATGAAGTCGCGGGCGTGCTCGATGATGTTGATGACGCCGGCATGGCCGCAGCCGGTGAGCACGACGAGTCCCTGCTCCGTGTCGAAGACGAGCGACATGTCATCCTGCACCGTATCCTCCACGACTCCCTTCGGCGTCGTCACTGAAACGCTGCCGCTCCAGTTGCGCTCGGGATAACGGCGCGGCACGGGACCGGTGAGCCAGACGCCAGGCTGGAGCTGGGCGGGGCCGGCGTGCGACACGAAGACGCCGCCGGTTTTCTCGTAGTCGGCCTTCAGCCGGATCATCTGATTGATTTCAACGTGCGGCGGATTCGAGCGCCGCGGATAGAACATGCCCTCGGCCACGTGCGTGCGCGCCAGGGCGGTGGGCGTCGCGGTTTTCACCGAGTCCCGCAGCGGCAGAAATCCGCCGATGTGGTCCGAGTGCCAGTGGCTGAGGATGACGTCGGTCACATTGCCAAGATCGATCTTCAGGCTCCGCGCGTTGCGCAGGACGACGTCGGTGTTCGCGCCGGTGTCGAAGAGGATGCGTTTTCCGTCAGCCTCCACGAGTGCCGCGAACCCCCACTCGCCCAACTCGTCGCCGTCGGCGAGCATCGTGGAGAGAACGGTGATCTTGAGATCGCGAACGCGTCCCTTCTCGGCGGCGGCCAATCCGGACGACCACCCGAGCGCGATAAACAGAAGCGCCAGGCGAAGCGGGGTCGGGAAAATCTTCATGCCGCCAGCGAACACGGGGCCGTCGAGGAAGCCAACTCCGCAACGCCTCTCGCTTGCCCGTCCCACTCCGCCGGAACAAGGTACCAGCGACCCCTCAACCCCCGCCCCTCATGCGTTGCACCCTCCTTCGATCACCTCGACTCGCCGTTCTCCTGCTTCTCGGGTGCTCCGGCTCGGTCGGCCGCGCAGCGGCCGACCCGCGCTGGAACATCCTCTTCGTGTTCGCCGATGACTGGGGCCGCTACGCGAGCGCGTATGCCGCCGTCGACGGGCGGCCGTCGCCGAACGACGTGGTCAAGACCCCGAACATCGATCGCGTGGCACGGCAGGGCGCATTGTTTCGCAACGCGTTCGTCAATTCGCCCTCCTGCACGCCCTGCCGCAGCGCCCTGCTTTCCGGGCGCTATTTCTTCAACACGGGCCAGGGCGCGATTCTCCGCGGCGCCGTGTGGGACCCGAAGATTCCCAGCTTCCCGTTGATGCTGCGCGATTCGGGCTATCACATCGGCAAGAGCTTCAAGGTGTGGGGCCCGGGCACACCGGCGGACGCGCCCTTCGGCGGCCAGGCTCACGCGTACGAGAAGGCCGGTCGTGATCCGAACGATTTCTCGGAAGTCGCCACGGCGCGCGTGCGCAGCGGAACCGGCATCGCGCAGGCCCGGGACGAGATTCTCGGACAGGTCCGCGCCAACTTCGACGCCTTCCTCGCCGACCGAAAACCGGGTCAGCCCTGGCATTATTTCTTCGGTCCCACCAACACGCATCGCCTCTGGGTCAAGGGATCTGGCCTGCGCCTCTGGGGCATCAATCCGGATCAATTGAAAGGGAAACTACCGGCCGCCATGCCTGATGTGCCCGAAGTGCGCGAGGACTTCGCGGATTACCTCGGGGAAGTGCAGGCACTCGACGCCTACGTCGGCGTCCTGCTCGAGCGGCTCGAGGCCAGTGGCGAGGCCGATCACACACTCGTGGTCATCGCCGGCGACCACGGCGCTCCCGGTTTCAACTCCGGCAAATGCACCCTTTACGACAACGGCACCGGCGTGGCGCTGGTGGTGCGCGTGCCCGGCGGCAAGGGCGGACGCGTCATCGATGATCTAGTCTGCCTGCCGGAACTCGCGCCGACCTTCATGGACATTGGCGGGCTCACTCCGCCGGCCGGCTTGTACGGACGCAGCCTGCTCCCGCTTCTGCTCTCGGATCGAAGCGGACAAATCGATCCGAACCGTAACTGGGTCGTCACCGGCCGCGAGCGCCATGTCGACGCCGCGCGCGAGGGCAACCTGCCTTATCCGACCCGCGCGTTGCGCACGCCGGACTTTGTGTACATCCGCAACTTTGCCCCGGATCGGCTGCCGATGGGTTCGCCGGGCCGCGCGCTTTCACCGGAGGCCCTGGCCAGCGGCGAAGTCGAAGTGAACACGCGCATCGGATTCGCCGACTACGACGCGGGACCCTCGAAGGCCTGGCTGATTCAGCACCGCGACGAGCCCCAGTGGGCCTGGCACTACGACTGGGCGTTCGGCCTGAAGCCGGGCGAGGAGCTCTACGATCTGAAGAAGGACCACGATCAGATCCACAACGTCGCCAGCGACCCTGCTTACGCTGCGATCAAAGCCGAACTCGCGGGACGGCTCATGACGAAACTGAAGGACGCGGGCGATCCGCGGGTGACAGGCGACGGCAAGACCTTTGATCGGATGCCGTACACGGTGGTCGAACCGCCGCCGAAGCCGGGCTCGCCGATGTAAGCCAGAGCGGCGCCGGACGACGGAGTCGGTAACGAACCACCGGCAATGGATCGCCGTCAACCCTGGCACACGACTCCGCCGGAATTTCGTCAGCGCACGCTCCCGAAAAGCAATTCCTGGAGGGACGGTGCCCCACCGTCCGGTGTGAAGGGCCCGATGCCATCTGGCGGACGGGGGCGTCCGCCCTCCATGGTAAGAGGCCCGGCGGCGAGCTCCGCTCCAGGCCGTAGTTGTCATCCAATACTTGGATTCCGAAGTTGGCTTCGTAGCCCGCTGCGTGAGCAGCGGGACGGCTTTAGGCGAAGCGATCACGAAGTCCCTGTCCTCACGGACAGGGCCACGCCAATCCGTTTAACTTCGGAATCCAGGTAATAGATGACAAAGCCGTCCGGTCCGACATCGTCGGACCGCATGGATTCCAGTGCGCTTCGCGACCAGCTCATCGCGTGGTCGAATATCAACTCGGGCAGCGATCATGCGGCCGGGCTCGATCGCATGCGTCAGGTCCTCTCGGCGGAATTTGCGACACTCCCGGGGGCGCGGGTCGAAACCGTGCCGCTCGCCGGCGGCGCCGCCGCGCTGCGGGTCACCGTGCGTCCCGAGGCACCGCGGCAGATTCTGTGCAGCGGGCACTTCGACACGGTGTACGGCGCGAGCCATCCGTTTCAGGCCTGCACGCTCATGGACGCGAACACGCTGCGCGGTCCGGGTGTCGCCGACATGAAGGGCGGAATTGTCCTCATGCTGGCGGCGCTGCGGGAGTTCGAGCGTTCGCCGCACGCCACGCAGCTGGGCTACGAAGTACTGCTCACGCCGGATGAGGAAACGGGATCAGTCGCGAGCCGGCCCGCGATCGAGTCCGCCGCTCGCTCCGGCAAGTTCGCCTTCGCGCTCGTGTTCGAACCCGCCCGGGCCAACGGCGATCTGGTGAAGTCGCGGAAGGGCACCGGGATTTTCACGATCACGTGTCACGGCCGCGCCGCCCATGCCGGCCGCGATCCCAAGGCGGGACGCAGTGCGATCCTCGCCCTCGCCGAGTACCTGCCGCGAGTCCATGCGCTCAACGACGAATTGGACGGCGTGATGATCAACATCGGGTCGATCCGCGGCGGCAGCGCGGTGAACATCGTGCCCGATCTCGCGAGTGCCGAGGTGGGCATCCGGATCACGCGCAGTCGTGACGGCGACGCTGTTCTGTCCCGGTTGCACGAGCTCGCGGCGCCGATCAACGCCCGCGACGGCTATCGGATTGAAATCACCGGGCAGTTCAACCGCCAGCCGAAGGAAGTGACCCCGTTCGAGGAAAGCCTCTTCGCGCAATGGCAGGCGTGCGGTCGTGAGCTCGGCTTGAATTTTTCCTGGCAGCACGTCGGTGGCGGCAGCGACGGCAATCTGATGTCGGCGGCCGGGCTGCCCAGCCTCGATGGCATCGGGCCGGTGGGCGATCACCTGCACAGCCCGGAGGAATTTGTGAACCTGCCGAGCCTGGTGCAGCGGGCGGAGCTGGCGGCGCGGTTCCTTGGGCGGTTCGCGGCGGGGGAAATTAAGTTCGAACGGGTCAGGTGAATTGTACGGCCGCCGAGCGCCGGCGGACCGGGAATGCACGACGACAGGAAGAGGCCCGGCGGCGAGCGCCGGCCCTACAGCAGAGAAATTTCAGCCGACGGGCTGGCGAATGGCGCCGTTCGGGGAACTGGGCGGACAACGGGCGCGCACGAGGCGCGCCCCTACGAAAGCTGGGAACGTGATCCATCGTAGGGGCGTGGCTCGGGCACGCCCGAAATTCCCATCCACCCACCCCCGCTTACGGCAGCGCGAAGGCCACGTACGAATCGCCGGAGCGGTTGCCTTGTTTCCCGCCGCCGCAGGCGATGACGACGAACTGCTTGCCGTTCACCTCGTAGGTGGCGGGCGTCGCGAAACCCGCGGCGGGCAACTGCGTTTCCCACAGCAGCTCGCCGGTCGCGGTCGAGAACGCGCGGAATTTTTCATCCGTCGTCGCGGCGAGGAAGAGCACCCCGCCCGCCGTCACGACCGGGCCGCCGTAATTCTCGGTCCCAGGTGGACGCGTTTCGCCGGGATACGGCTTCGGCGGATCACCGAGCGGCCGGCGCCAGAGATACTCACCCGTGTTGAGATCGATCGCGTTCAAGGTGCCCCACGGCGGCTTGATGCCCGGATAGCCGTCGGGATCGAGGAAACGGTTGTAGCCGGTGATCACATACGCGCTGTTGGCCGGCGGCGTGGTGATTGAGCCGGGCTCGGGGCGCGGCGTGCCGCCTTCCAGCGGCGGCACGGTCAGGAACTGCGCGAGCGCCTCCTTGGCCGGATTCGGCAGGAAGTTGAAGGACGGCATCACACCCTTGCCAGTGCGGAGCAGCGCGACGATGTCATCGGCTTTGAGCCTGGAGCCCACGTTGACGAGGCTCGGAATGTTGGCCGAGGGATTGCCCTCCATCTTCGGACCATGGCAGGAAAGGCAGAGCTGGGCGTATTGCTGGCTCGCGCCGCTGGCGAAGAGCGCAGTCGGGACGAGGGTGAACGTGTAAGGCAGCTCGCTGCTGTTCACATAGAGAATGCCCTTCGGATCCACGGCCGGCCCGCCCCATTCGCCGCCACCGTCGGTGCCCGGCATCATGATCGCGCCGCGCAAACTCGGCGGCGCAAACGGCGCACTCGGATCGAGCTCAGCCAGCCGCTTCAGCACGTACTCGCGGGCGGCCGGCGTGCGGTCGGTGGCCTCAGCGGCGGTGAACCGCTGGCGCGTGAACGGCGCGGGTTTCAACGGGAACGGCTGCGTCGGCCAGCTGACTTCGCCGGGCACGGTCGACTGCGGCACGGGCTCCTCGCGCCAGGGGAAGAGCGATTCGCCGGTCTCGCGGTTGAAGACCCAGACGTGGCCGGACTTCAACGTCTGCGCCACGGCGGGAATCTTCTTTCCGTCGCGTGTGACTTCGCAGAGCACGGGCGGCGCCGGGGGATCGCGATCCCAGAGATCATGGTGCACGAACTGGAAGTGCCACTTGAGTTCGCCGGTGGCCGCGTCGAGGGCCAGCAAGCAGTTCGAGTAGAGATTCTGGCCGGCGCGGTCGGCTCCGTAGAAATCGTAGGACGCGGAACCCGTCGGCATGAACGCGAGGCCTCGCGCCTGATCGATCACGAGGCCCGGCCAGTTGTTGGCGCCGCCCACCTTTTCCCAGGAATCCTTCGGCCAGGTGTCATGGCCCTTCTCGCCGGGGAAAGGAATCGTGTGAAAAATCCAGCGCCGCTTGCCGGTGCGAACATCGAACGCCCGGATGTGTCCCGCCGCCGCCGGTGCCGGACCTTCGCCCACGCGAATCGGCATGATGATCAGATCGCGATAGATGGCACCAGGGGTGTTACTGACGAGGTAGAGTCCGGTGACATCGCGATCGAGTCCCTCCGCGAGATCGATGCGGCCCTCGACGCCGAACGTCGGAATCGGCCGGCCGGTCTCCGGGTTGATCGCATAGAGGAAGCGGCCCGCGCAGTACATGAGCTGCCGTTCCTTCCCGTCCTGCCACATGGTCAGGCCGCGGTTGAGTCCACCGCGCGCATCGTTCGGCTCGAAATGCCACTTCTCGGTGCCGGTCGCGGCGTCGACGGCGAAGAGGTTCAGCGTCGGCGACGTGCCGTAGAGAATGCCGTCGATCACGAGCGGGTTACACTGGATCTGCGAGCGGTTGTTCTCGGCCGTGCCGCCACTGCGGTACTCCCAGGCCTTTTTCAGGCCGGCGACGTTTTTGGCATCGATGCCCTTGAGCGTGGAGTAATGCGTCGCACCGGCGTCGCCCAGGTAGGCGTCCCAATTGCGATCGGCAGCGGAGAGCGAAACGGCGGCGGCAAGCAGGGTCGCGCCCGCGAGAAAACGAAGACGTGGGTTCATGGGGGGGGGCCTGCATGTAGAGGCGATTGTCGCGGGCAAACGAGCCGAATGTGGGGAGGCGTAATGCAGTCGGCGCCGACACACTCCGGCGCTATGCGCAACCCTCTCGAACCGGAACGATGCAGTGGAACGAAATCGGCGGGTGTGGGCACCCGCCCTCCATGGTAGGCGGATCGTTCAGACTTCCGTTCGCTCTCCTCTCAAAGAGCACTCCATGGAGGGACGGTGCCCCCACCGTCCAGGGCGGCATTTCGTCGAGCTGAACGTTCACCAATCAGTATAGGGCTGCCGCCCTTCGACTGGCTCAGGGCCCCCGATTCCCTCCGTTTGGCCGTGAGCCTGCCGAACCGGCTCGTCGGCAGCCCACGGGTCTCATTCGCGAAGCGGCCCGGCGGCGAGCGCCGGCCCTATATTTGAGTGCATTGTTCCGGCTCAAGAGGGGACCTTTTGATCAGCGGCATCGAGAGATTCCTGCTCGCCGACGGGTGAGGGCACCGGCCCTCCATTGATTTCTTTTCTCCATCCCGGCTCCGCGCTTGCCCGAAATCGGCGCGACCATTAACGCAATCTCCGATGATTACCCCTACCCCGGTGCGTGACGCTGCGTTCGCCGCATGAGCGCACCCTCCCGCTCCTCAATTCGGATGGTGGCTCTGGCGAGTTTCGTCGGGACGACGATCGAGTGGTACGATTTCTTCCTCTATGGCACGGCGGCGGCGCTGGTCTTCAACAAGCTGTTCTTCCCGACCTTCGATCCGATCGCGGGCACGCTCGCCTCGTTCGGCACGTATGCGGTCGGGTTCATCGCCCGGCCGTTCGGCGGCGTGATTATCGGGCACTACGGCGACAAAATCGGCCGCAAATCGATGCTCGTGCTGACGCTGCTCATCATGGGGGTCGCGACGTTTCTCATCGGGCTGCTGCCCACGTATGCGACGCTCGGTCCCTGGGCGGCTGGACTCCTCGTGCTGTTGCGGCTGGTGCAGGGCTTCGGCGTCGGTGGCGAATGGGGCGGCGCGGTGCTGATGGCGGTCGAACATGCACCGCCGCACCGGCGCGGGTTCTACGGAAGCTGGCCGCAGATGGGCGTGCCGGCGGGGTTGCTGCTCTCGACCTTCGTCTTTGCCGCATTCTCGCGGCTGCCCGAGGATCAGTTTCTCGCGTGGGGCTGGCGCGTCCCTTTCCTCGTCAGCATTTTTCTCGTCGGGCTCGGACTGCTGATCCGGATGCGGATCCTCGAGACGCCGGCTTTCGCCAAGATGAAGGAGAAGCGCGTCGAGGCGATGATGCCGATCGTGGAGGTGCTGAAAAAATATCCGCGGCAGGTGCTGCTCGCCGCCGGCGCCCGTGTGGCGGAGAACGGCGGCTTCTATATCTTCAGCGTGTTCACGCTCCTCTACGCCACGCAGCATGCGAAGGTGGAGCGCAGCGTGGCGCTCACCGGCGTGATGATCGCGTCGGCCTTCGATTTCGTGGCAATTCCGTTCTACGGCCACCTCTCGGATCGGATTGGGCGGCGGCCGGTGTACATCTTCGGCGCGGTCATGACGGGGGTGCTCGCCTACCCGCTTTTCTGGCTGATCGACACGGGGTCGACGCCGCTGGTCTGGCTCGGGCTGGTGCTCGTGTTCACCTTCGCCCACGCGCCGATGTACGGACCGCAGGCGGCGTTTCTCTCCGAACTCTTCGGCACCCGCGTGCGCTACAGCGGCGCCTCCCTCGGGGCGCAACTGGCCTCGATTGTGGCCGGTGGCCTTTCGCCGTTCATCGCCACGGCCTTGATGCCCAAGTACGGCCGCGCGGGACTCTCAGTCTATCTCGCCGTGATGGGATTGATCACGGTCTTCGCCGTCCTCGCCGCCGCGGAAACCGCGCGGAAGGACATTCACGAGGACGCGTGAGATTTTGGATTTTGGATTCTCGATTTTCGATTTTCGATCCGGCCGGCGCGGGGTGGACTGAGCCGGAGGCGGCGAGCGGAGCGATCCAAACCGGGCGCGCACGAGGCACGCCCCTACAACGATAACACTTTCGTAGGGGCGCGCCTCGGGCGCGCCCGGCTCGGCGCCCGGTATTCGGACAATGGAAATGGCCGGTGGTGACACCAGCCCTCCATCAACGGAGCGCCGTCACTGCGCTTCCTGGACGCGGATCCGGCGGTACTCCATCTGCCCGTGATCGCTTTCGAGGCCGATGGGACCCGAGGTGGGGATGGGCATCGCGTCGATCAAGACCTCTCCGTTGCAGGTGCAGTGGGCGAGGCCGCCCTTCACCGTGATCACGATCTCGTTCCAATCCAGCGGGCGATACCGCTTCAGATTCATGTACGGCCCGGCGATGAGGAAGTCGCGACACTGGAGCTGCGGCCCGCGCACATAGATGCCGCTGTCGGCGTTTGGACTGGCGCGAAATTCGAGCTTCAGCGTGAAGTCCTTCGCGAAGACGCGCTCGGTCACGACGCGCTTGAAGACGCGGACCACGCGGGCCGGGGTCACGACGAGCCGGCCGTTGCGCACCACGAAGCGCCCGTCGCTTGTGTCGGTCTTGCCGCCAAGCGCGGGAGTCTCGGAGTACGTCCAGCCCGTGAAGTCGCGGCCGTTGAACAGACTCGTGAAGCCCGGCTCGGGCGTGAAGTCATCGGGCCATGACGGCACGAGACCATTGGCCTCGAGGGCCGGCCGCAGCGCCCGCTCCCAGCGCGCGTAGCCGATGCCGTTCGGATGCAGCAGATCGGGAAACTCGTCGGCGTTCGCGTCGCCGAACGTGTTTGCGAAGAGCGCGTAGGTGTCGACGACCGTGACCTGCGGCTCATTCGCGAGCCCGGCGAGGTAGAGCTGGTTGAGCGCACGAATCTTCGAGGCCGGCCGCTTCTTCGTGGCCGAGCTGGGAAACACGTTGCACAGGATCACCGGCATCGTGGGGTTGTGCTGCTTCAGCGCGGCAATGATGAGCCCCAGGTTTGCCGCCACCGTCGCGGGCTCGGCCTGCTCCTCGAGATCGTTGGTGCCGATGAGCAGCACGACGCCCTTCGGTTTCAGGCTGAGCACGTCCTCCTGCAACCGGATCAAAACGCCGCGGGTCGTATCGCCGCTGATGCCGCGGTTCGCGACCTTCACGCCGGGATACATCCCGCCGATGTTGTCGGTCCAGCCCTGCGTGATGGAGTCGCCGAGGAAGACGAGCGCGCCCTGGTCCTGCGTCACCCGCGCCGCCCAGTTGGTCCGCCGCTCGAGCCACAGTTTCTGGAACCACTCGTAGCGGCGAACGGGGCCGGCGCCGGGCAGGCCGTCGTCGGTCGCGGGGATGGCCAGGGGACTCGCCACGGCCGCGGCCGGGGCCGCCGCAACCGGTTCGGCCGCACGGAGCAACCCGGACAGGGCCAGCGGAACAACCAGCGCGGCGAGGAGGAAACAGGGGGGTAGTTTCATGGCAAAGAGAGAGGACGGGCAGTGCATCCGCAACGCCGGCCGATTTACAGGCTGAAACCGCGGGGTCGCGGCCTCAATCGCCGACGAGTCCGGCCTCGATGCACCAGCGCGTCAGGCTGGCCACCTTGTGGAGGCCGACCTTCTGCATGATGTTTTCGCGGTGCTTCTCGACGGTGCGCAGGCTGAGGTTCAGGCGCATGGCGATCTCCTTGGACATCTTCGCGCTCGCCACCAGTCGCGCGATTTCCTCCTCGCGCCGGGTGAGGGGCGCCGAGAGGGCGCGCACCTGGCCGGGAACGAACTTTGCCGTTTTGGCCTGAACATGACTTGCGAAAAACATCCCGCCGTTTCGCACCGTCTCGATCGCCTTCAGCACGTATTCGATGGGCTCGTTTTTGTCGACGTACCCATTCACCCCGAGGGCGATGAGCTCGGCCGGGAGCTGCGCGCTGGGATGCGCGGTGATGATGAGAATGATGACCTCCGGCCGCGACCGGCGCAGCTCGCGGACGATCTCCATGCCGTTGAGATCGGGCAGCACGAGATCCACGACGACCAGATCGATCTCGTGGTGCAGACAGTATTGGAGGGCGGGCTTGCCGAGTTCGAAGGCCGCCGCGACCTGAAGATCGCGCGCCTGCCGCAGCGTGGAAAGCACGAGCTGACGAAACATCGTTTCGTCTTCGACGATGACCGTGCGAAGTTTGCGCATGCTGGAACGCGGCGATTGGAGAACAGGACGCGTCGAGGGGTCGGACGCGGGAGGGACGGGCGGAAAATTCGGCTACGCCCCGCTACGGGGCAATGAGATTCCGGCACAGTGACGGCCCAGTCCGACGCACGGCTGCGAGACCCTGAAACTTGCCCGCGACGGGGCGGCCACCCAGCGTCCGGGCTGATGCCGCCAGCCCGCCTGAGATGAACCCGACCGCCGACCACCATCCCTTCGCGCACCACACGCGCGGCGTGGCCCTCATGCTGCTCTCGACGGCGTTTTTCACGGCGAACGTGCTGCTCATCCGCGCCCTCGGCCAGCTGCAGCACGTCAACGTCTGGCTCATCACCTGCGTGCGCTTCGGCGTCGGCCTGACGCTCGTCGCGACCGTCTACCGGCGCGAGTTTCAACCCCTGAACCTTTTTCGCAGTCGCAAGCTGGCCCAGCGCGGGATCATCGGCGGCGCGACCGTGTATGTGTTCTACAGCACGATCGTGGTCCTCGGAGCCGGCCGGGCCACGTTCATCAACAACACCTATGTCATCTTCGCGGCGCTGATGGCGGTCGTGATGGTGGGGGAACGTTACCGCCCCAGCCTTGGCGTCGGCAGCGCCGCTGCACTCGGCGGCCTCGCGTTGCTGACCAACGCCTTTGCCGGCGGCGTGCACGCGGGCCCCTATGATTTTCTGGCCGTGGCGGGAGCGCTGGGCTCGGCCTACGTCGTCGTGACGATCCGCCAGCTCCACGCCACGGAACACACGGCGACCATCTTTGCGGCGCAATGCGTCTATGGCCTGCTCGTCTGCGGGGTGCCCGCGATGCTTCATCCGGAGCCCGTCAGTCTCGGGGCGTGGGGCGTGATGGTGCTGGCGGGCACGTTTGCGGCGGCCGGACAAATCTCGATGACCCGCGCCTTTCGCGATCTGCCCGTCGCCGAAGGATCGCTGCTCCAGATGCTGGTCCCGCTTGGAATCGCCGCCGGCGGCGCCGTGTTTTTCCACGAGCGCTTCGCCCCGCACGAGCTCGCCGGCGCCGCGCTGATCCTCGCCGGCACGACGTTGACCGCGCTGCGACGGTAGGGGGATTTCGGCCCGGCAAACTCGAGTGCCCTTTCAATGGAGGGCCGGTGCCCCCACCGGCCTTGGCGGGACGCTCTTCCCTCCCGGCGGCGAGCGCCGGCCCTACACCTCCGAGAAAAGACCTCCAGCTATTTGCCCCACGGGCAAACAGCTTAGCCTTCGGCGGAACGCCGAAGGCAGCCGACGGCAAAGGTGGCAAGGGACCTGCTAACCGGGTGTCCCGCCAAAACCCTCTGTGTCGCTGCTCCACGCTCCATACGACGCCGGCCAATTCTTCGATGAGATGTTCGAGACTCCGCTCGAATCCGCGAAGCCTGCCGTGCGCACCCACTATCGCCGCCTGGCCGACCGCCTGGGCACCTTGCCCACGAGCGAGTTCGACCAGCGACGCGCCGCCGTCGACCTCGCGTTTCTCCGCCGGGGCGTGACGTTTACCGTCTATGGCGACTCGCAGGCGACCGAACGAATCTTCCCGTTCGACCTCATCCCCCGCGTCATCCCGGGTTCGGAATGGAAGCGCATCGAGGCCGGGCTCATTCAGCGGCTGCAGGCGCTCAACATGTTTCTCGACGATGTCTATCACGGGCAAAAGGCCCTGAAGGATAACATCGTGCCGCCGGCCCTCGTGCTGGGGGCGAAGCATTTTCGGCGGGAGTTCATGAATTTCTCGGTGCCGCGTGGCATTTACGTGCACATCTGCGGCACGGATCTGATTCGCGACGCCCGCGGCGAGTACCTCGTGCTCGAGGACAACCTCCGCTGTCCGTCCGGCGCGAGTTACATGATCGAGAACCGCGCCGCGATGCGTCGCGCGTTTCCCGGTCTCTTCCAAAGCTACGGCGTCCGGCCGGTCGAGGGTTACGCCGACGATCTGCTGAAGGCGCTCCTCCACCTGGCTCCTTCGCATCTGGACAAGCCGAACGTCGTCCTGCTCACGCCGGGCGTGTTCAACAGCGCTTACTTCGAGCACTGCTTTCTCGCGCGGCAAATGGGCATCCCGATCGTCGAGGGCCGCGATCTCGTGGTGCGCGACAGCAAGGTCTTCATGCGGACCACCGCCGGGCTCGTGCCGGTCGACGTGATTTATCGCCGCATCGACGACGACTTTCTCGATCCCACGGTTTTCCGCGCCGACTCGATGCTCGGCGTGCCCGGACTCGTGCACGCCTACCGCTCCGGCCATGTCGCGCTCGCGAACTCGATCGGCACGGGCCTCGCCGACGACAAGGTCATCTACGCGTACGTCCCGAAGCTGATTAAGTATTACCTCGATCAGGATCCGATCCTGCCGAACGTGCCCACCTACCTCGCCTCGGAGCCGTCGCAGCGGAAGTTCATCCTCGAGAACATCGAGAAGCTCGTCGTGAAGTCCGCCAACGAGGCCGGCGGCTACGGCATGTTGATCGGTCCCGCCGCGACGAAGGCGGAGTGCGAATCGTTTCGCGCCCAGGTCGCCGCGAACCCGCGCAACTTCATCGGCCAGGATCCGATCATGCTCTCGCGCTCGCCGACGTGGTGCGACGGCCGGCTCGAGGGGCGTCACATCGATCTTCGTCCCTACATTCTCAACGGCGAAAAAATCACCGTCACTCCTGGCGGGCTCACCCGCGTGGCCCTGCGCCGCGGATCGCTCGTCGTCAATTCGTCCCAGGGCGGCGGCTCCAAGGACACCTGGGTTCTCCAAGGCGAGGAGTGAGCGCGTCCCGGACTCCTGTCCGGACCTGCGTCCGGCCGTACTCTGCCCAAATCCCTTCGTAATGCCCCCGGCGAAATCCACTGTCCCGCTCTCGCGTCCCCAGGCATCCGTCATGCTCTCCCGCGTGGCACATTCGCTCTATTGGATGAGCCGCTTCATCGAGCGGGCCGAAAACATGGCAAGGCTGCTTGAGGTGAATCTCCAGTTTCTCTTCGACTTTCAGGACATGCAGACCCCCGCGCTCGACCAGCATTGGGCCTCGCTCGTCCTGAGCACGGGCGACGAGGAGCTCTTCGCCAAGCACTACGACCGCGCCGACAGCCAGACCGTGACGGAATTCCTCGCCTTCGATCTGCGCAATCCCAGCTCGATTTTCGCGTGTGTCTATGCCGCCCGGGAAAACGCCCGGATGATTCGGGATCAGATTTCGATCGAAATGTGGGAGGCGATCAACGAGCTGCACCTGCATCTCAAATCCTCGAACACGGCCGCCGTGTGGGCCGCGGGCCCGCAGGAATTCTTCTCCCGCATCAATCGCGCGTCGCATCAATTTCAGGGCCTCACCGCTTCGACCTACGCCCGCAACGAAGGCTGGGAGTTCATCGAGTTCGGCAAGTACCTTGAACGCGCCGACAAGACGACGCGCATTCTGGACGTGAAGTATCACATCCTCCTGCCGAGCGCGACCGACGTCGGCGGCGCGCTCGACACCGCGCAGTGGCAGGCCGTGTTGCGGTCGGCCTCGGCCCTCGAGGCCTATCGTCGGTACTATGTGCGCGAAATTCTCCCGTGGAAGGCCGCGGAGTTTCTCATCTTTTCCGACTCCTTCCCCCGCTCGATCCACTACTGCGTCGCGCAGGTGGAGGAATTCATCCGCCGCATTCTCGGCGAAACCGGCACCCGTCCCCGCTCCCCCGCCGCGCGCGCCTCGCGCCGGCTGCTGGCGGACCTGCAATCCCTCACCATCACGGACATCTTGCAGCAGGGACTCCATGAATTCCTGATGGAAGTTCAAACCACGCTTGCCCAAATCGGCGACGACGTGGTCCAAACCACCATGTTTTATCCCGCGGAGTCCGCCCTCGAAGAACAGCAGCAGCAGCAACAACAGCAGCAGCAATAGGTCTGGCCGGGCGGCTCCGCATGCACCTACGCGTTCTTCATCGCACCACTTTCACCTACGCGGGCAAGGCCCACGACAGCTTCAACGAGGTCCGGCTGCGGCCGTGTCGTGATGCGACGCAATCCTGCCGGGACTTCAAGCTGAGGCTCACACCCGGAGCCACGCCGCGCGACTACGACGACTTCTACGGCAACACCGTCCACTACTTCGAGGTCGTCGATAATCACACCAAGCTGAGCATCGAGGCCGTGTCGCTCGTCGACACCGTGCCCAACGCCGATCGTCCGCCCGTGCCGCGCGCCTCGCCGGAGGAACTGCGGAGCTCCGTCGATCGCGAGATGCTGGCCGAGTTTTACAGCGCTTCGCATTATGTGCCGCTCGAGGTCGAGCTCTGGCGCGAGGCGCAGGACGCGCTGGCCGAGGGCCGCAGCGATGTGTGGAGCGATGTCCGCCGGCTCGGAGGCCACATCTACCGCCGCTTCGCCTATCGTCCCAAGACCACCGGCGTGAACACGCTCGCGTCCGACGTGCTCAAGTTGCGGATGGGGGTCTGCCAGGACTTCGCGCACGTGCACCTCGGACTCTGCCGCAGCCTCGGCATTCCCGCCCGCTATGTGAGCGGCTATTTCTTCAACACCACCCGCCGGCCGCGCGAGATCGAGGCGTCGCATGCCTGGATCGAGGCTTACGTGCCCGGCTACGGCTGGGCCGCCTTCGATCCCACGCACGATCGCCCCGCGGACGACCGCTACGTGAAGGTCGCCGTCGGTCGCGACTACGCCGACATCCGTCCCGTCAACGGCACCTACCGCGGCGCCCCCACCCGATCGCTGAAAGTCGAGGTCACGGTCCGCGAAACGTCTGCCGTCGAAGCGTAGGTTGAAGCGCTCGGTGCACTCCGTGGTTGATCCGAAAATTCCGGCCACAGATTTCACGGATGGGCACAAATGGCAGAAGATTGATTTGTGGAATTAGTGTAATTTGTGGCCGGGTTGGGAGAAGTCCCTGCCCTCACGGGCAGGGCTACGCCGAACCACCTCACTTGGAACTCAGCCCATCCCTGGATTTCGAAATTAAACGGATTGGTGTGGCCCTGTCCGTGAGGACAGGGACTTCTTGATCGCTTCGGCCCAAGCCGTCCCGCTGCTCACGCAGCGGGCTACGCAGGTAACGTGGGAATCCGATCCATCGGTAAAATTCGCAGCCAGGTATTCCCAGAGTTGACCACGGAGTGACCGGCCGCCCCGGAAAATCCTCGTCCGGCTCGCGATTCGGCAAGGTTTGAGCTTAACGGAGGGCAGCCCCGGCATGTTTCTCCGCATCTCCCATCTCTCGCGCTACGATTACACGGAGGCCGTGTCGTTTGCGCCGCATGAGTTGTACCTGCGGCCCGCCGACACTCCCCGCCAGCGGCTGCATCAATTCACGCTGACCATCACGCCCGAAGCGCGCCGGATCGCGACCACCGACCCGCTCGATAACGCGGTCGACTGGGCCTACTTTCCCGCGGGCGTCAGCGCGCGCCGGCTCGAATTTCACTCCGACCTCCTGATCGAGACGCTCGATCCCAATCCCTTCGATTTCTTCCTGCGACCGGACGCAGTCAATTTTCCGTTCCAATACGATCCGGTGGAGGCCCTTGCGCTCGCGCCGTGCCTTGCGCTGCGGCTCGATACTCCGGCCGCGGACTTGCGCGCGTGGATCGCCCGGGAGGTCAACCCGCTGCCGTCCGAAACCGTGCCGCTGCTCATGGCACTCGTGGCCGCCGTCCATCGCACGGTTCGCTACACCCGTCGCGAGGAGGAAGGCATCCAGTCCGTGGCCGACACGTTCGCGCGTCAGTCGGGCTCATGCCGCGATCAAGCCGTGTTCCTGATGGAAGCCCTGCGGATGGTCGGCCTGGCCGCCCGCTTCGTCAGTGGCTACCTTTACGAACCCGCTCCGGTCAGGGCGACCGAGGTCGTGCCGCCCGCGATGCACGCGTGGACCGAAGTCTACCTGCCGGGCGCGGGCTGGCGTGGCCTCGATTCTTCCCGCGGCATTTTTTGCAACGATGCCTTCGTCGTCATCGCCCACGCCGCGACCGCCGAAACGATCAACCCGGTTCAAGGCACGTTCATCGGCGCTTCAACCGTGACCTCCACCCTCACGACGGATCTGAAAATTCAGCGGCTGTAATCCGCTGCACGATTCCAGAACTCATCCATGCCCCCGGTCTTCTCCGCTTCCGCCTGGCAAAGCATCCTCGCATGCGGAGCCACCGTGGAGGCCTCGCTCGCCCGCACCGGCATGCTGCTCACGATGGGCGGCGAGCCGACATTCGTCCCGCTCGCACCCGAGGGTGCGGAGTGGCGGACCGCGGCTCTGGGTCCCACGAAACTCACTTACGCCCGACGCCTGGCCCGGGCCTTGATCCAGCGTTCGCATCCGGGTGCCGTCGTGCTTGAAACGGCGGGCAAGCACTACCCGGGTGAACCGCTGCCGCGCTGGGCCCTGTTAATCCAATGGCGCGCGGACGGAACGCCGCTCTGGCGCGATCCCACGCTGCTGTGCGCAGAGGCCGCGCAGAGCCCGGCGGAAGTTGTCCACGCAATGCAGTTCGGCGCCGGCCTGGCGCAAACGCTCGGCCTGGATCCGGCCCGCCTGCGACCACTCAGCGAACGCGGGGCGGCCGCCGGCACCGTGATCGGCGGTGTGCTGCCGCTGGATCAGGTCGACGGCCAGTGGATCTCGGACGACTGGACCACGACGCTGGGAAAGGGCCCCGTCGCGCTGCTGCCCGGTGAAAGTGCGGCCGGACTGCGTCTCCCGCTCGGCGAACTCGGCAACTCTCATCTGCAACGCGCCCTCACCGTTGAAATCCGCGGCGGAGCGCTGACGATCTTCGTGCCGCCATTGCTGCTCGCAGGCTATGTGGCGTTGCTGGCTGCGATCGAAACCACGTTGCTGCGGCTGAAATTTCGCGACGTCGTGCTCGCCGGCTACGCGCCGCCGCCCGATCCCGCGCTGCCCACCGTCGGGCTGGCGAGCGATCCCGGCGTGTTGGAAATCAACATGCAGCCGTGCGGGACGTGGACCGAGTTCGACGCCCAGCTCGATCAACTCTACGCCGCCGCCACGACGGCGGGTCTCTGTGCGCGCAAGCTCCAGCTCAACGGCCGCGCAGTGGGCACCGGCGGCGGCGCCCACCTCGTGCTCGGCGGACCGGCCGGGCTGCTCTCGCCGTTCTTCGCCTTTCCCGCGCTGCTGCCGTCCGTCATCCGCTACTGGCAGCGGCATCCCGCACTGAGCTACGCCTTCACAGGATCGTACCTCGGCCCGAGTTCGCAGGCGCCGCGAATTGACGAGTCGACCTACGAGGCGCTCTACGAACTCGAGATCGCCTGCGCCGGCGCCGAAAACCTGGGCTCACCCGCCAACCTCGCGCTCTTCGATCTGCTCTTCCGCGATCTGCTGATGGATCGATCCGGCAATACGCATCGCGCCGAGATCAGCGTGGACAAGCTCTGGAATCCCTCGGCCCCGAACGGCCGGCTGGGGCTCGTGGAGTTTCGCGCCTTCGAAACGCATCCCGATCGCGCGGTACAATCGGTCATCGGTCTCTTCGTCCGCGCGGTCGTGACCCGGCTCGCCTTGGATCCGGAGAAGTCGCCGTTCATCCGCTGGGCGGGCGAGCTGCATGACAAATTCTTCCTCCCTGCCTTCGTCTGGCAGGATCTCGCGGCCATCTGCGCCGATCTGCAGGCCCATGGCATTCCCTTCGACGTCGAGTGGCTCCGCCCCGCCTGGGAGTTTCGCTTTCCGCGACTCGGCGAACTCCGGCCCCCAATCGAAAATCCGGAATCCAAAATCCAAAATCCGCTGGTCGTGTTTCGTCAGGCGCTCGAAGCCTGGCCTCTGCTCGGCGAATCGGCGATTGCCGGCGGCGTGGCGCGGACGGTCGACGCGAGTCTCGACCGGATCGAGGCGTTCGTGTCCGACGCCAGACTGCTCGAGCGCGGCCTGCTGCTCGTGAATGGATTGCCCTGCGAGTTTCGCGCGGACGGCGGGGACGACTCGGGGGCCGCCTGCGGCATTCGCTATCGCGCGTTTTATCTGATGCCCGGTCTCCAGCCGCACGTGCCGGTGCACGCGCCATTGCTGCTGGAGTGGGTCGATCGTGAAACGCTCACCGTGATCGCCGCGGCGCGCTGGCACGTGTGGAACCCGCGGCAGGCCACGTATGCGTCGCCCCCGCGCGACGAAGCCGAAGCCGCGCAACGCCAGGCCGAGCGCTGGGAGCCGTGGCCCGGGACGGTGGGCCAGCCGCGGTTCATTCCGAAGATCGATTTCCCGCCCGAAGGCCGGCACACGCTCGATCTGCGGCGGTATCCGGCGCAGGCGAGGTAGGCGCGGCGAACGCCACGGAGTTTTGAACAGGGAGTTCGGGGAGAGCGGGAAGAATTGGCCGAGCCGGGTTTGAGCCTGAAACCATGAATTCAGGAACCAAACACTCAGTCCCCGCTTTCCGGTTTGATTCGATGCACTCCGTGCGCTCCGTGGTCAAAAAATCCGGAGCCAACCACAGAGTGCTCAGATTGCACGGAGTGGTACCTCCGATTCCTGGTTTCCTGGCTTCAGGCTCCAACCGGTTTGGCATGTGCAGAGTGGCCAAAGCCTCACTGATCGGTATCAGGTTTCGCCTTCGTGAAGACACTCCTCCTCTGGGATATTGACGGCACTCTCATCGCCTCCGGCGGCGCAGGCATGAAGTCCATGCAGACCGCGCTCGGCACCGTGTTCGGCATCGATGGCTCCGTGGCGGACATCGAGTTCTCCGGCCGGACCGACCGTTGGATCGTCGGCCAGATCTTCCGGAAGTTCGGCGTTCCGCTCACCGAGGAAAACATCACCCGCTACTTCGATGGCTATGTGGCCGGGCTGCCGGCCACGCTCGCCAATCCGCAGGCCCGCGTGCTGCCCGGCGTTCGCGAGGCCCTCGCCGCCGCGGCCGCTCACGGCGCGATCGCCCAGGGATTGCTCACCGGCAACATGCGGCGCGGCGCCCAGGCCAAGCTTTCGCACCACGGGCTGTGGGATCACTTTCCCTTCGGCGCTTTCGCCGACGACAGTGAACTCCGCAACGACCTCGGGCCGCATGCGCTGCGTCGCGCGAAGGAGCATCATGGCGTGGATTTTTCCGGGCCTAGCGTGTGGGTGATCGGTGACACGCCCCACGACATCGCCTGCGGCAACGCGATCGGTGCCCGCACGCTCGCCGTTGCGACGGGCAGTCATCCACTCGAGGAACTCGCCCGGCACAAGCCGACGCTGTTACTCGAAAACTTGTCCGACACCGCCGCATTGGTGCGGAATTTTACGGCGGGCTGAAATGCCGGGCGCGCACAAGGCGCGCCCCTACAGACGGCACAAGGTCTCGGCACGACTCGTAGGGGCGTGGCTCGTCCACGCCCGCCTGCCGTATGGTCACCCCTACCCGCTCTTACCGCTGCCGCGTCTCGATCGCCGACACCTTACCCGTGCGATCGAAAACGACACCCAACTGTTCGTCGTCCTGATACCCCGGCCCTAGGACCACGCCGCCGAAGCCACCCGAACGCCGGCCGCCGAAACCGAGTCCGAGCCCAAAGCTGATTTGCGGGCCGTGATCGCGATAGCTCCAGACGGCCGTGGTGCCGTCGGCGGTGGTGCGCGTGAAGCGGCGGTCCGGTTCGCCCAGCGCCATCAGCACCTGCTCGGGCGTGAAGCCGAGATCGATTTTACCAGCGACCACCTTGTCCTGCACCGCCGGTGGCCAGCTCGAAAACTCCGCGCGATTCTTGGCGATCCGGGAGTCGACCGTCGAACAGCCGGCCACGAGGGCAAAAGTAAAAACCGCCGCGAACCGGAGGAGCGTGTTCATGTGAGGAAGGATTGAGTTTGAGACACGCGCCCGGAGCGAAAGCTCCGGGAATTCCGAATGCCGAATTCCGAGTGCCGAATTTTCGGCCAGAACGAGCCCTCAGGATCGTACTCGGGTAACGATCTCCTACGGGGCCTCAACGACCCTCGGCCAACTCAGCGGAACCAGCCGCACACCAAAAATTCGGCACTCGGCATTCGCCACTCGGCACTCAAGACCGACCCACCGGGCCGGTCTCACGGATCAATTTTCTTAACCCGCGCGATATGCCGGCCGCCCTCGAACTCGGTCTGCAGCCAGACCCGGACAATCGCGAGCGCCTCGACATCGCTGATCGTACGCTGGCCGATCGAGAGCACGTTGCCGTCGTTGTGGGAGCGATTCCAGATGGCGAGCTGCTCGTTCCAGCACAGGCCGCAGCGGACGCCCCGGACGCGGTTGGCGACGATGGCCTCACCGTTGCCCGAACCACCGAGCACGATGCCGCGTTCGAACTCTCCGCGGGCAACGGCCTCTGCGACCGGCCGGATGAAATCGGGGTAGTCGCACGAAGCCTCGGAGTCGGTGCCAAAATCACGCACGGTGTGCCCCTCGGCCAGCAGCATGGCCTTGATGAGTTCCTTGTAGGTGAACCCGGCGTGGTCGGACCCGATGGCGATGGTGAACGTGCGAGACATCATCTGACGGTGTGCAAATCACTCGGCCGCTTGCGACGATTTTCGTCATTGCCGATTTCCGATCGCCCACTGCCGAATTCGGCCGGGCTCACTCCGCCCTCCATTCCTCTCTTCCCCACTCGGCACTCCCGATTCGGCAATCGGCATTCGGCACTCGGCATTCCCAACCCCTCCCATGCGCGTCACCTATTTCGGCCACTCCACGTTTCTCGTCGAGATCGCCGGCCAGCGCCTCGTCTTCGATCCGTTTCTCCGCGATAATCCCCACGGCTCGGTCGATCCGGCGGCGGTGCCCTGCGACTACGTCCTGTGTTCGCACGCCCACGACGACCACATCGCCGACGCGCTCAACCTGGCGAAGCTCCATGGCGCCACGATTGTCGCGCCCTATGAGCTCGCGAACCACTTCGCGCAGCACGGCGCGAAGACGCTCGACCTGATGCCGGGCGGAGGCGTCGATCTGTCGTGGGGCCGAATCCAGATGACGCCGGCGGTTCACAGTTCCGCGCTCGAGCTGCCCAAAGGCGAGAACCGCGCGATGGGGCTCGCCGCCGGCTACGTCGTCCGTGCCGACGGCAAGTCGCTCTACCATGCCGGGGACACGGCGCTCTTCGGTGACATGAAGCTGATCGGTCGCCACGGCCTGGACCTCGCGCTGATTCCGATCGGCGACTTCTACACCATGGGCCCGGCCGACGCCGTGGAAGCGCTGAACCTGCTGCGCCCGAAGCTCGCCGTGCCGATGCACTACAACACGTTTCCGCCGATTCGGCAGGATCCGCAGGTATTCGCGGCGCGGGCGGCAGCAGCGGGCTTCGAAGTGAGGGTCATGCGGGCGGCTGAAGTGCTGGAAATTTGAGGGCGGCGTCGTGTCCGGCTGGCAATGGCAAGGACGAAAAGGACCTGAAATTGACCAAAAGGAGATCTGGCCCGCGCCGTTGGCCGGCTTTGGGTCGTTGGCGTCCTTTCGGTCCTTTCCCAGTCCTTCCCTTCCCCATGCCCTTCATCCCGCCCCACGGCGGCTACGAAAAACTGCTTTCCTTTCAGAAGGCCCGAATCGTCTACGACGGCACCGTCCATTTCTGTTCCCGCTTCGTCGACCGGCGGGATCGCACGAAAGATCAGATGATCCAGGCCGCGCGGTCCGGGAAGCAAAACATCCTCGAGGGCAGCCAGGCCTCGGGCACTTCCAAGGAAATGGAGATCAAGCTCACCAACGTGGCCCGCGCGAGTCTCGAGGAATTGCTCGAGGACTACCGCGATTTCCTCCGCGTGCGAAACCTCACGGAATGGCCGAAGGAGCACGCTTACACCCAACGTCTGCGCGCCCTGAATCGCCGGCCCGACGCGAACTACGAAACCTTCCGCCGCGGCATCGAGCACCCCGACCCCGCGATCGCGGCAAATGTCCTGATCGGCCTCATCAAAGTGACGACCTACTTCCTCGACCGCCAACTGCGGCACCTCGAAGCCGCGTTCGAAGCCGAAGGCGGACTGCGCGAGCGCATGACCCGCGCGCGGCTCGCGCGGCGGGGAAATTAGCGGGAACGCTTTTACCCACCTCCAAAATTCGAGCGCCTAACCCACGCGGAAAACGGTGACGCGAAGCGAAGTGTTAGCCATCGAATAGCCAGTCCCCACTCCTGCGGCAATCCAGACGCACCGACAGTGCCCCGTAATTTGGGGCTCCCACGCCCTTCTCACTCGTATTTTGTCAGACGATCGTTCGCTGAGTGCCGGAGTTTGAATTTGATGAACGAAAAGACGTCGCAAACTGTCTGAAACACGGGGTTTCCCTTGCTGAAGCGGCCACGTGGTGGCACCAATCCGACCGAAAGTTTTACCCTTCCCGCTTCACGACCGAATCCCGCCATGCGCTCTTCACGCACCATCAAAACCGGCTCTGGGCGGTCATCTTCACCCTCCGCGAAGGGAAAGTCCGTCTCATCTCCGCGCGGCCGGCGAGCCGCGAAGAACGTGCCGGTTATTTCGGGTGCTGAGTTCGATCGCCGCGCCGAAGCGGGCGAGGATCTCAGCCGGTACCTTAATTTTGCGCGGCCGGTTTCCGCGGCCGCGCTGCGGCGGTCGCTGGCGACTAGTAGAAAATCGGCCTGAAGGTCGGGGACGATCCTGCGAATCGAATCCGCTCGCCTGGCGTAGACCGCGAACCAAAGCCAGCACACCCCGGCGCTGCGCGCCACCCCTCTCGAGAGGGGATTTTCGAAAGCCCCGCGCCAAGGGCCGCGTTGAAAACGCGGCCCCTAGGCTTGCCGGAACGGCCAGCCACCTTCACCTTCGGCGCCCACGTTCATGGCCTTTCCCACTCCTCCCGACATCCTGACCTCGCGCGACGTGCGCATTACGGATGTCGAACCCACGTCCGACGAGGCCCATCTCCGGACGTACGCGTGGATGTACCTGGCCCGCGCCGCGGATAACCGGATTCTCGAGCTTTACCGGCAGGGCCTCATCCGCGGCACCGTCACCGGCGGCCAGGGCAACGAGGGCCTCTGCGTCCCGCTCGCCCTCCTGACGGACAAGGCGATCGACGTCGTGTCCTTTTCGCACCGCGGCTTCGGCGGCCATCTCGTCTGGAGCGGCCACCTCTGCGATCATCTCAACCAGTATTTCGCGAACGCCGGCAGCCCGACCAAGGCGCGCGAGGGCAACATCCATCACGGCGATCCGGCGAACCGTTCGCTGCCGATGATCAGCCATCTCGGCGCGATGCTGTCCAATGTGGCCGGCGCCACCGACTCCCAGCGACGCCGCGGTCACCCGGCCATCGGGCTCGCGATCTTCGGCGACGGCTCGTCGAGCACGGGCGACGTCCATGAATCGCTCAATCTCGCCGCGCTCCTCTCGCTCCCCGTCCTCTTCATCGTCGAGAACAACGGTTACGCCTACTCGACCCCCGTCTCCGAACAATACGCCGCGGGCAGCGAACTCTGGCGCCGTGCCGCCGGCTACGGCATCGAGGGATTCCGCCTGGACGCCAGCGACACCATGGGCACGCTGCGCGCCCTCGGGGCCGCGATTGACGAGGTCCGCTCCGCCCAGCGTCCACTCCTGATCGAGGTCGCCACGCTCCGGCTGCGCGGTCACGCCGCCTACGACACGTGCGAGTACCTGCAGCCCGGCGAGAGCGAAGCGTTCTTCGCCCGTGATCCGCTGCCGCGGTTCCGCGCCCAGCTCGATCCGGAGAAAGTCGCGGCCGTCGAAGCCGACCTCAACGAGTTCCTCGAGGCCTGCGTCAAGGTCTCGCTCGCCACCCCGCGGCCCGATCCCAAGGGCATGGAGGCGGATCTCTTTGCGCCGGCCTCGCCTCCCCTGCCCTGGCAACCGGTCGTGCCCGCCGTCTTTTCCGCCCCGGGCTCGGCCGCGGCGAAGGACGCAGGATCGATGACGTTCGCCCAGGCGCTGAACGTGGGCCTGCGCAAGATTCTCACCGAGCGGCCCGAGTCACTGATCCTCGGCCAGGACATCGCGACCTATGGTGGCGCGTTCCGCGTGACCGAGGGCCTGCTCAAGGATTTCGGCCGGCCACGCGTCTTCAACACGCCGCTGGCGGAGAGCGGTTGCACGGGCTACGCCATCGGCCTGGCGCTCAACGGTCACCGGCCGATCGAGGAGTTCCAGTTCGCCGACTTCATCACCGAGGCGGCCACCCAGGTCCTGCTCAACGCCGCGACGATGCACTTCCGCTCTGGCGCCGCCTGTCCGCTCGTGCTCCGGCTGCCGTGCGGTGGCGGACTGACGCTCGGCTCGTTTCACTCCCAGGAACTCGAATCCTTCCTCCTCGCCATCCCCGGACTCAAGGCGCTCTACCCGAGCACGCCGCAGGACGCGTTCAACGCCCTGCTCGCCGCGTACGAGGACAACAACCCCGTGCTGCTTTTCGAGCACAAGGGTCTCTACCGGCGCGGCCGCGGACCCGTCGTCTGGGATCCGAACTACCGCGAGGTCTGGCAGCCGAAGCTCCGGCGCTCGGGTGACTACGCGACGATCGTGACGTATGGTGAGATGGCCCATCTCGCGGACGAGGTCTGCGCCTACTTCGCGGACGAATACGAAACCACCTTCGATCTCTTCGATCTTCGCGCCCTCTCCCCGCTCAATCTCGATTCCATCCGCACCTCGGTCGCTCGCACCGGCCGGCTCATCGTGATCCACGAAGGCCGCCGCACGCACGGCTTCGGCGCCGAACTCGTCGCGCGGCTGACCGAGGATCACTTCGCGTCGTTCAAGGCCGCGCCTCTGCGGATCGCTTCCCTCGACCTGCCGGTACCCTTCGCGCCCGAACTCGAGCAGGCCTTCCGGCCCACGAAGGAAAAGATCATCGATCGGATTTCGGCGTGGATGGGCTGAGAGTGCCAATTGCCGAATTCCGAATGCCGACTTCCCAGCCCGGGGGCCAAATGAGTAACCCACGAAACGCGAAACGATCGGCGGCAAAGAATTCGGCACTCGGCATTCGCCACTCGGCAATCTCCCCGGCCCGCTGGGCCGGGATCCGTCTTTTCGCGATGGATGTCGATGGCGTGCTGACGGACGGACGCGTGCTCGTTTCGTCCGCCGGCGCGGAGGCGAAATTTTTCTCCATTCTCGATGGTCTCGGTCTCGCGACGCTCCGGAAGACCGATGTCGCCATCGCCTGGATCAGCGGCCGGCCTTCGCCCGCCACGACGACGCGGGCGCAGGAACTCGGCATCACCCGCGTGGTCCAGGGCCGCATCGACAAGATCACCGCGTTGCAGGAACTCGCCGCGGAACTCGGGCTCACGGAGGCGCAGTGCGCTTACATGGGCGACGACGTCATCGACGTTCCCGCGATGGAGTGGGCGGGCATCGGCATCGCGCCGCCCGGGGCCATGCCCTCCGTGCTGGCCGCTGCCGACGTTGTTACCACCCGCGAGGCCGGGCACGGCGCGGTCCGTGAAATCTGTGACGCCCTGCTGGCCAGTCGCACGCCCGAGAAAACTTCCCGGAGCCAATCGCCCTCCGCGCGGTCGAAGTCCCGATGAACGCCGCCCGTCCTTCCTTCCGCCGGATCTCCGGGCGCGCCGGGCTGTTGCTCCTGCCCGTGCTGGGGCCGCTGCTTTTCGCGGGAGACGCCGATCCGACGACAAATCCCGCGGTGAACTGGGTGCTGCCGATCTTCACGGACGCGGACGGCTTCCGGTCCCTGACGCTGCGGGGCTCCACGGTGAAACCCGGCGAGGGCGGTGGCATCGCGGTCACTGACCTCAATATCACGGTCTTTTCCGGCGATGCGTCGGCCCGGGTCGAAACTGTGCTGTTGAGCCACGCCGCCACCTTCTTCCCGAAGGAGAGCCGCGCCACCGGCACGGACGGCGTGCGAGCGATTCGGGACGAACTGGAGGTCACCGGACAGGACTGGACGTACGAGCACGCCGGGAAAAAAGTTTCCATCCGGAAAAACGTGCGGGTAGTTTATCAAGCACCGCTGAAACTTCCGCTTTGATGTCGTCGCCCACCCTCCTCCGTTTGTTCGCCTGCCTCTGGGCCACGCTCCTGCTCGCCGCCGCCGTCGGCGCGGCCGAAAACCAGCCGACCGTCATCACGAGTGACAGCTTCGACATGAGCAGCACGGACACGGACACGACGTCGATCTTCGACGGTCGCGTCACCGTCACCGGCACCGGACTGCGTCTCACCTGCGATCATCTCGAGGTCATCTCCGCGCGCGTCGGCGAGAAGGACGACACCGTCGGCAAGCAGGACCGGTTCAAGTCCCTCATCGCCGTCGGCCGCGTTCACATCGTGCAGGGCGAACGCGAGGCGACCTGCGCCCGGGCCGAGGTTCGCCCGCGCGAGGATCGCATCACCCTGACCGGCAACCCCGTCGTCACGGATCACGGCAACGGCACGACCGCGACCGGCGATCCCCTCGTGCTGCTCCGCAAGGAGCGCCAGGTCACGGGCAAGAACGTGAAGATCACCGCGCCGCCGATTCGCGATCTCGGCTTCGATCCGAAGTCCCCGCCGCCGAGCGTGACCGTTCCCGGGGCCCCGGCGCCGAAATGAGCGCTCCGGCTGTTTCCGAAATCATCACCCAGGACCTGGCCAAGTCCTACGGGTCGCGCCGGGTCGTCGATGGCGTGAACCTGCGCTTCCGCGCCGGCGAGGTCGTCGGACTGCTCGGACCCAACGGCGCCGGCAAGACCACGACGTTCTATATGGTCGTCGGACTCGTCCCCGCCACCGACGGCCGCGTGTGCCTCGACGGCGTCGACATCACCCGTCTGCGCATGCACCAGCGTGCCCGCCACGGGATCGGTTACCTGCCCCAGGAGGCGTCGGTCTTCCGCAAGCTCACGGTCGAGCAGAACATCCTCGCGATCGTCGAAGCCATCGGGGTGCCGCGGGGCGAGCGGGCCCGGCGCGTGCAGACCCATCTCGAGGAACTGCATCTCGCGCACCTCGCAAAGCAGAAGGCCTACACGCTTTCCGGCGGCGAGCGCCGTCGCCTCGAAATCGCGCGCGCGCTCGTCTCGGAGCCGAAGTTCCTGCTGATGGACGAGCCGTTTGCCGCCATCGACCCTATCTCCGTGGCCGAGGTGCAGAAGATGGTCCTGCAGCTCAAGTCCCGCGGGATCGGCGTAGTCGTGACCGATCACAATGTGCGCGAGACCCTGCGCATCGTGGACCGCGCCTATCTCATCCACCGCGGCAAGGTGCTCAGCGAAGGCACCGGCGACTTCCTGATCCGCGACGAACAGGCCCGGAAGTTCTATTTGGGAGAGGGATTCGATCTTTAGGATTTCTGCGCGCGGAAAGATTTAGCTCCACGTCCCGTTCGTAACGCACTCTAGTCGGCGCAGAAATCCCATGCAGAAAGCCATCCACGGGATCACGGTCGCCCACTTCTTCGAGACCTACCGCGAAAACCTGAAGATGGAACTGGTGACGGGCCAGGACGGCCTCCACCGGCTGATCCATGAAGGCAGCATCAACCGGCCGGCCCTGGCGCTGACGGGCTTCTTCAAGTATTTCGCGCATCGCCGCATCCAGGTCCTCGGCGCCGCCGAGATGACCTACCTGAAGACGATGTCGCAGGCGCAGCAGGTGCAGATTTTGCAACGGATGGTGAAGCGCGGCATTCCGTGCATCGCGCTGACGCGGAATTTCCAGCCGACGGACGCCATGATGCAGGTCGCGACCGCCATGCATCTCCCGATCATCCGCACGTCGATGATCACGATGAATTGGATCAATCTCGCGACGCTCGCGATCGACAACGAGTTCGCCCCGGCCGGCACCGAGCACGCCACCACCCTCGATATCAAGGGCGTCGGTGTGATGCTCCGCGGCGACTCCGGCGTCGGCAAAAGCGAATGCGCCCTCGCCCTGATCGAGCGCGGCCACTCGCTCGTGGCCGACGATCTAACGGTGATCAAGCTGCTCGACGAACGTGAACTCATGGCGTCGAGCCGCCCGCTCAACCGTGGCTACATGGAGTGCCGTGGCATCGGCATCATCAACATCGCGGAAATGTTCGGCGTGAAATGCGTCCGGCTGGAGAAGCGGATCGACATGGTGATTTCCCTCCGCGAGTGGACGCCTGACGCCGTCGAGGAGCGCACCGGCCTCGAGGAGAATTTCTACGAGATCCTCGGCAAGCGGCTCCCGCACATCGAACTCTACGTCCGCCCCGGCCGCGATATCGCGCGCCTCGTCGAGGTGGCAGCGCTGACCCAGGCCCTGAAGCGCATGGGCCACGATCCCGCCCGCGATTTCAATGACCGCCTGATCGCGTTCATGAACGATCAGGCGAATCAGCCGCGGCCCACCAAGATCAAGCCGGTCGAGCGCGAGGAAAGCGATCGGGGCTGAGTTTCTGAATTTTCGATTTTGGATTCTCGATTTTGGATTGGGTCCCCGAAGCAATCGAATGTACGGCCGGCGCTCGCCGCCGGGCCTGATCGGCAAGGCGTTTCGTAGGGGCGGGGCTCGTCCACGCCCGGTCCACCCTTTTCGCCGGGCCTGAAATCAAGGCGCGCACGAGGCGCGCTCCGACGAAATCGGATCGTCTCTCGTCGTCGGGGGGCGCCGCGGGCGCGCCCCAGACATATATTGGGCGACAA